>DASWFT010000437.1:0-13966 GCA_036394075.1 Streptosporangiaceae bacterium
AAAGTCGTGATCAAGCTGCCGCCCTCGACCGCGTGGGGCGCTCGCACCCAGACGCTGTCGGTCCTCGGCAGCACCGACGGGACGACGTTCTCCACGATCGTTCCGTCCGCCGGCTACACCTTCGACCCGAACACGAACAACAACTCGGCGACGATCACGTTCGCGTCCACGTCGGCCCGGTTCGTCCGGCTGAACTTCACCGCGAACACCGGCTGGCCCGCGGGCCAGGCCAGCGAGCTAGAGGTATACCCGAGCGGCAGCAGCGGGTCCTCCGCGACCTTGTCGGTGACGCCATCGAGCCTGACGTTCGCGAGCCAGAACGTCGGCACCACGAGTGCGGCGCAGGCGGTCACCGTGCACAACACGGGGAACGCGTCGGCATCGATCAGCTCGATCTCGATCAGCGGCGACTTCGCGCAGACGAACAACTGCGGAACAAGCCTCGCCGCCGGCGCGAGCTGCACCTTCAACGTGACGTTCACGCCCACCACAGCGGGGACGCGCACCGGCTCCCTGACGATCTCGAGCAACGCGACGAACGGCCTGGCCACGGTCAGCCTGACCGGTACCGGGGTCAGCTCGTCCTCGACCAACCTCGCCATCGGCAAGACAATGACCGCGAGCGGCTCCGTGGGCGGCTACCCGCCGTCGAACGCCAACGACGGCAACACGTCGACCTACTGGGAGAGCACGAACAACGCGTTCCCGCAGTGGCTCCAGGTCGACCTCGGCTCACCCGTCACCATCAGCCGGATCGTCATGGATCTGCCTCCTTCCACCGCCTGGGCCACCCGGACGCAGACGCTGTCCATCGCTGGAAGCACTGACGGCACCACCTACACCACCATCGCCGGATCAGCCGGCTACACCTTCAACCCCGCCACCGGCAACACCGTCACCGTCACCTTCAACCCCATCACAACCCGCTACCTCAAGCTCACCTTCACCGCCAACACCGGATGGCCCGCCGGCCAGATCTCCGAGCTCCAGGTCTACCCAAGCTAGAGCCGGCGGTCATTGCTGGTGGTCCCCTCGCTACTGCGGGGTTGTGGGATAGCGCCCCGTACCCCTGTGGTAGCGGCAGGCTGGCCGCGGAAGCTCGTTCTGAACGCTCAGACATCCGAACTGTAGATAACTCCACACATGTCTGCAAGAAATGGACAAAAACAGAAAAAAAGAAATCGATGGCATCACGCTTCTTGGCGGCACAGGCCGGACCAGCCCTCGCTCTGCCCAGGCCGGGGCTCGCTGCCTGTCAGCCGCGACGCGCGTGCGGGATCACGCGGCGAGGTCCGGCGAGGCGGACAGCCAAGGTCGGGCGGAGCGGCCGTCAGGCAGGCGCGGGCCGGCCGCCGGGGTCGGTGGCGTCAGGTGAGGGCATTGGCGCAGTGCGTCGGCTCCGGATCAGGGTGGATGGTGCCGCGCTGTTGACAAACCACTTATATGTGATCTACATATATGTATGTGGCAGCTAAGGGTCGGCATCCAGGTGACGAGGAGTTTCTGGCCGGCTATGACCCCGGGCTGTACGAGCGGCCGTCCGTGGCGGTTGACGTGGTCGTTCTCACGGTCGGGCAGGGCCAGCTGCGGTGCCTGCTCGTGCGCCGCGCCGAGCCTCCGCAGCAGGGATGGTGGGCTCTTCCGGGCGGGTTTGCCGGCTTCGGCGAGGGCCTGGACCAGGCAGCCGCGAGAGTCCTGGAAATCAAGAGCGGCCTGCGGGGCGCCTACCTGGAGCAGCTGTACACGTTCGGTGACCCTGGGCGGGATCCCCGGACCCGCGTTATTACCGTGGCCTACATCGCCCTCGTCGACGCGGGACGCCTCGCCGATGTACCCGGCGAGCATCACCACGATGACGTCGTGGTGGCAAGCCTCGACGTTGCCTGGCCGGGTGAGCGCGGCGGACCTGTGACGGCGCGTGCTGACGGCGATGTGCTGCCGCTGGCCTTCGACCACGCGGACATCCTGGGTGCTGCCGTCAAGCGCCTGCGGGGCAAGCTCGGCTACGCGCCGGTCGGTTATGAGCTGCTGCCCCGCTCCTTCACCTTGCGCCAGCTACAGGACATTCACGAGGCGATCCTCGGGCGGGCGCTGAACAAGGACTCATTCCGCAGGCGGATGCTCGCCGGTGGCCACCTGCGAGCCACCGGCCAACGTGAGGCCGACGTCGCTTACCGCCCGGCCGAGCTCTACCGGTTCGTGAAGAACACCTCCCCCCGGGGCCGCAAGGAGAACAACGATGGCTGAGATCCGCAAGTACCCCGCCGTGCGTCACCTACGCGGCGACCAGGCCGCCCATACCTTGTATTTCCGCAACGGCAAGCTGGCCCGTTCCGGCCGTGGCCTGGCGTTGTGGTTCCGGCCACTGGCCGCTGCGGTCGCCGAGGTACCCCTTGACGACCGGGAGGTGCCGTTCCTGTTCCGCGGGCGGACCTCTGACTTCCAGCAGGCCGTCGTGCAGGGTGTGATCGCCTACCGCATCACCGACCCGCAGCAGCTGGCTGAGCGCGTCGACTTCACCATCGACCTGGACACCGGCGCGTGGCGGCGCACTCCGCTTGAGCAGCTGGCCGGACTGCTGACCCAGCTCGCCCAGGAACTCGCGCACGAGTACCTCGCCCAGACCGAGCTGGTCGTCTCGCTGCGCGAGGGCGTCGATCGGTTGCGGGGCAGGCTGACCGCCGCGCTGACCGATGATGCGCTGCTGAGCTCGATGGGCGTGGAGGTGACCGCGGTGCGGGTGGCTACCGTGCAGCCGACCGCGGACATGGATAAGGCACTGCAGACGCCGACCCGCGAGGCCATCCAGCAGCAGGCGGACGAGGCGACCTTCGCCCGGCGTGCCCAGGCGGTAGAGAAGGAGCGGGCGATCGCCGAGAACGAGCTGAACAACAAGACCGAGCTCGCCCGGCAAGAGGAGCGGCTGATCGCCCAGGAGGGCGAGAACGCCCAGCGCCGGGCCAGCGACGAGGCCCAGGCGCTGCGCATCGCCACCGAGGCGGCCGCCAGCAAGCGGCAAGTGATGGCGGCGGCCGAGGCGCAGGCAATCACCTCTGTCGAGGGCGCACGCGTAAACGCTGAGCGCGACCGGCTGAACGCCTACCGGGACCTGTCCTCGACCGTGCTCCTCGGCATGGCCGCCCGCGAGGTGGCCGCCAACCTCGGCAAGGTCGAGCACCTGTACCTCACCCCTGACCTGCTAGGGCCGCTGGCCGCCCGGTTCCTCAACGGGCACTCGGGCTCCGCGGCAAGCCAGGACCGCTGAAGGCTGACATGACCCAGGCGCGGCTTCCCCGGGTGGTCATGGTCACCCGGCCCACCGAGTACGAGCAGATGCTGGCCGAGCACGGCACGCGCGGCCAGGCGGAGTTCTTCCTGCGCGCACGCGGCGGGGAAATTACCGAGCCGGAGGAACGCCACCACCGCCTCACAGCGGCCCGCGACATGGTGACCGCCGCGATCCCCCGCCAGTGGCGCCGGGGAATGGTGACCCGCGGCGATCTCGACCGGTTCCTGTTCGAGCCCGACGACGTCATCGTGGTGATCGGCCAAGACGGCCTGGTCCCCAACGTGGCGAAGTACCTGACCGGCCAGCCCGTCATCGGCGTCAACCCTGACCCGGCCAGCTACGAGGGCGTGCTGGTGCGCTGCACGCCAGGCGAGGCAGCCGATCTGCTCCAGCCTGCCGCGGCAGGACGCGCCGCTGTCGAGGAGCGGGCGATGGCCGAGGCACGCCTCGACGACGGCACGACGCTGCTAGCCCTCAACGAGATCTTCATCGGCCATTGCAGCCACCAGTCCGCCCGCTACCGGCTCGCCTCTGCGCAGACCCAGCTGCACCAGATCTCCTCCGGCCTCATCGTCTGCACCGGCACCGGCTCCACCGGCTGGGCCCGGTCGATCTCCCTCGAACGGCAGTCCACGCTGCCGCTTCCCCAGCCAACCGAACACCGGCTCGCGTTCTTCGTCCGCGAGCCATTCCCGGCCTCCGGCAGCCAGACCACGATCCGTGAAGGCTCCCTGGACGCGGGCGACTGGCTCACCGCCTGGTCAGAAATGGAGACTGGCGGCTCGATCTTCGCCGACGGAATCGAAACCGACTCGCTCCCCTTCGACTGGGGGCGACGCGTCGACGTCCATCTCGCGCCCGCGCATCTCCACCTCGTGATCCCAGCCTGACCAATCAGCGCCGCCTGCGATCACATTTGCGGCGGTGGGAGCACATCCGCTCGCAGCCGCTTCCGGCGGGCGGAAACGTGCAGGCGAACCCGAGCGTGCGTGCCGTGTGCTCAACGGCGGTGCTGGTCAAGTCACGGACGGGCCCGGCACTCCAGATCCCGGGGAGTGCGTGGGAGATCGCCGTGCTGCCGCCGGACGAGGCTGCGTTCAACAGCGGGGCGCGCGCCTACCGCTGCATCGCCCACGCGCTCAGCGGCATCGCTCCGAGGACATCTCAGTTCGGCGGGTAGATTCCGGCGAGGACCGCTACGGCGGCTAGGACGCGGCGCAGCGGTTTACGGTGAGCCAGACGGCGGTGCCGGCTGTCCGCCCAGGCCGGCCTTCGAGCCGCTCAGGCCGGCCTTCGAGCCGCTCAGGCCGGCCTTTGAGCCGGCCGTCCCGGCGGTGCGCCGGTCCCGGAAGAGCCAGCCGGCCGCCACGCCTCCGAGGAGCCCGCCGATGTGCGCCTGCCAGCCGATCCCGGCATGCGGTAGCAGGACGGTGAACTGGTAGGCGAAGCAGAGCGCCATCACCGCGCCGATCAGCACGTCGATCGCGTGCCGGTCGAAGAGCCCGCGGACCATGATGTAGCCGAAGTAGCCGAAGACGACCCCGCTGGCACCGACCCCGACGGTGCCAGCGCTCTCAGTGAGCCAGGCGCCCAGGCCGCTGGCCAGGATGACAACGGCAGTCACGCCGAGGAACTTGGCCACCCCGCGGTAGGCGGCCAGGAAGCCGAAGATGAACAGCGGTCCCGAGTTCCCCTCGATATGAGCCCAGCTGAAGTGCAGGAACGGCGCTGTAAGGATGTCGGGCAGGTCGGCCAGGTCACGCGGCCGGATCCCGTACTCGACGGCCAGATGGTAGTGATCGGCCCAGTTCGCGATCTGGATGACCCACAGGGCAGCCAGGACGCCGACCATGACGAACAGCGCCGTGCGGGCCTGGGCGACCACGGTCGCGGGATCGCCCGCGCCGAGGTCCCACCGGCCACCGGGGGTCGGCACCCCGGGCCGCGGCAACGGCCGCGTGCCCCCGGTACCGGCCGCAGGTCCCAGGCTCGTACTCATCCCCACCTCCGAACGGCAGGCCACGCCTAGCGTGGCGATGCGCCTGCGTGCTTGACAGCATCATCCAGGGTGATGCGCCGCCGGTCCACGTACGCCTGCTGGCTGGCGTACATGGCATCGCAGACATGTCCAAATAATGTGCGGGTCGTCGGTGCGCGCTTCTGGCCATCAGCGCTTCATGGGCCGCGCTTCATGGGCCGCGATGAGTTTGTGCTGGCCATCAGGTCATACCTACCGAATGCTCAGGACTGTCAGTGGCACCGCGTAGAAATGGGGAAGGCACTCATGGGCCGCGGTTTGCCCGGCCTGGACGGCGGGAGTTTTTGCGTTCGCCGGCACCGCCGCGCTGCCGGTAGGTTCATGGGCGCGGACGTTGATGGGCTTGTGGCAGGGTCAGGAGGATGTAGTGGCAGGGTTCAATTCAGAGCCGGCGATTCTCGTGGAGGGTTTGACCAAGTCGTTCGGGGAGGTGCGCGCGTTGCGTGGCATCGACCTGTCGGTGCCGCCGGGGACGGTGCTGGGGGTGCTGGGTCCCAACGGCGCGGGTAAGACGACCGCCGTGCGCATCCTGACCACCCTGCTGCGCCCGGACGGGGGGCGCGCCCTGGTGGAGGGGCACGACGTCGTGCGGGAGGCCGCCGCGGTCCGCCGGTCGATCGGGCTCTCCGGGCAGTCGGCCGCCATTCAGGAGGAACTCACGGGCCGGGAGAACCTTGAGATCGTCGGACGGCTCTATCACCTGAGCTGGCCGCGTGCTCGGGCTCGCGCGGCCGAACTGCTGGAACAGTTCGACCTGGTCGATGCGGCCGACCGGGCGGCCAAGAATTTCTCTGGCGGCATGCAGCGACGCCTGGACCTGGCCGCGAGCCTGGTCGGCCAGCCCCAGGTCCTGTTCCTCGACGAGCCGACGACCGGCCTGGACCCGCGGTCGAGGCTGGGCATGTGGGACATCATCCGGTCGCTGGTCGCGGGCGGCACGACGATGCTGCTCACCACTCAATACCTTGATGAGGCCGACGAGCTGGCCAACGAGATCGTGGTCATCGACCACGGCCTGGTCATTGCCGCCGGCACGTCCGAGGAGCTGAAGGGCCGGGTCGGCGGGGATGTGCTCCAGTTCACGGTGCCCGACCGTACCCGGATCAGCGACGCCGTCACCGCGATCGCACAGATCGGTGAGGGCGAGCCGCACGTAGACAAGGAGACCGGCGTGATCAACGTGGGGGTCGGGGGCCGCGGGTCCGAGGCGCTCATTGAAGCGGTGCGCAACCTGGACGCGGCCGGCGTCGAGATACACGGCCTGATGCTGCGTCGGCCATCCCTCGATGACGTGTTCCTCGCGCTGACCGGACACGCCGCCGAAGAGGACGGCCAGTCGGACCAGCGCCGCCGCGGCCGCCGCCGCGGCAGCAAGAAGGACTCAGCGGGGGTGGCGTCATGACCGCCATCGCCGCGCAGACGGGCGCACCGGGCGCTGCGCAGCCGGGCGAGCCCGGCCTCCTCCTCCAGGCTCGCTGGGCGGTGACCGACACGCTCACCATCACCCGGCGCAACCTGCTGGTCTGGATGCGTGTCCCGGCCTACATCGTGTTCACCGTGATCCAGCCGGTGATGTTTGTGCTGATGTTCCGCTACGTCTTCGGCGGCGCGATCCCGGTGAATGTGCCAGGTGGCTACGTCAACTTCCTGATGCCCGGGATCATCGCGCAGACCGCGGCGTTCGCGTCGTTCGGCACGGCCATCGCGTTGGCCCAGGAGCTGAAGAAGGGCGTCATCGACCGGCTGCGGTCGATGCCGATGGCACGCTCGGCCGTGCTCGCCGGCCGCCTGGTCGCCGACACCGCGCGGATGCTGGTGACGATCCTGATCGTCCTCGCGGTGGGTTACGCGGTTGGCTTCCGGTTCCAGAACGGCTCTGTCCCGGCCATCTTCATGGTCGTGCTCTCCGTCGTGTTCGGGGTGGCGATCTGCCTCATCGCCGCGTACACCGGCCTGGCCATCGGGGACGAGGAGTCGGTGCAGGCGTTCGGGCTCATCTGGCTGTTCCCGATCACGTTCCTCAGCTCCGCGTTCGTGCCGATCTCGACCATGCCGGGCTGGCTGCAGGCGTTCGCCAACAACCAGCCGGTCACCTATATCGTCAACACGATGCGCGCGCTGGCCCTCGGTGGCCCGATCGAGGCGAACCTGTGGAAGAGCGTCGTGTGGCTGGTAGGGATCTTCGTGGTCTTCGCGCCGCTGGCCGTCCGCGCTTATAAGCGGGCCGCCTGACGCGGCCGGCCCGCCCGCGAGAGAGGGCGCGATCATGACCCAAGTGGTGCTGACGGGTGGCAGCGGGAAGCTCGGCCGGGCTTGCCTGTCGGACCTGCTCGAACACGGGTACTCGGTCACCAACGTTGATCTTGTGCGGCCACACGACGACCTGAGCCCCTTCGTCCGCGCCGACCTCACCGACATGGGCCAGACGATGGAAGTCCTCCATCAAGTGGACGACCGCCACCGTGGTGTCGACGCGGTCGTCCACCTCGGCGCGGTGCCCGCTCCGGGACTGACCACCGGCGCGGAACTCTTCCGCAACAACACGGTCAGCACCTACAACGTCTTCGCGGCCGCCCGTCACCTGGGGATCCGCAACGTGGTGTCAGCTTCCAGCGAGACCGTCCTCGGCCTGCCCTTCGACACCCCTCCCCCCTACGTCCCCGTTGACGAGCTATATCCGCCCCGCCCGGAGTCGGCGTACGCGCTCTCCAAGACGGTGGGCGAGGAGATGGCCAGGCAATTCTGCCGCTGGGAGCCGGAGATGAAGATCTTCAGCCTGCGCTTCTCCAACGTGATGCTCGCCGAGGACTACGTCCAGTTCCCCGGCTTCGACGACGACCCCGCGCAGCGAAAATGGAACCTGTGGTCGTACATCGATGCTCGGGACGGAGCTCAGGCGGTGCGCAGGGCGCTGGAGGCCCCTCTCACCGGAGCCGAGGTTTTCATCATCGCCAGCCCGGACAACGTCATGAGCCGGCCCATAACCGAACTGATGGGGGAGTTCTTCCCCGGCGTGCCCTGGCGTCGTCAGGTGGAGCCGCACGAGTCGATGTTCTCCACTGACAAGGCCCGTCGGCTGCTCGGCTTCGAACCCGAGCACAGCTGGAGGTCCGAGGTAGCGCAAGTCCGGCCGACCCAGTGAACCGCCCAGTGAAACCGGCCCAGTGAAACCGGCCCAGTGAAACCGGCCCAGTGAAACCAGCCCAGTGAAACCAGCCCAGTGAAACGGAGTCCAGGAAGGCCTTAGGGCGAGGACCCCGGAACCTGCGTCAGATCGGGCGGGCACACCTCGTGTACCCACCGGCCGTCGGCCCTGTGCCGCACATCCTGGCCGGACGCGATGACCGCGCCGCACCGCGCGCAGACCTGGCCTGGAGCGTGCGCCTCGTTATCGTCGTTATCGTCGTCCGCGAGCCCGTCCCGGTCTCGGTCCCGGTCCCAGTCCCGTTCCCGGTGATCCCGATGCTTCTCTGCCGGGACGCCCAGATCTTCCTGCACGCCCTCTTCAATTTCCATCCCTCCGAAATCCGGTGGGGTAGTCATTGTGTGCCTCCTCCGGCCCCTGACTCTCAGTCTCCCACCCCGGCCGGCGAGTCAAGCGCGGCCAGCGGCCAAAAACCTGCTGGCAGGCTAGCCCGGATTCCCGAACCGGGCGGCCAGGATGCGGAACGCACCGGGCGCCGCCCCGTGCAGCCAGGCTGGCAGCTGCATCCACCGCGGAACATAGACCACAGAGCGGTCCCGTGCGATTGCTGACGTGATTGCTTGCGCCACTCGTTCGGCTGGAAGGGGTTCTGGTTTTTTACGCTCGTAGGGCGTGCCGCGGCGTTCGAAGAACGGCGTGTCGATCACGCCGGGGATGATCACCGACACGCCGACGCCGCGGTCGCTCAGCTCATAGGCGAGACTCTCCGCGAAATAGCCCAGGCCAGCCTTGGCCGCTGCGTACACGGCTTCGCCCCGGACGCCCGTGGCGCCGGCGATGGAGGAGACGAACACCACCCGGCCCCGCCCCCGCGCGGCCATGCCGGGCACCAGCAGCCGGGTCAGCTGGATGGGCGCGGTGAGGTTGACCGCCACCAGTTCGGTGACCTTCTCCGCGGTCATCTCGCTGAGTGGCCCCGACCATCCGACCCCCGCGTTGTTGATCAGGATGTCGATTCCGCCGGTCCTCTCTGGGCCGGCCGCAGGCCCGGAGCAGAGCGATCCGGCGGCCCGCAGCGCGGCCTGGGCCAGGGCGGCCGGACCGTCAGCCGATCCGAGGTCGGCCTCCAGCGCGAGCCCGCCGGTCTGCCGGGCCACCGCCTCAAGCCGGCCGCGGTCCCGCCCGGCGATCAGCGGCGTCGCTCCCGCCGCGGCCAGGGCCCGCGCCGTCGCGGCCCCGATGCCAGACGATCCCCCAGTGACAAGCGCGACCGCGCCGCGGAGCCGCATGGCGCCTCACTCTGGCGCACTGGAGACCGGACCGCAAGGCGCCGCCCGTCAGGCTCGCGCGGTCGCGTGCTCCCCGCGAGCGGGCTCGTCCGCGCCGGCCCAGCAGCGGACGATGTCGCGCATCGAGAGCAGCCCGGTCACCTCGTTTCCCTCGACCACCACGAGGTGCCGGAAACCGGCCTGTACCATCGTCTCCGCCGCGCGCTGGAGGGTCCAGTCGGGTGTCGCGAACACGACATGCTCGGTCTGGTGCTGGGCCGCGACCTCGGTGTCCGGGTCCTGGCCGGCGCCGATCGAGTCGAGAATGTCCCGCTCGGTCAGGATGCCCATCCCGGCGTGTTCGGAGTCAATCACCACCGCGGCGCCCACCCGTCGTGCCGACATCATGCGAGCTGCCTCGCGCAGCGTGTGCGCGGGCCCGAGCGTCAGCACCAGCCTGGTCATGCCGTCTCGCACTTTCATGATCGATCACTCCTCAGCTGCGCTGCTCGAGGTGGCGCTCCGGCCGTCGCGCCGGGCCCGCTCCGGGGCATCGCGCCGGGCCCGGATCCGGTGGCGGCTCACACGAAAGCTGAGCTTGTGCTCTTGTGACAGCCTGTCATCTACAGCATCGGCGATCCCGCGCCCGAGGGCAAGCCCCTCAAGCCCGGTTCGTGCTCAGTGGGGCATTGCGGTCCCGGCGCAGCGCGGATTCAGGCGCCCGGCCCGGCGAGATAACCGAGCACCTCGTCGTGGAAGCGCCCGTTGGTGCATACGGCGCTGCCGCCTTCCGGCGTGGCGTTCCCGGCCAGGTCGGTGAAGATGCCGCCGGCCTCTTCCACGATCACTTGAAGGGCGGCGAGGTCCCAGAGGGACACGGCGGGCTCGGCCGAGATGTCCACAGCCCCCTCGGCGACCAGGACATGTGACCAGAAGTCCCCGTAGGCGCGGGTACGCCAGACGGACCTGGTGAGCCCGAGGAAGCCCTGCAGCCGCCCCTGCTCTTCCCAGCCGGACAGGTTTGAGTAAGAGAACGAGGCATCCTCGATCTTCGCGACCTCCGAGACACGGCAGGGGCTGGCCTTGGTCAGGCCGCGGCCCGTCCACGCGCCGCCGCCGCGGGCCGCCCACCACCGGCGGCCCAGGGTGGGCGCGGACACGACGCCGGCGACCACCTGATCGCCGTCCATCAGCCCGATCAGCGTGGCCCACACCGGGACGCCGCGGACGAAGTTCTTGGTGCCGTCGATCGGGTCGATCACCCAGCACCGCGGCCCCTTCCCCTCCCGGCCGAATTCCTCGCCGAGCACCGCATCCCGTGGGCGTGCCCGGCGCAGGACATTCCGCAACGACTCCTCGGCCGCACGATCCGCGTCGGTCACCGGGGTGAGGTCGGGCTTGGTGTCAACCCGCAGGTCAAGCGCCCGGAACCGGCGCGTGGTGATGTCGTCCGCCGCGTCGGCGAGGACGTGTGCGAAACGCAGGTCGTCGGACCAGCCGCTGCCCTGGTCAGTGTGCCGTTGCATCGATCCGGGAGCCTAACTCGGAAGCCTATGGTGATCATGCGGTGCCCCCGCTAGCGAGGCCGATCTGTTCCATGGTGGCAGTCGTCACGGCAATTTTCGCTGATCTGGTGCCGCTACACGGTTCGCGTGGTGGCCGAGGTCGTGTGGGCGGCCGCGTCGACCAGCGGCTATGTGCTCGCGGGACGGGTCCGCGGGTGCCGTCGTGGCCGCGTGCATCCGCAGGTACGCGGGCCGGGCCCGGCACTGAAGCTTTCCGGATGCGGGGCCGTTTCGACGATGATGACACCGAGGTGGGCCGCTTCTCCGCGGCCCCGGAGAAGAGGCAGCCACCATGAAGAGGGGCATACTCATCGGCGCGGGCGCGCTGATCGCGCTCCTGGGAGTCATCTTCACGCTGCAGGGCGTGGGCGCCCTCGGCGGAAGCGTCATGTCCGGCGTCACCTTCTGGGCCGTGGCGGGCCCCGTGATCGCACTGGTAGGCCTGGCCATGATCGTTGTCGGCCTGCGCCGCACCGCATCCTGACTATCCGGGTGCGGGCGGGCGCGGCCGGATGCAATAGCGACCGACGCTGCCGATGACTCCTACGACCTGACCGCGGCCTCTTCCTCCTGGCGCCGCCCCCGCGATGCACAGCTCACCCATGAGCCGCTTCACCGTACAGCGCGCCACTTCGATGCCTTCCCGGTGCAACTGCCGCCCTTACCTGGCCGTTGGCGTCGGCCCGGCACGGCATGCCGGGTGCGTAACACTCGGAGCCTCCCTGGCGTTGTCTAGATATCTCCTACTTTCATCTACTCATCTCTGCAACGTGCGCGCCACCGCGGTCGGGTTCGCTGACGTGCTGGAGAGCGGGAGACCCGTGGCGTCGGCGGCAGGTGAAGGGCGATGGCTATCAGTAGGTGTGACGGGCGGAACAGCTGATGCTCAGGCTGGGCCAGCAGCGGCGCGAGGCCTTGGCAGGACTTTGCCGACCCGGAGCCCGTTACAACCTTACAAGAAATTTAGCGTTGCCCTTTCCTAGTTATGACGCAAGCGCACGCTGGCCGGTTAGTGAGATATTCGCTGTTATCCGCGCGAAAAAGCTCGCACAAGCGATGGGGAGTTAACCAGATGGGCTCACCAGCGCTTGAGAGACACGCGAGTGCGCGCCATCAGCGCCGGGTGACTCCAAACGCCTCGGTCTTCCTCAGCAAGGGCCAGTTGCTTACCGTTCTGCTGATCCTGGGGGCGATCGCTGCCAGTTCCTACTACCGGCCGCGGCTGACCGTGACCGCGGCGGTCGCCGCCTGCATGGCGTTCTATATCGTGACCGCCCTGCTCAAACTGGTGATCACTCTGGCCGGACGCAACTACCGCCCGCCGCGCCGGATACGGCTGTGGCCAGGGGATCCGACCCTGCCGGCCTATGCGGTGCTGCTGCCGGTGCACAAGGAAGCCAATATGCTCGGCCATCTGGTCTCCCGGGTGGACATGCTGATGTACCCGCGGCGGAAGCTACGCATACTGCTCCTGATCGAGCACGACGACCTGGAGACACTGCAAGCGGCACGTAGGCTCGGCATCCCTTTCTACCGCGGGCCAGGCAGGACGGCTGCCAGCGAACATCTGCAAGTCGTGGTGATCCCGCCGGGCGGCCCGAAGACTAAACCGAACGCGATGAATGTGGCAATGGGCATCGTGGTCAAAGAGCGTTGCGAATTTGTAACCATCTATGACGCGGAGGACCGGCCCGAGCCTGATCAGCTCCTCAAGGCGGTCGGCACATTCCGTGCCGCCACGCTGGAACTGGCTTGCCTGCAAGCCGAGTTGGCGTTCTGGAACGACAACACCAACTGGGTGACCGCCCTCTATTGGATCGGCTACAAGATCCAATTTACGCGTTTCCTGCCCGGCCTGGCACGACTCGGGCTGCCGATCCCGCTCGGCGGTACTTCCAATCACTTCCGAGTCAGTGCCCTGCTGGATGTGGCGCTGCGGCCGAGCGGTCAGGTCTGGGATCCGCACAACCTAACTGAGGATGCCGACCTCGGCGCCCGGCTCGCGATGGCTGGTTACCGAGTCGACCTGCTGCTCTCCACCACGATGGAGGAGGCGCCAGTCGAGGTGAAGGTGGTGGACAAGCAGCAGTGACGCTGGAAGGCCGGCTACATCCAAACCGGACTTGTGCACACTCGCCAACCGCTGCGCTCCATGCGACGGATGGGTCCGGCCAGGTGGCTGTGCTTCAACCTCCTGATTCTCGGCGTACCGATATCTTTCCTGCTCAACCCGTTGTTCATCGCGCTCACCGTGGTTTATTTCGCGACCCGGTCCCAGCTGATAGTGGGACTCTTTCCGACTGCCGTCTACTACCCGAGCGTCGCCCTGATGCTGCTAGGGAATTTTGGCCTGCTCTATGAACTCGTGCATACCTGTCTCAAGGAGGCCGAGCAGGCCAGGGGGCGCTTCGACCTGGTGCGGTACATGCTGCTGGCTCAGCTTATGTGGCTTTGGATGAGCCGCTCCACCTACATCGCCGTGTTTGAATTGGTCAGCGGGAAGCGGACCTGGCACAAGACCCCCCACGGCCATGCCGAGGACGACGAACCCCGGTTCAGGCAGCCTGGTCTGCAACGCCAGCCCTGGCCGACAGGCGGGCGGCCTGCCCGGCAGCCCCCGCCCCCTGGTTGGCAGGCAGCGGGGGCTGCCGGGCAACCCCG
>DASWFT010000438.1:0-4351 GCA_036394075.1 Streptosporangiaceae bacterium
CGGGATGAGCACCTGCGCGTCGGGGCTGCCCCAGCCGGTAACCGGATCCCAGCCGAGTGCCGCCTGGTAGCCAGTGATCGTCTTGGGCGGGAACTGCACGGTGTTGCTTCCCTTGGTGACGTCGTGGAAGGCCTGGTGGTACCGGGGCCACGGGTGATCTGGTAGATGGCCGGGTTGACGAGGCCCAGGTGGCGCCCGGCGTACTGGTCGGCCAGGGCGATCAGCGCGGCCCAGATCGGGGCGCTGGCGCTGGTACCGCCGCTGCTGCGGACCATGCTCCTGCCGTCGTCGCTGAGGACGATCGCCATGCCGGTGTGGCCGCTGGCGTCGGCCGACACGTCGGGCACCCCCCGGGTGGCCCGGATGCCGGGGACGCCGTCCTGGTAGCCGGGCCGGGGGAACAGGCGGCTGAACCCGCCGCCGGATGCCTGGAAGGCCGATCCCGGGTCGCCGTACGGCAGGCCCCAGGCGGTCTCGCCCTGCCAGGCGCCGGTGGTGTGGCTGGCGGTCAGGCTGGTGCCGCCGGCGCCGAGCACAAGCGGATCGGAGGCCAGCAGGTTGACCTCCTTGACCGGGGTAAACGTGCCGGTGCCGGTCAGCGCCCCGTAGACATCGCACGGTTCGGCCACCGCTCCGATGTCGCCCGAGGCGGCAACCACCGTCACGTGGCGGCTGACGGCCGTCTGGAGTGCCGCGTTCACGCTCTTGACCTGGGCGCGGCTCACGCAGTGCTCGCCGCCGATCTGCCCTGCGGCGCTGATCGACATGACGCCGCCTTCCGTGCTGCCGAGACGGAGCGAGCCGACGGCGGCGGAGACCGCGTTCTTGGTGTTGTCCAGGGACGTCGACGGAAGCAGGAGGATGACGAGCGTGGCATCGGGGGCGAGCGCGTGCACCATCTCGACGTCCAGCACCTCCTCGCCGAAAGCCAGCCAGGGGGAACGGGCGCCGGCGAGCGTGGTGACGACCCGCATCCGCGCGGCCGGCAGATGGAACAGGCTGTCGAAGGCCGCCATGTCCTGGCGCATGTCGGTGACTAGGGGCGGGTTCAACTGCGATTCCGCGAGTTCGGGCAGCACCACGGTCTCGCCGCGGCCGTTGATCCCGCGGTCGAGGAGCGGCTTAATGCCGTAGGCCACCTGGAACTGCTGCGGCGTGTAGCAGGTGGTGAGCGAGTTACAGTCGGCGGTCGAGCTGGGTGGCGGGGCGGCCGGCTGCCGGGCTGGTCCGCCGCTGCTGACTACGCCTGTCTGGGCCGGGCCGCAGGCCGTGGCGAGCAGGGCTGCCAGCGGCATGGCCGCGGCCAGCAGTCGCAGCCGCCGGCCGCGCGGGACAGCCGCGCGAGACTTGATCATGCTGTGCTCCTGCGTTCCGGATGGTGATCCCGCCGGTCACGCCAACTTCGGGCTTCCCGACCGCGATATACGGCTGAGCGGTGTCTGCCGGTGCACCTGGATACACCCGCACGGGGGTCACGGCAACAGCTGCCCGGCGCACGGCTGGTGAGCCCGGTGGCCGGCCCGCTGCTGACGATCCTCGGCGACCCGGGCAATGCGCACCTCGCCGGGCACCCCGCCCTGCGCGACTGACGCTGCACGCGCAACTGGCGTTCCTGTTCATCGCCGGACCACTACCCGGCGCCTCAGCTTCGCACCACGGGCTGGCGCGGGCTCTGCGGCCGCGTGCCTGACGTGCTCGTCGGCCAGGTCGAGCCACCGCGCGACCGCCCCGAGGCGGGTCAGTTCGGAGTCGATCACCAGGGCCAGCGGCAGGTCGAACTCGGCCGGCTCCTCCTTGACCCGGGTCCACTCCTGCATGAGCTCGACTACCTGGCGGCGGTGCGCCTGGATCACCTCGTGCACGTCGGTGCCGGGCACCCGGACCGCCAGGAGCACCTTGGTCACCAGCTCATCGCGCGGTGGCGGAGCCAGGCCCGGCGGCATGTGCAGCCATTCGCCCAGCTCAGCCCGGCCACGGGCGGTGATCAGGTAGCTCTTATGCTGCTCGTCGTCCCCGCCGTCCGACTCGACCAGGCCATCCCGCTCCAGCCGCTGCAGGGTCGTATAGACCTGGCCGACGTTGAGCGGCCACACGTCGCCCGTCGCGGCCTCGAAGTCCTCCCGGAGCTGCATCCCGTATCTGGGCCCCTCGCTCAGCAGCGCGAGAAGGGCGTGCCTGACACTCATGACCGCTTCTCACCTACCCGAGACATACTGAGTATGTTATCGATAATACTTGAGAGTCAACGGAATGGCAGAGGTTCGATTCTCAGGCCGGCGGCGGCCAGGCAGCCATCGATCAGGTGGGGCCGGTACTGGATCGGACTGGGACTGGCGAGCTGGGGCTGAGGGCGAACCGGCCTCCAGGTCCCTAGGATCTTCTGGATCCCGTTGCGGTCCATGCCGGTCTCCCTTCCGTGCCTGCACGAGTGTGGGCTGGCGGCGGGCAGGACCGGCAGCCAGCACGCCTGGCCGCGTGCCTGGTTGCCGCGGCCGCGCACGGGAATGCCGGGCCAGGGCGCGGCCGTCACGGGAATCGGATGGGCCGGTGCGGGCGCCTGGGCGGAAACCAGCCCGTGGCCGCCGGCTTGAAGATCCAGGTGGCGAAGCCCAGAGCGGCGCTGGTGGCCTCCCCCGCTGCCGAGGAACACGTGCCGCCCTGCCCTCACAGGACGGCCTGCTGCCGCTGCACGGACACGAGCATTCCCGGTCTTTCGTGACGCGCAGAGGCGTGGCGAGCAGGCTGGATAGGAACGGCGCGATGCATCAGCGGGCGGCGCCCGCCGTCGTGATCGACAGCGGAGCCGACAGCCGTTCGGCCAGGGCACGCTTCGCATCCTCGGGCGCCCGATTCTCCTGCGGCGAGGCGCAGGAACCAACGGGCTGTCCCCGGAGGGAGTTGCCTGGCGTAGTTGCTCGCGGGGCCGGCCACTTCGAGCGCTGCCCGGTAACCTACCGCGACCGGATAGTCACCTGAGCGCCCAGCCGGCGACGCCCCGAAGCTATTGTGCGCCTGCTCGTAACGCTATTGCGAACCTAGTCGCTAGGAAGGAGAGAGGGCGTGGGGCGGCGTGGCTCCACGCACGACATCCACATAGGAGAACAGATGCGACGGATCGTAACGACACTGCTCCTGACTGGTCTCTTCGGCTTGGGCAGCGCAACCACCGCGATGGCCGCCTCCAACCCGAGCGGTACCGGCCCGCCGAACCAGAGCTGCCAGGCCTTCGAGATTCCCGGCACCGGCGCCAACGCACCGGGGAACAGCGGCACATCGCCCGGCTCGGTGTTCAACGAACCCGGTTTCGGCAGCGCCAACGGCGGCACCGGCGGAAACGCCTACAACAATGCGGGTGCGCCGTCCCAGTACGACGTTGCGTGCTATCAGGTCAACCAGCCACACCCCTAGCCTCGATCTTTCACCGCGGTCCGTCGGCTTG
Organism: Streptosporangiaceae bacterium; assembly: GCA_036394075.1. Classification (GTDB taxonomy): domain Bacteria; phylum Actinomycetota; class Actinomycetes; order Streptosporangiales; family Streptosporangiaceae; genus JAWWPY01. The sequence goes on from DASWFT010000438.1 coordinate 3,440, forward strand.
CCCGGCGGGCCGTTTGGTGTTGTCGGCCGGGATGGCAGGCCGGGGCCCGGCTGTCGCGTCCCTTGGGCATGCTGTCGAGCAAATTTGCCACGAACATCCGCGTGGTGATGCTGGGTGATATGACGGTGTCGCTCACGCCGTTGATCACGCCGCCCGCCAGGTTGGTCGCCTGCGTGTTGATCCAGTCGCTGGCGGCGGTCAGGAAGCGGTTCACATAGTGGGCGGCGACAGACAGGATGTGTGGATGGTTTTGCGGAAGCTGGCGATCCCCCACCGGGTTACGGTGCGCCTCAGGTGTGACCCGGCAGAGATCGCCGCCGTGGCGATGTCCACGGCGGCGTGCATCCCGTAGGACGCCACATCCGAGATGGCGGTCCGCACATTGTGTGGACCAGGTGCCCGGCCAGCCGCCTCTGGGCGAGCAGCTGGCGCCCGGCCGCCGCCCGGTAGGCGGCCAGTGTCCGCAACCCCGCGCTGAGCGGACCGGCGCCCCGCCCGGTGCACACCGCCGAGCAGGTGGTGGTAGCCGTTGAGCCTGTAGTGGTAGCCGGTGCTGGCCATGTGCCGCAAGCCGCTGGGCACGAAGCACAACCACCCGCACCCTCCACCCGCGGGCGTGGTGGTGACGGCGCGGTTGGTGCTGCCGCCTATGGCGGACGTCTCCTGAGCAAATGCCCGGTGGGGTCGGTGCCGGTCATCGGGTCGTTGCCGGCATAGGCGAACGGGTTCGCCGCCGCCGGGTCGGGCATCGGGCTGACCTGCGTGGTGTCGCGGGTGGTGAACTGGCCGGTGCCCGGGCTATACCAGCGGGCCCCCATGTGCACCAGCCCCGCCGGCGCATCCGTCCACCCCGACTGATACCCCAGCCGCCCGGCCAGCCCCGCCGACGCGGTCACCTGACCGAACGGGTCA
>DASWFT010000439.1:0-4597 GCA_036394075.1 Streptosporangiaceae bacterium
TCCTTGAAGTACGCCGGCCGGTCCGCGACCACGGCCGCCTTGATCCCGTCGAACACGGACTGGTCCACGCCGTCGGGGTTGTCGGCGGTCTTGAGCAGGAACGGCGGGATGGCGCCCATCAGCACCGCTTTACGTACCCGGGATGAGCCGTAGGTGCCGAGGTAGCGGGTCACCTCGCCGGTGCCCATCGAGAACCCGGCCAGCACCATGTCGCGCAGGTCCAGGTACTGGATGAGGGTGTGCAGGTCGGCGGCGAAGGTGTCGTAGTCGTAGCCGGTGGTGGGCTGGCTGGATTGGCCGAAGCCGCGCCGGTCGTAGGTGATGACCCGGTACCCGGCTTCGAGCAGGACGCGTTCCTGCTTTTCCCACGAGTGCCCGTTCAGCGGGTAGCCGTGGATCAAGACGACCGGCTGCCCGGTCCCGTGATCCTCGTAATAGATCTCGATGTCCTCGGAGTTCTGCCTGCCGACGGTGATCTTCGCCATGGCCTTGCCTCCTTGCTGATTGGTGGCGATCCCTCATTGGTGCCTCAGTCAGCCTGCCCGCCGGCGCCCGTGCCTCAACCACATGCGGGGGAGGACTTGACATGTGCGGACCCCGCGGCGCGCACGATCGGACGGCCGCACCTGCATGGCCCGAACTGGACGCCGCACGCCGCCGACCAGGACTACGCTGTTCCCTCACCGGCCGTGAGGCCGGTCCGTACACCGGTACGTTGACATTTGTCGATATATTTGCCTATCTTCGTTCATCTCACGTCAACGATCTGCCGGGGTTACCGGGGGGCCAACAACATGCACCGGACGGTCGCCGTGTCGCGTCCTGCCTGGATGACGGCGCTTTCGGGGGGCGGCGCCGGGCGACGCTCGCCGGTCGAGATCGTCGCGACCGCGGCCTCCTACGTGACCCGGACCCCGGCCGCGGACCTGTCGGGGCTGCGCGCCGGGCCGTTCGGGCGGTGGACCGATGGCGTCGCCGCGATGCGCAGTGACTGCGCCGCCTTCGCCAGCCACTGGCAGGCGCACAACTCCCGGGTTCTCACCGAAACCGGGCCGCTATGGGTTGTGCTGGGCGACTCAACCGCCCAGGGGCTCGGTGCGCCCAGCCCGGAAGGCGGGTACGTCGGGCAGGTTCTCGCCGAGCTGCGGCTGCGGACCGGGCAGCGGTGGCGCGTGCTCAACCTCTCCACGTCCGGCGCGCTCATCCGCGACGTGCTGGGCGACCAGCTGCCCCGGCTGCCCGCCGGGCCCGACCTCGTGACCTGCGGGATCGGCGTCAACGACATCCTGTACACCGCGCCGTCGAAGCTGTTCGGTGACCTGCGCGCACTGGTCGCCGCCCTCCCCGATGAGACCGTCGTCCTCGACCTGCCGCTGCCCGCCGGGCTCTGGGGGATCATCGGCCGGATCAGCGTGCCCTACGTGGCGCGGATCAACCGGACCATCCACGAGAGCGCCCGGGCCCGCGGCCTGCCGGTCGCCGAGGTGTCCACCCACTTCTTGCGGCCCTGGGGCGGGAAGTTCGCATCCGACTGCTTCCATCCCAGCCAGGCCGGTTACCGCGACTGGACCCGGGCGCTGCTGGCCGCCCTCCCATCAGCGGCTGGCTGGGGGAACCCCTTGCCCGTCCAGTAAAGGCAAAGTTCAAGATCGTCTCGAATGAGCGCTGGCTCGCGCCAGGATAAGCGCTGGGCCTGCGCGGCGTGGTGGCCGAGTTCGGCATGTCAAGGGCGGTACCACCATGTTCCGGTCACGGGTGATCAAGCGGCTCGGCGCCGTTCGTCCGGTGGATGACCGAGCGGCAGGACCCCGAGCCGATCCGGTTGTTCTTCCCCTCCGAAATGGGGGATCAACGACAAACTGCCTGCTAGCACATGCATCCGTGCTGCCAGCGAACTCGTCAACGTCACTGGTCGCGTTCGCCATGATGAAGACACAGCGGCAGCCACGTCCCAGCGCCCATTCACGAATTATTGACTGCGAGCGTGAAATTTTCATATTTCGTTGATAGATAACGCCCATACGTTACCCATACGTTACAGCGCAGAGCGCGTCGCGCGTGACCTGGAGCATATCGGCAAGGTCTGGGTCCGCGGACCTCCTGGGAGGCCTTTCGATGGGATCATTGCCGGCTGCCCTCCTCGCCGCGGGTGCCGTGCTGATGAGCCCCGGGGTCATCGCCGTGTCCGCGGGTGCCGGCGCGCTCACTCGGGTCACCACAACGAAGTGAAGGAGCGAGCGATGAGACAGCGCTTGTCCGATCTCGGCAAGAGAGGCCGGACCATGATCCGGCATAGACCAGCCCGTCGTGTGGCGTTCACCGCGGCCACGTCGGCGATGGTGCTGGCCGTCGGAGTGTCCGCCTCGGCAGCGACGGGACGGTCGGCGTCGGTCGGCCGCCCGGCCTACCTCGTCGCCAGCGTTCCGATCCAGGCGCGGGTCGGCGACCTGCTTGGCCGGATGACGCTGCCGGAGAAGATCGGCCAGATGGTGCAGATCTTGGTGACCCAGGTCACCGACAAGACCAGCGCCTGCACTAGCCAGGGCGGGTTTAACCTGCCCAACCCCACGTGTGAGCAGAAGATCTTCGTGGACAACAACGTCGGCTCGATCCTGGCCGGCGGCACCGACATGCCCATCGACACCACGGGCCAGAACGGCACCGGCAACACCGGCCTGGACTGGGCCAACGAGTACAACACCATGCAGAGCTACGCGATGCAGCACTCCCGGCTGCATATCCCGGTCATCTTCGGTGTCGACGCCGTGCACGGCTTCGGCCACCCGTGGCAGGCGCCGCTCTTCCCGCAGTCCATCGGAATGGGCGCCACCTGGGATCCGTCCGCCGCCATGGCTGGCGGCGCGGTCACCGGGAACGCGCTGCGCGCCACCGGCTGGAACTGGGACTTCGCCCCCGTGCAGGACCTGGCCAGGGACAACCGCTGGGGCCGGTACTACGAGACCTGGGCTGAAGAGCCGGCCCTCTCCGCCGCCCTGGGCGCCGCGAACGTGCGCGGCCTGCAAAGCGGCGGCGACAACGGGCTGAAGGTCACCGCCACCGTGAAGCACTTCGCCGGCTACTCGGAGTCGATCAACGGCCACGACCGGCTGCAGGCGGAACTGCCGATCCGCTACCTGCAGGACACGTTCCTGCCGTCCTACGCGGGCGCCATCGGCGCAGGCGCGGGCACGGTCATGGTGGATTCCGGCTCGGTCAACGGGATTCCCGCCACCGCGTCGCACTTCCTGCTGACCACCGAACTGCGCGACCGGCTCGGCTTCAAGGGCGTGGTGATCAGCGACTACGGCGACGTGCCGGCGCTCGCGAACACCTATCACATGGCCTCTGACCTGGCCGGCGCGGCCGCCCTCGCGATCAACGCCGGTGTCGACATGGCCATGCTGCCCTTCAACGCCGATCAGTGGCAGACGGCTGTGCAGCAGGACGTGGCCAACGGCAGCATCTCCATGGCGCGGATCAACCAGGCGGTGCGGCGGATCCTCACGCTGAAGTTCCAGCTCGGGCTCTTCGACCACCCGACCGTCGACGCCAGCAAGGCAGACGCCGCCGTTACGGCGGGCCGGGACGTAGCCCTTCAGGCGGCCCGCGAGTCGATCACCCTGCTGCGCAACCCCAACAACGCGCTGCCGCTATCGGCGTCCAGCAAGCTGGTCGTCACCGGCCCGAACGCGGACTCGATGACCAACCAACTCGGCGGATGGAGCGTCAGCTGGCAGGGCGTCTTCGGCGGTGGCCACGTCTGCTGCATGGGACCCCCCAGCCAGATCCCGCCGGGCGTCACGGTGCTCAAGGGCTTGCAGGTTGAGGACCCGAATGTGACCTACGACCCCAGCCAGGCCGCGGCGGTCACCGACGCCGCAACAGCGGACGCCGTGGTCGTGGCCGTGGGCGAGAAGGCATACGCCGAGGGCCTCGGGGACAGCCCGTCGCCGGCGCTGGCACCCGACCAGAAGGCCCTGATCACCGCCCTCGAGGCAACCGGCAAGCCGGTGATCGTCGTCGTGATCGCCGGCAGGCCCCTGGGCCTCGGACCGGCCGAAACCGCCGATGCCGTGCTGATGGCCTACCAGGGCAGCACCGAGGCCGGCACCGCGGTGGCCGACGCCATCTTCGGCAAGATCAACCCCAGCGGGAAGCTGCCCGTCACGTGGCCGTCCGACGCGGCCGCGCCCGGCGGGGACTTCAACGGCGGAGCCCCGTCACCGCTGGGCGACCAGCCGAAGGTCTTCGACCAGCTCGCCAGCACCGGCTTCGGCCAGGGCCACGACTACAACCCGCTCTACCCGTTCGCCTTCGGGATGTCGTACACCACGTTCGGTGTCAGCGGGCTGTCGGCGACCAGCAGCGTGTCCAGCGACGGCACCGTGACCGCCACGTTCACCGTGACGAACACGGGCAGCCGGGCGGGCACCGACATCGTGCCGGTGTACGTCCACCAGCCCGTCAGCGCGGTGCTCGTCCCGAACCAGCGGCTCGCGGGATTCACCCGCGTGACGCTGGATCCCGGGCAGTCCAAGACCGTGCAGGTCAGCTTCCCTGTCTCGGAACTGGCCGTGACGCCCGGCGACATTGAGGG
>DASWFT010000440.1:0-44535 GCA_036394075.1 Streptosporangiaceae bacterium
GACATCGATGGCTGTCCCCATGGCATCTGGGCGGTCCGCACCTGGGCAAGATATACCTATCTTTCCGGTAAGTACGGGATCGTCCGCCAGCCATGCGCGCAAGGAGTCAAGAGTGGCCTTCTGACTGGCCTGCGTTGCCGATAGCAAGATCTCCATTGGGGGCCTCTTTCCGGTCAACGCTCAAAGATACATTGCCCTCAGTGGACACAACTAGTAGACCTGCCCCTTTGAACTCACCCGTCTTCAGGTCACGAAATCTGACTACAGAGCGCTTTCAGATGATTACCTAAAGTAACAGCGATTGTGGTTCGGGTGCTCGTGTAGTTGCTAGCCATTCAGCGGAGTCAGCCCAGGCGCTCTGGGTCGCGGGCCAGTCGAGGCGCTCGCAAGGACGAAGGGACATGCGGGTGCCGAAAACTCGTCCACGTCACGCGACCAGGCGATGTTCGTTGATCAGAGCTATTCGCGGCACCGCCACCAGGAGTTCTTGCGGTTCCTCAAGAGAGGTGGCCGCTGCCCATCCCGCTCAGCGGTCGCTGGCGTGGGCCAGCCGCAGGCCGATGGTGACCAGTGCCCATCCGGTGCGCTGCCTGAGCGCCCGGCCGTGGCGGTGCCGGGCCGTACTCGACGGCCGCCGCCTAGTACGCTCCGCCAGTTCGCGCAGTTCCTTGGCGTGCTGGCGGGCCAGGCACGAGGCCAGGTAGGGGTGCGGGTGCATGGCTGTGCTCCTTACGGCGTCGGGGCATCTGGTGCCTAGCTCATCCGGGTCGGGTTGCGGCGGTGCGGGATACCAGCACGTCGCCGGTGACAGTGCGGCACTGCAAGGTCAGGTCGGCGTCGCCGCCGGCCTCGGACGGCTCGAGTTCGCTGCGGACCTGGCCGCTGACGGCGGACAGGTCGAGATAGACGCCAACGCCGGCGGGTATCCCGACCCCGATGTCGCCGGATACCGTGGCGATCTCACCGCGGCCAGTGCTGATCGCACCGATCCGCACATCACCGCTCGCGGTCCTGGCCCGTACCGACGCGCACGCATTCTCGATCCGCACGTGACCGCTGGCCGTCTGGACCGTTGCCTCGTCGCCCGCGCGTTCGGCCGCAACCTCGCCTGAGGCTGAATGGACGCGCAGTGGCCCGGCGGCATCGCGGAGCCGCACAGCGCCGGATGCCGTGCTGACCACGACCGGCCCGTTGATCACATCGACGTCGAGATCGCCGCTGGCGGTGCGCGCCTTAAGGCCGCCCAGACGGCCGGTGCAACGGATGTCCGCCGAGGCGGTCACCACCGTACAGGCCGATTCGCTGGGCACGAGAACCGTGAGTTCGAGGGCGGCACTGCCGCGCAGCCAGGGGCGTTCGGGCGCGATCACGAACAGCCTGCCGTTGCGGAAGTCGACCCGGGCCCGATCGGCGGCCTCCTCATCGCGCTTGCTGCCCGGGCGCTGGGGGAGCAAGGTGACCGTGGCGGTCGGGGTTGGCTCGGCGATGATGGTGATGTTTCCCGCCGGGAGCCGGACCTCCAGGTCGATCGGCCCGTCGGTGGGGAATTCCCAGGAAGCCATGGTTTGGTCCCCTTCCTATCGAGACGCCCTGCTCGGACAGGCACGTCAGCTGCGGGCGAAGCCGGTGATCCGCTGGCCGGGCCCCCGCCGGGACGGCGGCGGGGTGGAACCGGCGGAACTATCGACGGCCCGGCTGACCGCGCGGATAAGCCAGGTGTTGACCGACACCCTTTCCCGGGATGCGGCGGTCTCCATTCGCGCCTTGAGCGTGTCGGGCAGGCGCAGCGTCACCCGGGCGGTCCCTGAGTCCTCGTCGCCGAGGCGTCTTAATGACGCCGCCGACGAGAACGGGCGTCAGCCGCCAGTCAGTTCCTCCACCGTGAGGCCCCGGAACGAGGCGTCGAGCACTTCCGCGATATGCGCCACCGCCGGGACGGCCGCGCCTGCGGGCTCACCAAGCGCGGAGGCGATCTGCAGGCTGCAGCCGGGGTTGGCCGAGATGACCAGGGATGCCCCGGTGTCCCGGATGGCCGCGGCCTTCCGCTCGCCAAGCTCACCGGCGGCCTCCGGCTGCAGCAGGTTGTACACGCCCGCCGAGCCGCAGCACGTCCCGCCGTCCGAGACCTCGGCCAGCTCCAGCCCCGGGATGGCCCGGAGCAGCTCCCTGGGCTGGCGGCGGATGCCCTGTGCGTGCCCGAGGTGGCACGCCTCGTGATAGACCGCTTTCACCGGCAACGGATGCCTAACGGCCATCTGCCCGCCGCTGCCATCGGCGAGTTCGGCGAGAAACTCGCTGAGGTCACGGACCTTGGCCGCGGCCCGTGCCGCGCGCCGTGGCCAGTCCTGCCCGTCTTCCCGGTCATCCTTGAGCAGCTGGGCATACTCCTTCATGGCCGAGCCGCAGCCCGCTGAGTTGACCACGATCACGTCAACCCGAGCGTCCTCGAACGCGGCGATGGCCCGCTTGGCGAACCGGGCCGCCTCGGCCGCCCGCCCGGTGTGCAGCGACAGTGCGCCGCAGCAGCCCTGGCCCGGCGGGATGACAACGTCGCAGCCCTCCGCGGCCAGCACCCGTGCCGTGGCGGCGTTGACGCTGGGGAAGAAGACCTGCTGCACGCAGCCGGTGAGCATGCCCACAACGGCGCGGCGCGGCCATTGCGCGGGAATGTGCTCGGGCGGGGCCGCATCCCGCGCCCGGGGCGGCGCCACCCGCAGAGCCGCGGCCAGCTCCGGGGCGACCTTGCGCACGGTGCGCGACTCACGCAGCCAGCGGTCCAGCCCCGCCCGCTGAGCCAGGCGCAGCGGGCCGGCCAGCAGCCGGAGGCGCCGGGGGTAGGGGAACGTGGCGAAGATCGCGGCCCGGACCGCGCGCTCGCGCAGGGACCGGGCGGGGCCCGGCAACGCCCCAGCCGGCGGCTCCTCCGTCCAGGTCCGGGCCGCCTCGATCAGCCGGTCGTAACGGACCCCGGACGGGCACGCGGGCACGCAGGCCATGCAGCCCAGGCAGCGGTCGAGGTGGCTGGCCGCCGCCTCGGTGACCTGCGCGCCGTCCAGCATCTGGCTGATCAGGTGGATGCGCCCCCGGGGGGAGTCCATCTCCTCGCCCCAGAGCTGATAGGTCGGGCAGGCGGGCAGGCAGAACCCGCAGTGCACGCAGTCATCCACCACCGACCGCAACTCGCCCGAGGGGTCGAGGATGCCCGCCTGCCGCGCCTGGTGCGCCCGTGCTGCAGATGGGGCGGCAGGCCGGGCGGCAGGCTGGGCGCTGCCGCGGGCTGGCTCCCTCATCAGATCCCCCCTGCAAAACGGCCAGGTGCCATCAGGTGCCCTGGATCGAACTGGTCCTTCACGGCGCGCATCAGGTCGAGGCCGGGCACCGGGCCCCACAGGTCGACCAGCTCACGCACGTCGTCGGGCGCGTGCAGCACCACCGCGCTGCCCCGCCGCGGCGGCCCCTCGCCCGGTTCGGCCCGGGCCAGGGCCTCACGCAGGCCGGCCAGGAACGCCGCGACCGCACCAGGCGGCGCGTCCGCGCGCACGCTGGCGTGCAGCACCCCGGCGGCGGCCGACCCGGCCACGGCCGGGTCAAGGCCGGCCGCGCCCGCCGCGATGTCGATGGCCTCCAGCACGCCGCGCAGCGCGGTCGCCCAGAACGCGATTCTGATCAGCGTGCCGCCCGGGCCAGCGCCGCCGGGGCCGGTGCCGCCCGGCGCCGCGCCCCACCACCCCGGCTCGGTCCGCGACGCGACCGAGCCGGCGCCAAGCGTTCCGCGCATCGCCGCGGCGCGCTCCGCTACCCCGCCTGGATCGCCCTCGAGCAGCACGCCGACCCGGACCGGGCCGCCGCGTGCGGGCCGGTCGATCTCCACCGCCGAGGGCGCGAGATCCGACCCGGCGGCGGCGGCCACGGCCTGCGCCGCGGCCGCGGCCCCGTACAGGTCGTCGGTGACGAACGCCGTCGCCGCGGGCAGCGGGTGCAGCCGGAAGGTGGCCTCGACGATCAGGCCGAGCGTGCCGTAGCTGCCGGCGAACAGCTTGCCCAGGTCATAGCCTGCGACGTTCTTGACGACCTTGCCCCCCGACTGTGCGACAGTTCCGTCGGCGCGGACCACGGTGATCCCGATGACCAGGTCACGAGGTGTGCCGTAGCGCAGCCGCCGCGGCCCGGCGGTCCCGGTGGCCAGCACGCCGCCGATCGTCGGCGAGCCGTTGCGGCCCGCCCCGCCGATCCCGCCGGTCCCGGGCAGGTCCAGCGCGAGTTGCTGGCCGGCCGCGCCGAGCACCCCGGCGAGGTGCGCCGTGGTGACGCCGGCCTGCACCCGGGCCACCAGGTCGCCTGCCGCGTGCTCGATCACGCGATCCAGCCGGAGCGTGTCGATCACGACGTCGCAGCGGCGCGGCGGCGAGCCCCAGGCCAGCTTCGTCCCGCCGCCCCTCGCCACCACGGCCAGGTCATGGTCGGCGGCGGCCTGCAGCACCGCGCTGGCCTCCTCGACGCTGGCCGGGGACGCCACCCAGGACGGCATCACCCCGGCGACCGCATCCCGCGGCCACGCAGGCCGGACCGCGCGGCAGGCCAGGGCGAGCGCCCCGGGAATGGTGTCAGTGGTCATCGGCCACCAGCAACGCCATCAGGACCGCTCCTCATCAGAACTGCTCCGCCTGCCCGGCGGCAACCAGCGGATGCACGCCCCGCCGCACGCCGGGTACCTCGCCGCACAGCCGCGGGGTCGGGAACACCTTGCCCGGGTTGCACAGGCCCGCCGGATCGAACGCGCAGCGAAGCATCTGCATCGTCTCCAGGTCATCGGCGCTGAACATCTTCGGCATGTACCTGGACTTGTCCACGCCCACGCCATGCTCCCCGGTAATCGATCCGCCGTGCTCGATGCACAGGTCCAAGATGGCGCCGGACAGCTTCTCCGCGGCCTCGCACTCCCACGGCGAGCTGTCGTCATAGAGCACGAGCGGGTGCAGGTTGCCGTCCCCGGCGTGGAACACGTTGGCCACCCGGATGCCGGAGGCCGCCGAGAGCTGGGCGATCCGGTCGAGCACCCGGCCCAGGGCGGTGCGCGGGACCACGCCGTCCTGGACGATGTAGGCGACGGCGATCCGGCCCACGGCGGCGAACGCAGACTTGCGGCCCGCCCAGATCACCGCCCGCTGCGCGGGGTCGGCCGCTTCCCGGATCTCGGTGCAGCCCGCCTCCTCGCAGAGCTTCCGGACCGCGGCGCTGTCCCGCCGCACGTCCGCCTCGGGCCCGTCCAGTTCGACGATCAGCACGGCGCCCGCGCCGGCCGGGTACTGGCAGTGCACGGCCGCCTCGGCGGCCTCGATGGAGAGCGCGTCCATCATCTCGATCGCGGCGGGCACGATCCCGGCCCCGATGATCGCCGAGACCGCGACGCCACCCGCGCCAGTCGTCTCGAACGCGGCCAGCAGCGTGGTGACCGCCTGCGGGATCCGGGTCAGCTTCACAACGATCTTGGTGACGATGCCGAGGGTGCCTTCGGAGCCGGTGAACGCGCCCAGCAGGTCGTAGCCGGGCGCCGCGCCGGTGCCGTCGCCCAGCCAGGTCAGCTCGCCGGCCGGGGTGACGATCTCCAAGCCCGTGACGTGGTGCACGGTGAAGCCGTGCTTCAGGCAATGCGCGCCGCCCGAGTTTTCCGCCACGTTGCCGCCGACCGAGCAGACAACCTGGCTCGATGGATCCGGGGCATAGAAATAGCCGAACGGGCGCGCCGCGGTGCTCACCGCGAGATTGGTGACTCCCGGTTCCACGATCGCCCGCTGGCTGGCCGGGTCGACGGCGATGATCCGGCGCATTTTCGACATCACGATCAGCACGCCGTCGGTGCGGGGGAGCGCGCCGCCGGACAGGCCGGTGCCCGATCCGCGGGCCACGAACGGGACCTTGGCCGCGGCGCAGGCCTTCACTACGGCCGCGACCTGCTCCGCGGTTTGCGGGAGAACCGCGAGTGCGGGCGCGGCGCGGTGCGAGGTGAGGCCGTCGCACTCGTAGGTCCGCAGCTCCAGCGGATCGCTCACCACCCCGCCGGGTCCGCAGATCTGCACCATGCGGGGGACCAGCGTCTCGATCATCGGTGTTGCCTCCGGCCCTTGAGTCATCACTGTCCAGACTGCCACTTCGGGTCGCCGTGCAGGTAACCAACTCGCGGTGCATTTCCGGCGGTCGCCGGTCATCCGATGCCGCCCGTGCCTGGCTGGGTGCCGCAAGCTCGGCCCTGGTCGAGGCGCAGAGTGCGATACGGGTATGGGGAGCTGTGGCGCGTCGTCTCTATGACTGCACCAGGCTGATGACATGGCCGCTGACTAGGATGACATGGGCGCTGACTAGATCGGTGCTCAGTTGGCCCGTGTTAGGCTCCTCCTACGTCAATGACCCAGGGGGGAAAATGACTGGATTGATACGAAAGAGCTTTGATTCCCCGGAGGAGACCCGCCCGTTTCATGACGGCAAGGGCAAGCTCGAACTGGTGAATCTCGATTCCGGAGCAGTCGGCCGTGCGACCTTCGAGCCGGGATGGCAGTGGTCGAAACATGTCAAGCCCATCGTCCAGACCGAGAGCTGCCAGGCCGCTCACATGGGCTACTTCATCTCCGGCAGGATGAAAGTCGTCATGGATGACGGCGAAGAGATGGAGTTCGGCCCGGGAGACTTCGCTGTCATGGCGCCAGGACACGACGCGTGGACAGTCGGCCCCGAGCCCTGCGTCGTCATTGACTGGCAGGGCTTCGCCGACTACGCCAAGGGCTGAAGCTGGCAGAAGGCCGCACCTGGATGCGATGGATGGTCGCCTCGAGGTAAACATTCGTCCCTGTGCGATTCGGTGATCCCTGGCCGGGGGTATTCCTTAGGTCTGTGAATGGTTTCCGTTGGTCAGATGACAGGCAGCAGTGCTGCGTTGGGCCTGCGGGGTCACCGGCGGGCCGGGTGGGCCTCCGACGGTGGCGATGACCGTCCGGAGCCGACTACCTGATCTGGTGAGCTGACGGGGCTCAGGCGTTGGCAGTGACCAGAAGGACACCCCTGGAGGCACGCACCTCGCCGTTCTGGAGCCGGGCGCGTAGGGCTTCCTCGATAGCGACGAGCGCTCGCTGCCGAGTCTGCTCGTCGACGTCCCGGAGCGCCTGGCGAAGCACGCCGACTTGGATGCTAGTCAGGGCGACCTCAGGTATCCGGTCCTCATTGATCACGACCTGATCGGCGTGGGGTGCGATCGCGACGGAATCGAACCCGGCCGCGTCGAGCACAGCGCGGAGCCGGTCGGGATCGGCCAGGGACATCGGGCCGGGTTCTTCCGGGCCAGGCATCGGCGGCAGCGATCCGGTGACCGTCGCCACGGCCGCACCCGGGATGAGCATCCACTCATTGTCGAGCACGCTCTGCCAGCAGACGAAGGACAGCACCCCCCCGGGCCGAAGCGCTCGGCGGATGTTGGCGAAGGCGGCCGCCGGGTCGGTGAAGAACATCACGCCAAAGCGCGAGTAGGCGGCGTCAAACCGGCCTTCGCCCAAATCGTGCGTCTGTACGTCAGCGTGGAGGAACTCGATGTTCCCAATGCCGAGCCGCGCTGTTCGCTCGCGCCCCCGAGCGAGCATTTCGGCTGCGATGTCAACCCCGACAACCTCGCCGTCCCGGCCGACCCGAGATGCCAGCTCCAGCGTCGTCCGGCCCGCTCCGCACCCCAGATCGACCACTCGCTGCCCGGCGAGCAAATTCAGGCGATCCATGGCCAATTGACCGGGGAGCCCGCCCACCTTTTCTAGCTCGTCTTCGAGCTCCAGCCACGTCGGCGCCAGCTGCGACCAGAACTCGGCCTGCTCGATGTTGGCGAAAGCCACAGTCAGATCCTCCAGTCCATGAGCACAGTCATGCCGCGAACGGACCTACTCAGGGCATCCGCTCGTAGGCGGGGAGGGTGAGGAACTCCACGTAGTCGTCGGCCAGGGCGACCTCGGTGAACAGGGCCACGGCCTGGTCGTAGCGGGGCGCGTCGAAGGCTGCGCCCGCGCTCTCCCTGATCGTGGCCAGTTCCTCCTTGATGATCCGCTCAGCCAGGTCCCTGGTCACCTTCGGGCCGTCGTCCAGCGTGACGTCGTTGTGCAGCCACTGCCAGATCTGGGACCGGGAAATCTCGGCCGTCGCCGCGTCCTCCATCAGGTTGAAGATCCCCACCGCGCCGTTGCCGCCCAGCCAGGCGGCCAGGTACTGCAGCCCGACGCTGATGTTGTTGCGCAGTCCCGCCTCGGTGGTGACGCCGGGTGTCTTGGCCACCGCCAGCAGGTCGGCGGCGGTCACGCTGACGTCCTCGCGCTGCCGGTCGAGCTGGTTCGGCCGGTCGCCGAGCGCTGCGTCGAAGACCTCACGGCAGAGTGCCACCAGGTCCGGGTGGGCCACCCAGGAGCCGTCGAAGCCGTCCCCGGACTCACGTGTTTTGTCGTCGCGGACCTTGGCCATCGCGATGGCATTGACCTCGGCATCACGCCTGCTCGGGATGAACGCCGCCATGCCGCCCATGGCGTGCGCACCGCGCCGGTGACAGGTCTTCACCAGCAACTCGCTGTAGGCGCGCATGAACGGCGCGGTCATCGTGACCGAGTTCCGCTCGGGGAGCACGAACTCGTGCCCCCGCTTCCGGAATTTCTTGATCACGCTGAACAAGTAGTCCCAGCGGCCCGCGTTCAGCCCGGCGCTGTGGTCGCGGAGCTCGTAGAGGATCTCGTCCATCTCGAACGCCGCGGGAATGGTCTCGATGAGCACCGTCGCCCTGATCGTGCCCCGGGGGATCCCCAGCGAGTCCTGGGCCAGGTTGAACGCGTCGTTCCAGAGCCGCGCCTCCAGATGGCTCTCGATCTTGGGCAGGTAGAAGTACGGCCCGGATCCCGCCTCCAGCTGACGCCGCGCGCAGTGGCAGAAGTACAGGGCGAAGTCGAACAGGCTGCCGGACACCCGCTGGCCGTCCACGAGCAGGTGCTTCTCCTCCAGGTGCCAGCCGCGGGGCCGGACCACGATCGTGGCCAGCTCCTCGGCCGGCCGCAGCCGGTAGGACTTGCCCTCCTCGCTCGTGAAATCGATTGTGCGGTCCAGCGCGTCCAGCAGGTTGAGCTGGCCGATGATCATGTTTTCCCAGAGCGGGGTGTTCGCGTCCTCGAAGTCGGCGAGCCACACGTTCGCCCCCGAGTTCAGCGCGTTGATCGTCATCTTCCGCTCGGTCGGGCCGGTGATCTCCACGCGGCGGTCGACGAGGCCAGGCGCCGGGGGCGCCACCCGCCAGGAGGTGTCCTGCCTGATCTGCTGGGTGCCGGGCAGGAAATCGAGCATGCCGCCCGCCGAGAGCCCCTCCTGCCGGGCCGCGCGGGCGGCGAGCAATTCGGCGCGACGAGGGCCGAACTCCCGTTCCAGCGAGGCGATGAGCCCCAGTGCCTCGGGGGTGAGGATCTCGTCGTAACGATCTCCGTCCGGGCCGGTGATCTCCACGCCCTCGCTGGCCGTCATATCGCGCTCCTTCTGGTCATGGGTCACCCTCTGGAAGCACATTTCCAGATCGCGGAACAGACGCTAGCCGCGCGTCGCGGCGCCGGTCAAAGTGTTCCCGGCCACGCCGGGGGCACAACCTGCGGGCTGCGAGTGTTTATTCAGATGAGGCCAGCCAGGAGGCATGACAGCATTGACCGACCACCGCACCGCGGTCCACTCAACCTATCCCGATGAGCCAGAGATGACATTTCCTGCAGAACGAACTCCGCCCGCTGATGAGTCAGCCCGTCCGGGCGAGCCCGGACGAGCTGACGAGCGTCCCGGCGCCCGGGTCGTGGCCGTCACTGGCGACCACCATGCGGCGGACACCGGCGAGCTGAACCTGCTCGACCGGCAGGCGCTGCGCCGGGTGGCCGGGCTGTCCACGGAGCTCGAGGATGTCACCGAGGTCGAGTACCGTGCCCTCCGGCTGGAGCGGGTGATCCTCGTCGGCGTCTGGACCGAGGGGACGCTGGCGAACGCGGAGAACTCACTCCGGGAGCTGTCGCGGCTGGCCGAGACGGCCGGATCCGTGGTCCTCGACGGCCTGGTGCAGCGGCGCGGGCGGCCCGACCCGGCGACCTACATCGGCTCAGGCAAGGCGGCCGAGATCGCCTCCCTGGTGACCTCCTTGGCCGCGGACACCGTGATCTGCGACGGTGAGCTCAGCCCCAGCCAGTTGCGCCGCCTGGAGGGCGTGGTGAAGGTGAAGGTCATCGACCGGACGGCGCTGATCCTGGACATCTTCGCCCAGCACGCCCGGAGCAAGGAAGGCAAGGCACAGGTGGAGCTGGCCCAGCTTGAATACCTGCTGCCGCGCCTGCGCGGCTGGGGCGAGTCGCTGTCCCGGCAGGCGGGCGGCCGGGTGGCCGGAGGCGGCGGGATCGGCACCAGAGGTCCCGGTGAGACGAAAATCGAGACGGACCGGCGGCGGATCAGGACGCGTACCGCGAAGCTGCGCCGTCAGCTCGCGGAGATGTCGGTGGGCCGGAAGGTCCAGCGCCGGCAGCGCAGCCGCCGGGAGGTCCCCGCGGTGGCGATCGCCGGCTACACCAACGCGGGGAAGTCAAGCCTGCTGAACCGGCTGACCGGGGCCGGGGTGCTGGTGGACGACTCACTGTTCGCTACGCTCGACCCGGCGGTGCGCCGGGCCCGGACCCCGTCCGGCCGGTGGTTTACCCTCACCGACACGGTCGGCTTCGTCAGGCACCTGCCGCATCAGCTGGTCGAGGCGTTCCGCTCGACACTCGAGGAGGTCGCGGAGTCGGACCTGATCGTGCATGTGGTCGACGGCAGCGACGCCGACCCGCAGGCGCAGATCGCGGCCGTCCGTGAGGTGCTCGGCGAGATCGGGGCCGGGCGCGTCCGTGAGCTCGTCGTGATCAACAAGGCCGACGCCGCCGACCCGATCGAGGTGGAGGGGCTGCGGCTGAAGGAGCGTGGCTCCGTGGTCGTGTCCGCGCGGACTGGCGCCGGGCTGGCCGACCTGGTCGCCGCCATTGAGGCGGCTCTGCCGCAACGCGACCGGGAGGTCACCGCGGTGGTTCCCTACGGGCGCGGCGACCTCGTGGCGCGGGCTCACAGCGAAGGCGAGGTGCTCGCCGTCCGGCACGGGCAGGACGGCACCGAGCTGATCGCGCGCCTGCCGCCGGACCTCGCCGCGGAGATCGACGGCATCTCGGTTCCTAGCTGATCGCGCCTGCCGCCGGACTGGGCCGCGGAGATCGACGGGATCTCGGTTCCGGCTCCTGGGTGAGCTGGGCTTTTGCCGGCATCCGCCGGGCATGGATTAAATTACTCTTTAGTACGATGAACCGAAAATGTCTCCCGCCCGTTTAGGCTTAACTGATTTATGCAATGGATTGCACGCGCATTTACCGGTATGTTGATCATCGATCCGCTCCGGGGCCCCGGAGATCTATGTCGCGCTGTGCGATCAGATCGTTATGTATCGTGATGGATTTCGGACAGGCGTTCGCTGGTCCTGCCGGGCCTCTTCGCGCCGTGTGCGGGCATGCTACGACTGGCGTCTAGGGACGTGAGGCCTGTGCTGGGCGGCGATTGCGGCGGCCCCGGGAGTCCCGGCCGCAGTCACGCTGTGCAGTGGCGGCGGCCCGGATTGGATACGGACGGTTGATCCCGGGGAAAGGTCCGCGATTTCGGGCCTGAGTTCTCCGTATACAACCTGTACAGGGACCCTGTAGTGCAATACCGTGACTGAACCGATATGTTGGTTGCCGCATCCTCGTAGGACCTAATAGCCAGGCCTCGTTACCGGCCGAGTTACCGGGTCATCTGCGGGGCCCATCCAGTAGGCACGAGCTATGGCAGGTGACCGCGCATGACGAATGTGAGCATGGCTCAGCGCACGCCTGCGGGACGGCCGCGTGCGGGATGGCCTGCAGGATGGAGAGCCGCGCGGTGACCGTCCGCCTGCTCACCAACATCGGCCGCCTCTGGACAGGGTCCGAGGTGTGGAGCAACGCGGCCATCCTGACCCACAACGAGCGCATCGCGTGGGTCGGGCGGGCCTCCGAGCTGCCCGCCAGCCTGCCCGGCGTGGTGGAGGACATCGTCGATGTCGACCACGTCGAGAACCTTGGCGGCGCCCTGGTCACCCCCGGGCTGATCGATGCCCACACGCACCCGGTCTATGCGGGCAACCGCTGGGCGGAGCTGGCCATGCGGTCGGGCGGATCCTCGCCGAACGAGATCGCCGCGGCGGGCGGCGGCATGGCCTCGACGGTCACCGTCACCCGCGGCACGGACCCGTGGACGCTCTGCAATGGGGTGCGGGAACGGCTGCACCAGTGGCTCATGTCCGGGACCACCACCATCGAGGCGAAGACCGGCTACCACCTGACCCGCGACGGGGAACTTGCCGATGTGCGGCTGCTGCGCTCGCTGGAGGGCGAGCCGAACATGCCGCGAGTGCACGTGACGTTCCTCGCGGCGCACGCGATCCCGCCCGAGTACTTCGGCCGCCGCCACGACTACGTGGACGCGGTCGGCGCCTGGTGCGCCGACGCGGCCGCGGCCGGTGCCGACAGCGTGGACGTCTACTGCGAAGAGGGACGGTTCACCGAGCGGGAGGCGCGCTGGGTGCTGCACGCCGGGCGGCAGGTCGGACTGCTGCCCCGGCTGCACGCGTGCGGCGAGTCCCGCACCGGGGCGGCGCGGCTCGCCGCCGAGATCGGCTGTGCGTCCGCGGACGTGCTGCTCGAGGCGTGTGACGAGGACGTGGCGGCGCTGGCCCAGGCCGGTGTGGCCGCCGTCGTGTGTCCGGGCACCTCGCTGCAGACGGGCAAGACGCCGCCGGTTCGCGCGCTTCTCGATAAGGGCGTCGCGGTCGCCCTGGGCACCGATCACACGCCCGGCGGGAACGGGATGACGTCGATGCCGCTCGTCATCGCCCTCGCCATCGACCAGTTCGGGATGAGCGTGACCGAGGCGCTGCGCGCGGCCACGCTGGGCGGAGCGCAGGCGCTGCGCGCGCCGGACCGCGGCGCGATGGTGCGTGGCCGGTTCGCCGACATCGTCGCCTGGGATGCTGACCACGAAGGCGCGTTCACCTGGTCATACGGGCTCAAGCCGAACCGCATATGGCGTGGTGGCGAGCCGGTGCCAAACTAGCCCAGCGCCACACTAGCCCGGCGCCACACTAGCGTCGGCTTCCGCAGGCCGCCCTTCCGCGGGCCGCCTCCCGGGCCATTCGTCACCGGGCCCCCGGTACCAGCGGTCCGGGCCGAGCAGCAGTGCCGCGGTGAAAGCCAGCACCAGGCCCAGCCGTAGCTGCCCGAGCAGCGCGGCGTCCTTGGTCAGCAGCGGGGCCAGGTTGAGGGCGGCGAACGACGCGAAGCACCAGGCCGGATACGGCCGGCGGGCGCCCGCCATGTCCCAGAGCAGCGCGCCCACCATCACCCCGGCGGTGTAGTACCCGTGCACCGCGGGGTCCAGCGCGATGCGGGCCCCGACGCCGAGCAGGATGACCGCGGGCCAGCGCCGCCGCGCCACGGCGATGACGCCGAGCGCCACGCCCACCGCGAGCTGCGCCGGGCGGTCCCACGAGGGAGTGCGCGGGTCGGTGACGCCAAGCGCGCGCAGCGCCGAGGCGGGCAGGTTCCAGATGGTGAAGTGGGCGGCCGCGGTGAGGGTTCCCGGGTCGGCGATCACGAATGGCAGCCACGCAGCGCAGGCTGCCGCCAGGGCCCAGGCGACCGCGTGCCACCGGGCCCGGCTCGGCAGGACGAGCAGGACAGGCAGGAAAACAAGGGCCCACGGCTTGGCGTCCGCGGCCAGGCCGACGCACAGGCCCGCGAGGGCCGGCTGGCCGGTGGCGGCCGCGCGCACCGCGAGCACGGCCAGGGCCAGCGCCAGGCCATCGTCGAGGTGGGTGTACGCGACGGAGAGTTCGACCCACGCGATGAGAAACACAGCGCCGCCGGCCAGCACGGTCCAGCGCAACGCCTCAGGCCGGGCGGTGAGCTCCGGCCGGACCTTGGTGGCGATGCCCGCGATGGCGCGCACCAGGACCAGGCCCACGGCGGTCAGTGCGACCTGCGCCGCGACCAGGCCCTGATCGGGCCCGAGGTGCCGGAGTACCTGGGCGACCGCGAAGGACACCGGCCCGATCTGGAGCTGCGGATGGCTCGCGTACAGGTGCAGGCCGCCGCCGCGGGGTAGCCTGCCCAGGCTGGGGCCGAAGAGCAGCCGGCTGCCCTCGGTGAAGAACTTCCAAGCGATGCCACCGCCCGGGGCGAGGATGGCGAACCAGGCCAGCGTCCAGCCCCCTAGGACCAGCCAGTGCCAGTTACTGGCGACACGGGCCACCAGGCTGGCCCCGGGAGGCGCCCTCCGCGGGGCGCGCCACCCGCCGCTCCCCGGGGCCCGCGCCGTCCCCTGGTCCGGCTCAGCGTCGGCCACACATAGATGCTCGCCTATGGGCCTCAAAGAAAACGCCCAGAAGCCGATCCCACGGCAAAAGCTTTCGTAATAACTCTTCTCGCCGCCCTCGCCGCCCCAGCCAGCGGTGCCGTCCGGTCCGCCCGTCATATGCTGGCCGGTATGTCTTCAGGCGTCACGAGTCGTTCGGCCGCTCACACCACTACTGGCGACACCGCGGTCACGGTCGTGGTCGGCGACGAGGAACTGCTTGTCGAGCGGGCGGTCGCGCGCCTCGTGACCGGCGCCAGGAGCGTCACGGGCGGAGGACAGGCGGGGATGGCCGATGACGTGCACGACGTGCGCGCAGCGGCGCTCAGGCCCGGCGAGCTGGCCTCGTTGACCGCGCCGTCACTGTTCGGCGGCGCGACCGTCGTGGTGGTCCATGACGTGCAGGACGCAACCAAGAACGTCGCCGACGAACTGGCCAGCGCCGCGGCGGACCCGGCGCCGGACGTCGTGCTGGTGCTGACCCATGCCGGCGGGGCAAAGGGCAAGGCGTTGCTGGCCACCCTAACGGGGCAGGGCGCGGCGGTTGTCGAGTGCCCGAAGATCACCCGGCTGGCCGACCGGATGACGTTCGTGCGGGGTGAATTCCGCCAGGCGGGCCGGACCATCGAGGAGAGCGGTGTGCGGGCGCTGCTGGACGCCCTCGGGTCGGACCTGCGGGAGATCGCCGCGGCCTGCGGGCAGCTCGCGGCCGACACCACCGGGGTGATCGACCAGTCCGTGGTGGCCAGGTACTACCGGGGCCGGGCCGAGGCGAGCGGTTTCACGGTGGCCGACCGGGCGGTCGAGGGGCGGCTCGGCGAGGCGCTGGAACTGTTGCGATGGGCGTTGGCCGTCGGCGTGTCCCCGGTGCTGATCACCAGCGGGCTCGCCCAGGGAGTCCGGCTGCTCGGCCGGGTGGGCAGCGCCCCGCGCGGGCAGGCCGGTCCGGCCCTGGCCGCCGAGATCGGCGCCCCGCCGTGGAAGATCGACAAGGTGCGGCAGCAACTGCGCGGCTGGTCGCCTGAGGGGGTGGCGCGGGCGCTGGCCGCCGTGGCGGAGGCGGACGCCCAGGTCAAGGGGGAGGGCACGAGCCCCGGCTACGCGCTTGAGGTGGCCATCCGCCGGATCGTGGCCAGCCGCGCGTCGCGCTGACCGGCCATCCGTCGGCAGGGCCAGCGGCTAACAGGGCCAGCGGCTGACAGGGCCAGCGGCTGACAGGGCATCCGCCGACAGGGTCCGGCCACAGGCCTTCCGCCGACAGAGCCAGCGGCGGACCGGGCCAGCGGGCTGGTCAGCCCTGCAGCTCAGCGCAGCGCCTGGCGATGGCGGACTTGCGGTTCGCCGCCTGCCTCTTGTGGATCACGCCTTTGCTGGCCGCCTTGTCCAGGCTTCTCACAGCGGTGCGCATCGCCAGCGTGGCCTCGTCGGCGTCACCCGCGTCCGCTGCCTCACGGAACTTGCGCACCGAGGTCTTCAGCGATGACTTGACCGCCTTGTTGCGCTGCCGGGCCTTCTCGTTCTGCTTGTTGCGCTTGATCTGGGACTTGATATTCGCCACGCGGAAGCCTCGCTAGGGATCTGATCTGGGTGGCCGGCCCGCACGCGGATTCTCCCGCGCGGCAGCGCTGCGCACGGGCCGCAGCGCATACATGCCGACGACGAAGGATAGCCCACCGGGAGGGCCGGCCTCAAACTCAGGCGTGTCTCGCAGACCTTCAACCTGCTGCGCGGTGTTGGCTGCACCCTCGCCGGAGGGTGCCTCGCGGCGTTGTCGTCGTCGCCGATAGCTCCGAGCCACCGTTGACTGCACGTCGTCCAGGCGGAGCCGGGGCGCGGGCATCCCCGGCGACATGCGACCATGGATCACGGCGGGAGCCAGGCCTGCGGCAGCCGGGCAACGGCGCCGGATTCGTCCGTCGCAGCCATCGTCCCGCCCCACCCGGCCCGACCTCAACCTGGCGGATTCCTGTGTCACCACTGCCCGAGCAGCCCGTTACGGACCACGGGCCACCCGCGCCCGTTCCGGGCGGTGGCCAGCCGGCCCCCATCCCCGGCCAGACCGACATGGGCATCATCAGGAATTTCTGCATCATCGCGCACATCGACCACGGCAAATCCACGCTGGCCGACCGCATGCTGCAGCTGACCGGGGTGGTGGGCGAGCGGCAGATGCGCGCACAGTACCTGGACCGGATGGACATCGAGCGCGAGCGCGGCATCACCATCAAGAGCCAGGCGGTGCGGCTGCCGTGGACCGGGACTGACGGCCATCAGTACGTGCTGAACCTGATCGACACCCCCGGCCACGTCGATTTCTCCTATGAGGTCTCCCGCTCGCTGGCCGCCTGCGAGGGCGCGATCCTGCTGGTCGATGCGGCCCAGGGAATCGAGGCGCAGACTCTGGCCAACCTCTACCTCGCGCTGGAGGCCGGCCTGCACCTGATCCCGGTGCTGAACAAGATCGACCTGCCTGCCGCGCAGCCCGACAAGTACGCCGAGGAACTCGCCGGCCTCATCGGCTGCGCCCCCTCCGACGTGCTCCGGGTCTCCGCCAAGACTGGCGATGGAGTGCGCGAGTTGCTGAACGCCGTGGTGGCGCAGGTCCCGCCGCCGCAAGGCGACCTGGAGGCTCCGCCCCGTGCGCTGATCTTCGATTCCGTCTACGACACCTACCGTGGCGTGGTCACCTACGTCCGCGTTATCGACGGCCGCCTGACCCGCCGCGAGAAGAGCCTCATGATGTCCACTCGGGCGGCGCACGACACGCTCGAGGTGGGCATGATGTCGCCCGAGCCGACGCCGTCCGAGAGCCTGGGCGCAGGCGAGGTCGGCTACCTGATCACCGGCGTGAAGGATGTCCGGCAGGCCCGCGTCGGCGACACCGTGACCAGCGCGGCCCGGCCCGCCGCGGAGCCGCTGGCCGGGTACGACCATCCGCGGCCGATGGTGTTCTCGGGCCTCTACCCGGTGGACGGGGACGACTACCCGGAACTCCGCGACGCGCTCGACAAGCTGCGGCTGAACGATGCCGCGCTCGTCTACGAGCCGGAGACCTCCACGGCGCTCGGGTTCGGCTTCCGGTGCGGATTCCTCGGCCTGCTGCACATGGAGATCGTCCGGGAGCGTCTGGAGCGGGAGTCCGGACTCTCGCTGATCTCGACCGCGCCGAACGTCGTCTACCGGGTGGTGCTGGATTCCGGCGCGGAGCTGATCGTGACGAATCCCAGCGAGTTTCCCGACGGCAAGGCGGCCAAGGTCTTCGAGCCCGTGGTCCGGGCCACGATCCTGGCCCCGGGCGAGTACATCGGCACGATCATGGAGCTGTGCCAGAGCAGGCGCGGCGCGCTGCTCGGCATGGAATACCTGTCCACCGACCGGGTGGAGATCCGGTATACCATGCCGCTCGCGGAGATCATTTTCGACTTCTTCGACCATCTGAAGTCGCGCACCCGCGGCTACGCCTCGCTCGACTACGAGCCGGACGGCGAGCAGGAGGCGGACCTCGTCAAGGTGGACATCCTGCTGCAGGGGCAGCCGGTCGACGCGTTGAGCCAGATCGTGCACGCTGACAAGGCGCGCGAGTACGGCATCGCGATGACCTCGAAGTTGCGGGAACTGATCCCGCGGCAGCAGTTCGAGGTGCCGATCCAGGCCGCCATCGGGTCCAAGATCATCGCCAGGGAGAATATCCGGGCGCTCCGCAAGGACGTGCTGGCCAAGTGCTACGGCGGTGACATCACCCGCAAGCGCAAGCTCCTCGAACGGCAGAAGGAGGGCAAGCGCCGGATGAAGACCATCGGCCGCGTCGAGGTGCCGCAGGAAGCCTTCGTCGCCGCGCTGTCCACCCAGCAGCCGGAACGCCAGCGTTAAGCCTAACGATTGACCGCCGCCAGCCCGCCTCGCCGCAGCGCGGCCTACAGCCGCGAGCGGGCCTCATCCGCCCAGGTCATCCACGGACGGGAGCGGCGTGCGTGAACGCGATGGCCGCAATGACGATGAGCGTGATGACGAGAGCGATCAGCGCCGCGCCGACCCAACCCAGTATCAGCCCGGTCAGGGCCAGTCCCGCGCCGTCCTCCCCGGTCTGGCGGATCTGGCGGCGGGCGACGTGACCGAGCACGATCGCCGGGATGGTGGAGAGCCCCACGGTGAACGGCTGGCCCACTCCGCACGCCAGCGAGGCCACAGCCAGCTGGTTGAGCCGCCGGCCGGCCGTTGCGTACAGGACAGGTCCGCCGCCCGGCAGCTGGGCGGTTACCAGCTCCAGGTCGGCGCGGGTGGGCACGGTGTAGGCCTGCCCCATCCGGGCGTCGTATTCGTCCTTCGGCATGCGCCCCTCGGCGTATCCGGTCTTGAGCACCTCCACAGCGCGTTCCCGGTCGGCGTCCGATGCTCTCAGGCCACCGCCAACCATCCCGTATCCTGGCCCGCTCGCCATTGTCGCCTCCTGCCGGTTGACCCGGCCCCAGGATAACCTTCCGCCCGCACCAGCCCGGCGGCCGGAATCCCGTTCGACCGGCCACCGGGTGTCTATTACCGTGCATGTATGGCGAGTGCACGGGTGGTCTCGGTGAACATCGGCGCGGCGACCGACGCGGAGTGGGCCGGGCGGGTCGGGCGATCCGCGATCGACAAGCGCTCGGCCGCAGGCCCGGTGCGTATCGGGCGGCTCGGCGCCGCTGGTGACGAGCAGGCGGACAAGGCGCACCACGGCGGCTACGACCAGGCCCTGTACGCCTATGCGCGCGAGGACCTGGACTGGTGGGTGGAGCGGCTCAGCCGTGAGCTGCCCGATGGCACGTTCGGCGAGAACATCACCACGGCCGGTCTCGACATCAGCGGCGCGCTGATCGGCGAGACCTGGCGGCTCGGCACCGCGCTGGTCCAGGTCACGTCCCCGCGTGTGCCCTGCGTGGTGTTCGCCGGCTGGATGGGCGAAAGACACTGGGTGAAGCGGTTCGCGGACGCCCGGCGGCCCGGTGCCTACCTGCGCGTCCTGAAGGAGGGCGCGGCCGGCCGTGGTGACCCGGTGGAAGTGGTCGACCAGCCGGCCGAGCGGGTCACGGTGGCCGAGTCGATGCGCGCCTTCTACGGCGACGCGGACCTGATGCGGCGGTTGCTCGCGGTGGAAGGGCGCGGCGCCAGTTGGGACGAGATCGCGCCGTCGGTCCTGGGCCGGTCCCCGGCCGCCGGCTGACCCG
The DNA here is from genome assembly GCA_036394075.1 of Streptosporangiaceae bacterium. Classification (GTDB taxonomy): domain Bacteria; phylum Actinomycetota; class Actinomycetes; order Streptosporangiales; family Streptosporangiaceae; genus JAWWPY01. Next base: position 19,677 of record DASWFT010000440.1, read on the forward strand.
GCATGCCTACTGCGCGCGCTGATCGGGAGAGCTGACATGCCAGGCACCCTTCCGGCCGGCGAGCCCGTCCCGGCCGACGGCGGACTGCCCGCCAGCGCCATGGCCGGGCTGGGGAAGCATCCGTTCGGCTGGTATGTGCATGTGCCGTTCTGCTCGACCCGCTGCGGCTACTGCGACTTCAACACCTACACCGCCGCCGAGCTAGGCTCCGGCGTGTCCAGGGACACCTACCCCGGCCTGGCCATCGAGGAGATCCGGCTGGCCCGCCGCGTGCTGGGCACCGTCAGCCTGCCGGTGCGCACGGTGTTCTTCGGCGGCGGGACGCCGACCCTGCTGCCGCCCGGGCGGCTGGGCGAGATCCTGCGCGCGATCGATGGCGAGTTCGGCTTGGCCGCCGACGCGGAGGTGACGGTCGAGGCGAACCCGGAGACCGTGGACGAACGCTCGCTGGCGGCCCTGCGCGCGGCCGGGGTCACCCGGATCTCCCTGGGGATGCAGAGCGCGGCGCCGCACGTGCTGGCCGTGCTCGACCGCGTGCATGAGCCGGGCCGCCCGGCCCGGTGTGCCCGGTGGGCGCGCGACGCGGGGTTCGAGCACGTGAGCCTGGACCTCATCTACGGGACGCCAGGGGAGAGCGCCGCGGACTGGCGGGAGTCGCTGGATGCCGCGCTGGACGCCCGCCCGGACCACATCTCCGCGTACGCGCTCATCGTGGAGGAGGGCACCAGGCTCGCCGCCCGGATCCACCGGGGCGAGATTCCGGTGCCGGACGACGAGGCGATGGCGGACGCGTATCTGGCCGCTGATGCGGTGCTCGCCGCACGTGGCCTGGGCTGGTATGAGATCTCCAACTGGGCGGCAGGCCCGGAGGCCCGCTGCCGGCACAACGTCCTGTACTGGACCGGCGGCGACTGGTGGGGCGTCGGCCCGGGGGCGCACAGCCACGTGGCCGGCACCCGATGGTGGAACGTCAAGCATCCGGCCGCCTACGCGGCGCGGCTGGGCGCCGGAGTCAGCCCCGGCCGGGCCCGCGAGGTGCTGACGGAACAGGAGCGCAGGACCGAGCAGGTCATGCTGCTGACCCGGCTCGCCGCTGGCTGCCCGCTCGATCTCCTCGACCCGGCCGGCCGGGCCGCCGCGGCGGAGGCCGTCGGTGACGGTCTCGCGGCGCCCGAGGCTCACGCCGCGGGCCGGGTGGTGCTGACCAGGCGGGGCCGGCTGCTCGCCGATGCGGTGATCCGCGGCCTGACCGGCTGACCGGCAGACCGACAGATCGGCTGACCGGCTGGCCGACTGGCCGACAGACTGGCAGATCGGCTGGCCGACAGACCGGCAGATCGGCTACCTGCGCGGCGATACCCGGAGCCAACTGGGGAACTCATATCGCTCGCCCCGGCGCGCGGCGCGTACCGCGCGGACCAGGAACACGACCATGACCAGCCACAGCGCAACGGCCAGCGGGGAGGCGACGATCACCGCGACCTGGACCGAGTCCAGCGCCAGCATGGTCGCGATGATCACCACGCAGAAGCCGTACAGGACCGCGGCGAACGCCACTCGCAGTGCCTCGGCCGCGTGCTGACGGGCGAAGGCCGACCGCCGCCTGCTCATCAGGTAGACCGCGAGCGGTGGCAAGATCCCGGCGATCGCGACTCCGAGGTAGCTGAACTCAGCGAGGCGCACCTCGCGGTGGCTGGGTCGACGGGACGCCGGGACCTCGGCGGCCAAACCCGGCGGGCCGGGCGCAACTGGGCCATGCTGAGCCGGAGCGGGCTGAACCGGGCCGGGCGGGCCCCGCCGGTGGGTGGTCATAGGCTCCCCTGCGTGGTGTGCTGCCTCCATCACGTTAGCTAGTACCCGGCGCTGTGACGAAGTCGATTAGCTCTTCCACCCGGCCGAGGAGTTCTGGTTCCAGGTCGGCGTAGCTGCGGGCGGCCGACAGGATCCGCTTCCAGCCTGCGGCGGCGTCGGCTTCCCAGCCCAGTGCCTGCAGGATTCCCTCCTTCCAGGGTGTTCCCCGTGGGATCGCGGGCCAGCCGGCGATGCCGACCGCGCCCGGCTTCACGGCCTGCCAAATATCGACAAATGGGTGGCCAACCACCAGCACATGCGCCCCGGTGACGCCGGCCGCGATCCTGCTCTCCTTGGAACCCGGCACCAGGTGATCGACGAGCACGCCCAGGCGCCGCTGCGGTCCGGGGGAGAAGCTGCCCACGATCGCCGGGAGGTGATCGACTCCTTCCAGGTACTCGACCACGACGCCTATCTCACGCAGGTCGTCTCCCCAGATCTTCTCGACCAGTTCGGCGTCGTGCCGGCCCTCCACGTAGATCCTGCTGGCCCTGGCCACCCGCGCCCGGCTGCCCTGGCCGCCGGGCGGGCTGGGCGAGGCCAGCGACCCGGACGCCGTCCGCGCCGGGCCCTGCGGCCGCGGGGTCACCGGCATTGGCCTGACCAGGGTGACCGGCGTGCCCTCCAGCAGGAACCCGGCGCGGGCCAGCGGGAACACCCGCTGGCGGCCGAACCTGTCCTCCAGCGTGACGGCGTTCTTGTCACAGGCCACCACGGCGCCGCAGAAGCCGCCGCCGGCTTCCTCGACGACCAGCCCGCGCTCGGCGGGCACCTGGGGTGGCTCCCGGCGCCTGGCGCGCCGCCCGCCGTCCGCCAGGACGTCAGGTCCGTAGTCCCGCTGCATGCCACCTCCTGCCGGGCCCGGGATACGGGCATGGGCGCGATGCGCCGTGGCGGCCTTGAGCCGGCCGTCGGGAGCATCGTCCGCCAGCCGCTATGCTCCCAGTGCGGTTGCCTGGGTGTCACGGCGCCCCACCCGCCTTAGACTTGGCACTCGGGATAGTGGAGTGCCAAGGGAGGTGGTCTCGTTGCTCGACGACAGGAAGCTCGCCGTGCTGCGTGCCATCGTGGAGGACTACGTGTCCACCACGGAACCCGTCGGCTCCAAGTCCTTGGTTGACCGGCACAACCTGGACGTCTCCCCGGCGACGATCCGCAACGACATGGCGGTGCTGGAGGAGCAGGGCTACATCGTGCAGCCGCACACCAGCGCGGGCCGGGTTCCCACGGACAAGGGGTACCGGCTTTTCGTGGACCGGCTGTCCGGTGTGAAGCCGCTCTCGCCAGCGGAACGGCGCGCTATCGAGACGTTCCTGGCCGGCGCCTACGACCTCGATGACGTCGTGACGCGCACCGTCCGGCTGCTGGCCCAGCTGACCAGGCAGGTAGCGGTCGTTCAGTACCCGTCCCTGACCCGGTCATCCATCCGGCACGTGGAACTGGTGCCGCTGGCATCCAAACGGCTGCTGCTGGTGCTGATCACCGACACCGGACGGGTCGAGCAGCGCGGTGTCGAACTGCCCGACCCCATCGAAGAGGACGCGGTCACGCAGTTGCGTGCTGTGCTCAATGCCTGCCTCGACGGGCGGATGCTGGCCGAGGTAGCGTCGGTCGTCGCGGAGTTGCCGCAGCGGGTCACGCCTGACGAGCGGCCGAACGCCACGGCGGTCTTCTCGGTGATCCTGGATAGCCTGATTGAGCGGCATGAGGAGCGGGTCGTCGTCGGCGGGGCAGCCAACCTGACCGCCACCGATTTCTCCAAAGGCCTGCGGGAGGTCCTGGAGTCGCTGGAAGAGCAGGTGGTGCTCATGCGGCTGCTGGGCGAGACGGGTGATCATTCCTCGCTGACGGTCCGGATCGGCGCGGAGAACCCGGTCGAAGGGCTGCGCAGCACGTCCCTGGTGGCGGCTGGTTACGGGACCGGCGACCAGGCACTGGCGAGGTTGGGCGTGCTCGGCCCGACACGAATGGACTACCCGACGGCGATGGGAGCGGTGCGCGCGGTGGCACGATACGTCGGCCAGATCCTGGCGGGGTCCTAGTGGCCAACGATTACTACGGAATTCTCGGCGTCCGCCGTGACGCCCAGCCTGATGAGATCAAGAAGGCGTACCGGCGGCTCGCCCGCGAGCTGCACCCGGACGTGAATCCGGACCCGGCGACCCAGGAGCGCTTCAAGGAGATCAACCAGGCCTACGAGGTCCTCTCCGACCCGGAGAAGCGGCAGATGTACGACCTGGGCGCCGACCCGTTCGCACCGACTGGCGGTGCGCCAGGGGGGGCCGGGTTCGGCGCCGGGTTCCCGTTCAGCGACATCATGGATGCGTTCTTCGGTGCCGGGGCCACGTCCCGGGGCCCGCGCAGCCGGGCCCGCCGCGGGCGCAACGCCACCATCCGGGTGGAGATGGACCTCGCCGAGTGCGCGTTCGGCGCCACGCGCGACCTGGTCGTGGACACCGCGGTGGTCTGCCCGACCTGCTCCGGCCAGGGCACCGCGCCGGGCACTCATCCGGAGACCTGTGACGTCTGTGGGGGGCGCGGCGAGGTAAGCCAGGTCACGCGCTCGTTCCTGGGCCAGGTGATGGCCTCGCGGCCGTGCCCGGCCTGCGGTGGGTTCGGCACAGTGATCCGCCGCCCCTGTCCCGAGTGTGATGGCGACGGCCGGGTCCGCACCCGGCGCACCATCAAGGTGCGCATCCCGGCCGGCGTGGAGGACGGCACGCACATCCAGCTGGCCGGCGAGGGCGAGGTCGGCCCCGGAGGCGGGCCGCCAGGTGACCTGTTCCTGGAAATCCTGCAGCGCCCGCACGCGATCTTCGAGCGGCAGGGGGACGACCTGCACTGCACCGTGACGATCCCGATGGTTGCGGCCGCGCTTGGTGCCACCCTGTCCGTCGACACCCTCGACGGTCCGAGAGACCTAGACCTACGTCCCGGAACGCAATCCGGCCAGGTAATCCCGATGTACGCGCTTGGTGTGCAGCACCTGAACGATTCCGGCCGCGGCGACCTGATCATTCATGTCACGGTGGAGACACCGTCCAAGCTGGACGAGGCGCAGGAAACGCTGTTGCGGCAGCTGGCGACGCTGCGCGGGGAGGAGACCCCGCCCGGCCGCTTCGCCCCGGGCCAGCAGGGCTTCTTCTCCCGGCTACGTGACGCGTTCAACGGCCGCTGACCGGCCCTCGCGGCCGGGCGCGCGGCGATGAGGGCGGCGGGGCCCACGCCGCCCGTATTCCTGGCCACGGCGACGGACCTGGCTGGCGACGTGATCGTCCTGTCCGGCGCGGAGGGGCGCCATGCGGCCACGGTCCGCAGGCTGGCCGTGGGGGAGCGGGTCGATGTGGCCGACGGCGCGGGCACGATCGCCGAGTGCGTGGTCACCGCGACGCAGCGCGGCGAGCTGGTACTTGCGGTCACAGCCCGGCGGACGGTGCCGCGTCCGGAGCCGGCCATCGTGGTGGTCCAGGCGATCCCCAAGGGGGAGCGGGGCCAGCTGGCCGTGGAACTGATGACCGAGGTGGGGGTGGACGCCGTGGTGGCCTGGGCGGCGGAGCGCTGCGTCGTCCGCTGGGCGGGTGAGCGCGCCGAGCGGGCCCTCGCCCGCTGGCAGGCGACCGCCCGGGAGGCGGCCAAGCAGTCCCGCCGGGCCCGGGTGCCCGAGGTGGCCGGGCCGGTGACGATCGGCGAAGTGGCGCGCCTGGCCGCTGCGGCCTCGCTAGCGGTCCTCCTGGACCCAGCCGCTCCTGTGGCGCTCGGCCACCTGGCCCTGCCGTCTTCCGGCGACATCGTCGTGGTAGTCGGACCCGAGGGCGGGGTGAGCCCGGCCGAAGCCGGGGCCCTGGCCTCGTGCGGCGCCGTACGCGCGCACCTGGGCCCGACGGTGCTGCGGACATCCTCGGCCGGGGCGGTGGCCGCGTCGGTTCTGCTGAGCCACTCTGCCCGCTGGGGCTGAACGCCGGCCGCTGGGGCTGAACGCCGGCCGCTGGGGCTGAGGCCTACGATGCCTTGGACGACGCGTGGATCGGGGGCGAGCAGAGCACCGGGAGTTGCTTTGCCCTCGTCGTCGCGACTTGGCCTGCGTATGCGCCTGCGCCTGCGCCGGTCAGGCTCGTACTGGTGGGCGACACGGTCGGCGAAGCGCTGATGGTGATCGTCGGGGTCGGCGTGGCGCTGTGGGTGGGGGTCGGGGACGGGGAGGTTGACGGGGCCGTGGCGGTGGGCTTGGGCGTAGCGCTGGATGAGCAACTCGGCGCCGGCGCTCCCGTCGGACTGCCCGTGGGGTAGGTGGAGGACGCCGGGACGATGGGCGCTACGTTCACGGCCGGGCTGCTGGCGGGGGGGGTGGCCTTGTGGTGGGTCGCGGCGGGGTTGGAGATCTGGTTCGTGGGGGTGATGAACTGCTGGGCCTGGCCGAGCGCGAACACGCCCGCGACGACGATGCCTACTGCGGCGGCGACGGCGATGACCGGCCTGAGCCAGGAGGCGGCGGGTCCCAGCCGGGTGAACACGGGACCCAGCCGCGCCCGCAGTCCGGTCGGCGAGGGCTGGGTACGGTGCTCCGCGCGACGCTGCCAGGCCACCTTCCAGCCTGTGGCGGCGAGCAGTGGCGGCGCCCAGGCGACGAGCGGCCGCAGCCGGGCCAGGGCGGTCCGGAACCAGCCGAGTACCTGCCCGCTGCGGGCCGGCAACTGCATCCGGGTGGCCAGGGCCAGCAGCCCCGAGCGGACTCCGGCGGCGCCGGACTCCAGCCAGCGCAGGATGGGGCGAAACCAGTCCAGGAACTCGGCGAGCAGCACGAAGGAGCCAGCGCGGCGTGCGCTCACCCGGCCGCGGATCCGGTCAAGGCCGTCAGCCGCTGGCTCAATCGACTCCGCCGCCGCGCGCAGCGCGCGCCGGAGGATGTCGTCGTAGTCGCGTTCCGGTGATGTCATCGCGTCCTGCCTGGGCCCCTCGTAGCCCTTGTGGCCCTCCTCATGTCTCCCGCTCCAGGACGGTCCGCAGTGCCGACATGGCACGGGCCGTGTGACTCTTGACCGCTCCCCTGCTGATCCCCATCGCAGAGGCGATCTGGGCTTCCGAAAAGTCGCCGTAGTACCTCAGCACCAGGGCCTCACGCTGCCTCGCCGGCAGTGCCCGTAGCGCGGACACCACAGCGGACCGCTCCATCAGGACGATGGCGCCGTGCTCAGCGCTGGGCATGTCCGGCGCCGGCTTCGGGGCGTTCCGGTCCACGACCATCCGGTGCCGCAGCACGGATCGCGACCGGTTCACCACCGACTGGCGGAGATAGGAAAGCGCCTTCTCGCTGTCGCGCAGCCGACGCCATGCGCCGTGCATGGCCACGAACGAGTCCTGCACCACTTCCTCCGCCGTACCGACGTCGCGTACCAGGAAGGCCGCGAGCCGCACCAAAGAGCGGTAGTGGGTGGTGTAGATCGCGGTGACTGCCCGGTCGGCATCCCACTCAGCCGTGACCGCACCCACCGCAGCATCAGCCACTAGGGTCTCGGTCACGTGAATAGGACGCGCTGCCACGCCGTCCGGTTCACCGGGAGGCATGTCGACTGCGTGCACCCGACCCGCCTGCACCGCTCGGCTTCACCGAATCGATCCCCCCATGCTTCTCCGTGCCCCTATCCGCAATGCCATGACTGTTCTGGAGGCCACGCACCGCGGAGGGACTCGCGAGGAACCGCACTCTGCCGGAGCCGTAGCACCGCGGGGGGCGTGCGCCGTGGGTTTCGCAACATTGCAACCATATATGTCGTCGGTGGTCCGAGCCTGCTAGAGGCTAAGATCGCTTCGTGCCAGAGTGCCAATTCTGCAGGATCGTGTCGGGCGACGTGCCTGCCTCGCGGGTGCTCGAATCGCCGCGAACAGTGGCCTTCCGTGACATAAGCCCGCAGGCGCCGACGCATGTGCTGGTGATACCGAAGGATCACTATCCGGATCTCGCCGCGCTCGCCGCGGTCGGCGACGGCCTGCTGGCCGAGGTGGCGGCCCAGGCACATCAGGTGGCGCTGGCTGAGGGGATCGCCGGCAGCGGCTACCGCGTCGTCTTCAACACCGGCCCGGAGGCGGGGCAGACCGTTGGTCATGCGCACGCCCACGTGCTGGGCGGTCGCAGGCTCGCCTGGCCACCCGGATGAGGCCGCGCGGATAGCATGGCGAGCGTACGGCGCGATTATGCGCCTGGCCTCAGGCAGAGAGAATGAATTGACAGAGACTCCCGGCGATCCCAGAGACCGCAAGCCATCCGGCGACGGCACCCAGGTCAAGATCGTAATTCCGGATGACCACTCGATGGTCAGCCTGCTGGGATCGCGTGACGAGCTTTTGCATGTGATCGAGGAGGCGTTCGACGCCGATATTCATGTGCGCGGCAACGAGATCACGATCACCGGCGCGCCAGAGGAAACGGCCCGGGTGGCGGGGCTCTTCGACGAACTCACCGAACTGCTCGCGGGAGGCGCCGAACTGACCGCCGACGAGGTGGCCAGGGCCGTGGCCATGCTCCGCAGGAAATCGGGAATCCGCCCGGCCGATGTGCTTTCGCTGGGCATCCTGTCGGCCCGCGGCCGGACCATCCGGCCCAAGACGCTCAACCAGAAGCGCTACGTCGATGCCATCGATGAGCACACCATCGTTTTTTGCATCGGGCCGGCCGGGACGGGCAAGACCTATCTCGCCATGGCCAAGGCGGTCAAGGCGCTGCAGGCCAAAGAGGTGAACCGGATCATCCTCACCCGGCCCGCCGTGGAGGCGGGTGAGCGGCTGGGATTCCTGCCCGGCACGCTGTACGAGAAGATCGACCCGTACCTGCGGCCACTGCACGACGCGCTGCACGACATGCTTGACCCGGAGTCCATACCGCGGCTCATGGCGGCAGGCACCATCGAGGTCGCGCCGCTGGCGTACATGCGCGGCCGGACGCTCAACGACTCGTTCATCATCCTGGATGAGGCGCAGAACACCTCGGCCGAGCAGATGAAGATGTTCCTCACCCGCCTCGGGTTCGGTTCCCGGATGGTGGTCACGGGCGACATCACCCAGGTCGACCTGCCCACGGGCCAGCCCAGCGGGCTGCGGTTGGTCCAGGACATCCTTGAGGGCCTGGATGATGTCCACTTCTCCCGGCTGACCAGCAACGACGTGGTACGGCACCGGCTTGTTGGCGACATTGTCAATGCCTACGAGCGTTACGATGCGCGAATCCGGGGGACGGCGCTGCCGCCGGAGCGGCTGCCGGCGGCGAGGCGCGGGGGTGCTGCCATCCAGCGGCGCGCCGAGCGCGGGCCGGGCCGGGCCGACTCCCGTGGCGCGGGCAAGCGCGCTCAGTGACCGGTGGCCCGGTGAGCATCGAGATAGCCAACGAGTCAGGGATCGGCGTCGATGAGGCTGATCTCGCGGCGATGGCCCGGCACGTCCTGGACGTAATGCGCATTCACCCCCTCGCCGAGCTGTCCGTCCTGCTGGTTGACCTGGCGACCATGTCGGACCTGCACCAGCGGTGGATGGGTGAGCCTGGCCCGACGGATGTCCTGGCCTTCCCGATGGATGAGCTGAGGCCACCTGCGCCGGGCAACAGCCGCGCGGACCCGGGGCCCGGCGCAGAGCCCGGTTCGGTTCCCGGCCTGCTCGGCGATGTGGTGCTGTGCCCCGAGGTGGCCAGCCAGCAGGCGAGCCGCGCCGCGCACCCCCTGCGGGACGAACTTGAGCTGCTGTGCACCCATGGCATCCTGCACCTGCTCGGATATGATCACGCCGAACCCGATGAACGTGCCACCATGTTCAGCCTGCAAGATGAGCTGCTCGGCTCATGGCGCACGGAGCGCGGGTCCGCCCGCGACGGGGAGGGGCAGGAAGGGCCCGGGTGATGCCAGCATGGCGTGGCTGGTCGTCGCGGCCATCGTTGCGACGCTGCTGGCGGGGTTGTGCGCCAGCGCCGAGGTTGCCCTGGTGCGGGTGTCCCGGGCAGGCGCACCAGCGCTGGCGCCGGGCGCGGACGGTGATGCCTCTTCGCGGCTCCAGGCGATCCTGGCCGAGCCTTCCCGGTACCTGAGCGTGCTGCTGCTCGCCGGGGTCTCCTGTGAGACCTCGGCCACGGTGCTGATGGCTGCGGCGCTGCTGCACTGGCTGGGTTCGGGCTGGCGCACTTTCCTGCTCATCGCGGTGATCATGATCGCGCTGCTCTACCTGGTCGCCGGGATCGGGCCCCGGACCCTCGGCCGCCAGCATGAGCGGCGGGTTGCGCTGGCCGCCGCTCGCGTGCTGTATCCGCTGATCCGGATGCTTGGCCCGCTGCCCAGGCTGCTGCTGGCCACGAGCAGCGTCCTCACGCCGGGCCGGTGGTCGCGGGACGGCGCGTTCGGCTCCGAGGAGGACCTGCGCGGCCTCGTTGATCTCTTGGAGCAGCGAAGGGTCATCGAGCCGGGTGAGCGGGAGATGATCCACTCGGTCTTCGAGCTGGGTGACACCATCGTCCGGGAGGTCATGGTCCCGCGCACCGACATCGTCTTCGTGGAGCGGGGCAAGACCCTGCGCCAGGCTCTGTCGCTCGCGCTGCGCAGCGGTTTTTCCCGGATACCGGTGGTGGGGGAGAACGAGGACGATGTGATCGGCGTCGCCTACCTCAAGGACCTGGTGAACCGCAGCCAGGAGAACCCGGACGGCGACTCGGTCGAGAAGGTCGAGTCGGTCATGCGGCCCGCCACGTTCGTGCCGGAGAGCAAGCCGATCGATGAGCTCCTCAGGGAGATGCAGCAACGCCGGATTCACCTGGCGATCGTCATCGACGAGTACGGGGGGACCGCCGGGCTGGTGACCATTGAGGACATCCTGGAGGAGATTGTCGGTGAGATCACCGACGAGTATGACCAGGAGCAGCCGGCGGTGGAATGGCTGGCCCCGGGGCGAGCCCGGGTGACCTCCCGGCTTCCTGTGACCGATCTGGCCGAACTGTTCGGCGTGCGGATCGACGCGGAAGACGTGGAGACGGTCGGCGGCCTGCTGGCCCATGCGCTCGGCCGGGTGCCCATTGCCGGGTCGGAAGCCACCGTGGCCGGGCTGCGGCTCACCGCGGAGAGCCTGGCCGGACGCCGCAACCGGATCGGCACGGTTACCGTGGAGCGGCTCGTGCCCGCCGTCCCCGGCGGCGCCCCGCAGCAGCCGGACAGCGCCTGATCACGGCCGGCGTCCGGGGTCTGACCGCCGCTCGGCTCCGGGTCTGACCGCCGCCCGGCGCCCCGGGTCTGACCGCCGCCCGGCGCCCCACTGCGCTGCGCCCCCCTACACTGGGCGTGGTGAGCGAGCCCGCACCTGGCCAGGAAGACCTCAAGATCATCATGCTGGCCCGATCGGCGCGGGCCCGGGTGGCTGCCGCCGAGGGGGCCGCGGTCCGTGATGAGACGGGCCGTACCTATGCCGCTGCCGCCGTGGCGCTGCCGTCGTTCAGCCTGTCCGCGCTGCGCCTCGCGGTCGCCATGGCGGTCTCCAGCGGGGCGGCCAGCCTGGAAGCCGCGGCGCTGGTCAGCGACACCGACGCAGCCGACCCGGCGGACCTGGCCGTGCTGCACGACCTGGGCCCGTCGGTCAGGTTGTTCCTCGCCGGGACGGACGGCGTGCTCCGCGCCACGCTGGTGCCCTGATCGCATCGACCGGTGCGGCCTTTCCATGATCGCGGTGGATCACTGGTCGCCGGGGGCGCGCAGAGGAACAACACGCCGGCTTGACGCCCCAGGCGCCCAGGCCACGGCCCGAATTCGTGAATATGAACAACGCTTTGTTCCGAGGCGGGCCCCGGCGACCACCTATCCACCGCGATCATGGAGGGTCTGCCCGGGGTCCGGGATCCGGGGGTTGTCCCCCGGGTTAGCAGGGCACCGCGATCATGGAAGGGCCTGCGCGGAACGCGGCGCGCCGGGCGTGGGGGACAATCGCAGGGTGGGATCGCCGCAGACACCTCCGGAGTTCAGGTCGGGGTTCGCTTGCTTTGTGGGCAGGCCGAACGTCGGCAAGTCGACTCTGATGAACGCGATGGTTGGCACGAAAGTGGCGATCACGAGCAGCCGCCCGCAGACGACCAGGCGGGCGATCCGCGGCATTGTGCACCGGCCCGACGCCCAGCTCATCATCGTGGACACGCCCGGCCTGCACCGGCCCCGCACACTGCTCGGCGAGCGGCTGGACAGCCTGGTGCGCTCCACGCTCACCGAGGTCGACGTGATCGGGTTCTGCGTGCCCGCGGCCGAGCGTATCGGGCCGGGGGACAAGTACCTCGCCAACGAGCTCACCGGGCTGGCCAAGACCCCTGTGGTTGCGATCCTGACGAAGACCGACCAGGCGTCCACCCCGCAGGTCGCGGCGCAGCTGGTGGCCGTCGCCGGACTGGGGGACTGGGCAGACATCGTCCCGGTTTCCGCCGTGTCCGGCTTTCAGCTGGATGTGCTCACCGACGTCCTGGTCAGCCACCTGCCGCACGGGAGGCCCCTCTACCCCGATGGTGAGCTCACCGACGAGCCTGAGGCGCAGCTTGTCGCCGAGCTGATCCGGGAGGCGATCCTGGAAGGCGTCCGGGATGAGCTGCCGCACTCCATCGCCGTCGTCGTGGAGGAGATGGGGCCGCGGGAAGGGCGCGACGACCTGATCGACGTCCATGCGTTCATGTACGTCGAGCGGCCCAGCCAGAAGTCCATCGTCATCGGTGCCAAGGGGGCGCGCCTGAAGCAGGTCGGCAGCCGGGCGCGGCAGCAGATCGAGGCCCTGCTCGGCACGAAGGTCTATCTCGACCTGCGGATCAAGGTGGCCAAGGACTGGCAGCGCGACCCGAAGCAGCTACGCCGCCTCGGCTTCTATGACTGAGCCGGGCGAGGCGTCCGGGCGGGCCGGCGTGAGGTCGCTGGCCGGGCCTCAATGCGCCCGGGGGATCGCGAGCACCTGCGCCACATCGAGCTGCCAGGACGCCCAGCTATCGACGGGCTGGAAGCCCAGCAGCGCGTTGATGGCGACCATGTGCGAGTTACTGTCCGCGTTCCCGGTGACAACCCATTTCAGCTGCGGTTCGCGCTCAGCCAGCAGGTCAAGCATGGCCACCTTGAGCAGCAGGCCGAGCCGGTGCCCCCGGTGCGGCCGGGTGACCGCCGTGAGCTCCTGGAATCCCCAGCCAGGGATCTCGGGGTCGACGCCGAGCTGGGTCAGCCCGGCGAGCTCGCCACTGCGGGCGCACTGTGCCGCCACCGAGTAGTAGCGCTGGCCTTGCAGCACGATGCGCCGCTGGCCGGCCCGCACCCGGTCGGCGTCCCAGGACTGGGCCTGCGTGGCCGCATCATGCGGGGCGTCGGCCATGGCGCCATTGACCGCGGCGACCTGGCCCAGGTGCTCCTCAGGGACGGTTCCTTCCCAGCACAGCACCCGATAGCCGCGCGATGCTTCGCGTGCCTCGGCGCGTAGACTCGTCAGAGCGCCGGCCGGGACGGCCGTCAGGTCGAGGATCCGGCGAACTTCGGTGATGCCGCGCCGGGCCCCGAGCGCCCGTGCGAAGGCCTCGCCAGCCGAGCCGTCCCGCGCATCGACGGCGAGCGTCGTGCGGCCGTCTTCACCGGTCCGGGCCGCCGCATGGCGCAGCAAGGTGGTTCCGAGGCCCGCGCGCCGCCTGGCCGGCGTGACCTCCGGGTGGACATACGCCAGATGTCGGTTCTCGCGCCGCGGCATCGCGACCGTGTAACAGCCGTCGACCCGGTCAGGTGACGGGCTGGCCGACCACACTTCGGGCTGGTCCTCAGTCCAGCCGCAGGCCAGCCAGCCGGTGAAAGACCGTAGCGACATCGGCGGGTAGTGTGGATCGTCGACCGGCGCGCCGGCGAGATGGACCTGGTAGCAGGCCCGAGTCCGGGCCGGGTCGGCCTCCGGGTCGAATCGCTCGATGCGCATCCCTCCATTCAAGCCAGGGGTGCGGGCCGGCGCGACGCATTATTCGCGGGTGCGGGCAGCCGCTCATTCGCAGGTGCGGCCGCCACTCATTCGCGGGTGCCGGACGGGTGCGTCGCGGGTGCGGGGCAGCCGCTCATTCGCGGGTACGGGGCGGGCGCGTCGCGGGTGCAGGGCAGCCGCTCATTCGTGGGTGCGGGGCAGCCACCAGGCTCTGTCGTGGCGGCCGGCAGCAACCGCGGGACCTCGTTAAGTCTGCTAGGGTCGATGACGATGCTGCGCGGAACCCTCCTGCTTATCTGCCGCGGCGGGGGCCGATAAAGGCCGGCTCCCTCGCCGCGGGATTCTTGCGTGACCGCTGGCCCCAGCCCGATCCGCGAGGGAGCAGTTTCTCCGATGCAATCCAATCAAGATCGTCATGCCGGAGGCATGCAGAACCAGCAGAGCAGCGGGATGCCGTGTCAGCGCTACGCACCGTTCAAGCCCGTTGACCTGCCCGACCGCGGCTGGCCCGGCAGGTCAATCACGAAGGCCCCGCGCTGGCTGTCCACCGACCTGCGGGACGGCAACCAGGCGCTGATCGACCCGATGAGCCCGGCCCGTAAGCGGACCATGTTCGACCTGCTGGTACGGATGGGCTACAAGGAAATCGAGGTCGGCTTCCCGTCGGCCAGCCAGGCCGACTTCGATTTCGTCCGCAGCCTCATCGAAGGCCACCTCATCCCGGATGACGTGCAGATCTCCGTGCTCACCCAGGCGCGGGACGAGCTGATCGAGCGGACGGTGCAGTCGCTGGTTGGCGCCCCGCGGGCCACCGTGCACCTGTATAACGCGACGGCCCCGCTGTTCCGCCGGGTGGTATTCGGCGTGGACCGGGCGGAGTGCGAGGCGCTCGCCGTGGAGGGAACCCGGTCGGTGATCAAGTACGCGGAGGCCTACCTGGGTGACTGTGACTTCGGGTACGAGTACTCACCGGAGATCTTCATGGACACCGAGCTGGATTTCGCCGCCGGGGTGTGCGAGGCGGTGATGGACGTCTGGCAGCCGGGACCGGGCCGGGAGATCATCCTCAACCTGCCCTGCACGGTCGAGCGGTCCACGCCCAACGTGTACGCCGACCAGATCGAGTGGATGAGCCGGCAGTTGTCCCGGCGCGAGCACGTCTGCCTGTCCGTGCACACCCACAACGACCGGGGTACCGCGGTCGCCGACGCCGAACTCGCCGTGCTGGCCGGGGCGGACCGGATCGAGGGCTGCCTGTTCGGCAATGGCGAGCGGACCGGCAACGTATGCCTGGTCACGCTCGGCCTGAACCTGTTCAGCCAGGGCATCGACCCGATGATCGACTTTTCCGACATCGACGAGATCCGGCGCACCGCGGAGTACTGCAACCAGCTTCCCGTGCACCCGCGCCACCCGTACGCGGGCGACCTGGTCTACACGGCGTTCTCCGGCTCGCACCAGGACGCGATCAAGAAGGGGTTCGAGGCGCTTGAGGCGGACGCGGCCGCGGCCGGGGTGCCCTTCAGGGAGTTTGGCTGGGCGGTCCCCTACCTGCCCATCGACCCGGCCGACGTGGGGCGCACCTACGAGGCCGTGATCAGGGTCAACTCCCAGTCCGGCAAGGGCGGCGTGGCCTACATCATGAAGGCCGAGCACCAGCTTGACCTGCCGCGCAGGCTGCAGATCGAGTTCTCCCGGGTGGTCCAGGCGCACACCGACGCTGAAGGCGGGGAGGTGAGCCCCGCGCAGATGTGGCAGGCGTTCTCGGCCGAGTACCTGGCCCAGGGGTCGGCGACGCTGCTGGCGCACCACACATCCTCGGTGGTGGACGCCAAGGACGCGCTCACCGTGGAGATCCGTCTCGATGGGGTGGACCAGCAGATCGAGGGGACCGGCAATGGCCCCATCTCCGCGTTCTGCGATGCCCTGAGCTCGGTGGGTGCCGCGGTCCGGGTCCTCGACTACGCGGAGCACGCACTGTCCGCCGGGAGCGACGCCCAGGCGGCCGCCTACGTGGAATGCGAGATCGACGGGCAGACGCTGTGGGGAGTCGGCATCGACGCCAACACGGTGACCGCGTCCCTGCGGGCGGTCCTGTCGGCGCTGAACCGCGCCCGGGCGCACTAGGCGTGTCCCGCGGGCGACCCCGCCAGCCCGGCCGGTGCGCGACAATGGCACGGT
The DNA here is from genome assembly GCA_036394075.1 of Streptosporangiaceae bacterium. GTDB lineage: Bacteria > Actinomycetota > Actinomycetes > Streptosporangiales > Streptosporangiaceae > JAWWPY01. Next base: position 35,640 of record DASWFT010000440.1, read on the forward strand.
GAGCCTGTACCGGGACGACGGGATCGTGCTGCGCACCCAGAAGCTGGGCGAGGCAGATCGCATCATCACCGTCCTCACCAGGCGGAACGGGCGGGTCCGCGCAGTGGGCAAGGGCGTGCGGCGCACGAAGTCGCGCTTCGGCGCCCGGCTGGAGCCGTTCACCCATGTCGATCTCCAGTTCTACGCGGGCCGGTCGCTTGATGTGATCACCCAGGCCGAGACGGTGCGGCCGTACGGTGCGCCGCTGTCCGCGGACTACCCGCGGTACACCAGCGGGACGGCCATGCTGGAAACCGCGGAGAGGTTCACCCCGGTGGAAAAGGAACCAGCCATGCGGCAGTTCCTCCTGCTCGTGGGTGGGTTGCGGGCGCTCGGCGATGAGGAGCACGGCCCGCGGCTCCTGCTCGACGCCTTCCTGCTGCGCTCGCTCGCCGTGGCCGGATACGCGCCCGCGATCGAGGAGTGCGCCGTGTGCGGGACACCGGACACGGCGGACCGCGGCACCGGATCGCGGGCGTTCGGCATCGCGGCGGGCGGCCTGACCTGCCGGTCCTGCAGGCCGCCCGGTGCGGCCACGCCGTCGGCGCAGACGGTCGGCCTGATGGGCGCGCTGCTGCGGGGGGACTGGGCCCGGGCCGATCTGAGCCAACCCAGGCACCAGGCGGAGTGCAGCGGACTGGTCGCCGCGTACGTTCAGTGGCATCTGGAGCATTCGATCCGCTCGCTGCGCCATGTGGAACATGCGGCAGGCACCGTGGAACACGCGAGTAATACCGTGGAAGACGCGACTAGCACCGTGGAAGACGCGACTAGCACCGTGGAGCAGGCGGCCGGCGTCAGGAGGGGCCAGTGACGCGGTCCGTCCGCCCGCCGGACCCGCACGCTGACGGCGCCCGGCCCCCCGCCATCCCGGCCGAGTTCCTGCCCCGGCACGTCGCCCTGGTGATGGACGGCAACGGTCGCTGGGCCAAGCAGCGCGGTCTGCCTCGCACGGAAGGCCATACGCGGGGGGAGCACTCGCTCTTCGACGTCATCATGGGCGCGATCGAACTGGGCATTCCCTACCTGTCCGCGTACGCGTTCTCTACGGAGAACTGGCGGCGCTCGCCCGACGAGGTCCGCTTCCTCATGGGGTTCAACCGCGAGGTGATCCGCCGGCGCCGCGATCAGTTGAACGAGATGGGCGTCCGCGTCCGCTGGGCGGGCCGGAGGCCACGGCTGTGGCGCAGCGTGATCAGGGAACTTCAAGATGCCGAACGCATGACAGCGGGCAACTCTGTTCTTACCCTGCAATTCTGTGTCAATTACGGTGGACGGGCCGAGATCGCCGATGCCGCAGCGGCGATCGCCGCCGATGTGGCGGCCGGCAAACTCCGCGCTGACAAGGTGGATGAGAAAGTGTTCGCGCGGTACCTGGATGAGCCGGACATCCCTGATGTGGACCTTTTCGTCCGGTCATCGGGAGAGCAGCGAATTTCCAACTTCATGCTCTGGCAGTCGGCCTATGCCGAGCTTGTATTCCTCGACACCCTGTTTCCTGATTTCGACCGGCGCCATCTCTGGCACGCATGCGAGATCTATGCCAGCCGGGACCGCCGCTACGGCGGCGCGGCGCCGAACCTGCTGCCACGGTTACCTGCTGGCCTGCCGTAGGGCCAGGGCCAGCAGCAGGATGATGATCGCCACGCGCAGCAGTCGCCCCGGCGCGCTCAGCGCGGGCCAGGACAGGCTGGCCAGCCACCCGATGAACGCGGCGACCAGGCAGAGCGCCACGGCACCCACCCATCCAGCCGCCAGGGCGCCGGCCACGAACAGGCCAGCGAGCACGATGGGCACCAGCCAGGCCGGCAGTTGGTGCAGGAACGCAATCGGCTTGGCGCTGGCCTTCTCCAGCGACCGGCGGGCGCCGCTCGCGCCGGGGGTGAAGAGAGCCCCGCCCGTGGGCAGCGGCCGTCGTGGTGGTCGCCTGCGCGTGGTCATCGGCCCCCCTCCCCAGCGCTGAGCTGGGTCTTCAGTCAACGGTTTTGCATGTCACTGGCAAAGATACGCCCTGATAACGCATTTGCGCTCCCCAAGCACGCATGTCCGTCGAATCCCCGGGAACGGGAATTAGTTGGGGAGCGTGCAGACTGCGGTCGCATCCGCGACTGTGCTGTAACGCATTCGGGGGAATGCACATGCGACGCGTAGCCACATTCATCGTGGCCTTGGGGCTCACCATCATAGCGATTGAGGGATCTACAGCAAGCCGGCCGGGGGCCGGCCCGCATGGCGTGGCCGTGACCCGGCTGACCGCACGGGTCACCCTGGGCGGCACACCGGTCAAGGCCGTCCGGTTCGGCGGATACACGATCGACGTCCCAGCGAACTGGCCGGTCTACCGGCTGGACAGCAATCCCACCACGTGCGTCCGCTTCGACCGGAACGCGGTGTACCTGGGGCGGCCCGGACCGGACCAGGTCTGCCCGGCGCACCTGGTCGGCCGGGCCGCCACGATCAGCCTTCAGGTTCCGCCCGCCGCGGGCGTGCCCGCGCTCGGCGAGCCCGTGCTGGGCGGGCCCGCGGTGGGCAGGCCCGCCGTGGGCACCGGGCAGTCGCCGTCGGCCCTGCCCGCGGTGGGCGACCTGCCGCGGGTCGGCGGGCCAGTGCACTCTGACCCGCAAGGCCACCAGCTCTATGCGACCGTCCAGCACCCTGGGCTGTCCATCAGTGCCACGTATAGCGGTGACGCCTCGCCCATGCTCAAGATCATCCAGAGTGTCGCCCGAGCGTCGACCCGGTCGCCAGCGGCCGGGCAGCCGGCGGCACATCCGGCCAGGCAGCCGGCGGCACATCCGGCTGCACATCCAGCCGGGCAGCCGGCGGCACATCCAGCCAGGCAGACGGCCGTGGCCCGCGAGTCGGCCGTGACCGCGGCCATCTCGGACGTGCAACTGGGCGACATCCGGGCCGGCGGCACGACCAGAGCCCGGCTGACGGCCGGCGCCGGCCGCGCCAATAGTGCTGCCGCACGCGTCGTGGGGAAGGGGTTCGACACCTGCACCGCGCCCTCACTGGCCGTGATGCAGGCCTGGCGGCATGCCTTCTCGTACGCGGGGATCTATATCGGCGGCGCCGAGGCCGGCTGCGGATACGGCAACCTGTCGGCCGACTGGATCCGCTCGGTCACGGCGCTCGGCTGGGGCCTGATCCCCGCCTATGTCGGGCCGCAGGCGCCGTGCAACACGCAGTTCGCCGTGCGGATCGACCGGGGGCGGGCGTTGGCTCAGGGCCAGGCCGCAGCCATCGACGCTGTCCAGCACGCCGCCGCCCTTGGCCTGGGCCGGGGCACGCCGATCTACTACGACATCGAGTCGTTCGACACCGGCAACACAACCTGCCGGTTTACGGTGCTCTCCTTCCTGGACGGATGGACCAGGCGGATCCATGCGTCCGGGTACGTTTCCGGCGTCTACTCGAGCGCGGCCACCGGGGCGGAGGCCCTGGGGCTCGCGACCACCATCTACGGCCGTCCACTGGCCAAGCCGGACTCGCTCTGGTTCGCGTTCTGGGACGGCCAGTCCAACGTGATCGGCACGCCCTACCTGGACCCCTCGTGGTGGCAGGGCCACCGGATCAAGCAGTACCTGGGGCCGCACGACCGCAGGGTGAACGGCTTCACCCTGAACATCGACTCCGACTTGGTCCGCGGCCCGGTATACCGGTGAGCGCCCGGCGGGGCCGTCCGGCGTCCCGGCTCCGGTCCTCGGCCCGACGTGACCCGCGCCGCCGCCCTCATCACGGCCGCGCCCGCGGGTCCCCTGGCCGGCACCGGCCCGCCCCGCCAGGCCCCTCCCGGGCCGGCCGGGGAGTCGCTCGCCACACAGCGAGGACCTCGTAAGCACACCGACGAACTTACGGAGACGTGCACTAAGCTAGTGGTCTGTCGGGCCCGTTCCGTGGCTGTGGCCTGCCTCGACGGCCGGACACGGGACACGCCCCAGGTGAGCGCACCCCCATGCGGGCCTGCGCGACGCCCCGCCGACCGCCAGCCGGATGGAGTCCCTCATGGCACGCAACGACCGCATGGACGCGATCGTCAGCCTGTGCAAGCGCCGCGGCTTCGTTTTCCCGTCCAGCGAGATCTACGGCGGCCTCCGGGCCTCCTGGGACTACGGCCCGCTCGGCGTGGAGATGAAGAACAACATCAAGCGCCAGTGGTGGAAGACGATGGTCCAGGAGCGGGAGGACGTCGTCGGCCTGGATTCGAGCGTAATCCTGGCCCGCGAGGTGTGGGAGGCCAGCGGCCATGTCACCGAGTTCGTCGAGCCGCTCACCGAGTGCCAGTCCTGCCACAAGCGGTTCCGCGCCGATCACCTCATCGAGGCCTACCAGGAAAAGCATGGCCACCCGCCGGAGGACGGCCTGGCCCAGATCGCCTGCCCGAACTGCGGCACGAGGGGCGCCTTCACCGAGCCGCAAATGTTCAACGGGCTGCTGCGCACCTACCTGGGCGCGACGGAGGACGAGTCGGGCCTGGCCTACCTGCGGCCGGAGACCGCGCAGGGCATCTTCATCAACTACCGCAATGTCCTCCAGTCGTCCAGAAAGAAGATCCCGTTCGGCATCGGGCAGATCGGCAAGTCGTTCCGCAACGAAATCACCCCGGGCAACTTCATCTTCCGCACCCGTGAGTTCGAGCAGATGGAGATGGAGTTTTTCGTCAAGCCCGGCACCGACGAAGAGTGGCATGAGCAGTGGATCGCCGCCCGGTTCGGCTGGTACACCGACCTTGGGGTGCGCAAGGACAACCTGCGTCTGTACGAGCACCCGGCGGACAAGCGCTCGCACTACTCCAAGCGCACGGTGGACGTCGAGTACCGGTATGAGTTCCCGGGCAGCGAGTGGGGTGAACTGGAGGGGATCGCCAACCGCACCGACTTTGACCTGAGCACGCACGCGAAGGCGTCCGGCCAGGACATGTCGTACCTGGACCAAGACAGCGGAGAGCGGTATGTCCCGTATGTCATTGAACCCGCGGCCGGTGTGGACCGCTCCATGCTGGTGTTCCTGCTCGACGCGTACAGCGAGGATGAGGCGCCGGACGCGAAGGGCAACATGGAGAAGCGGACCGTGCTCCGGCTCGACCCGAGGATTGCGCCGGTCAAGGTGGCGGTGCTGCCCTTGTCCCGCAATGCGGACCTCTCGCCCAAGGCCCGTGATCTGGCCGCGCAACTGCGCAAGCGGTGGAACACCGATTTCGATGACGCCAGTGCCATCGGCCGCCGCTACCGGCGCCAGGACGAGATCGGCACCCCGTTCTGTGTCACGGTCGACTTCGAGACCCTGGACGACCAGGCGGTGACCGTCCGGGAGCGCGACTCGATGCGCCAGGAGCGGGTAGCCGTCGCCGACATCGAGCCCTATCTTTCCGAACGCCTGGCCGGCTGCTGACCAAGTCCGCCCGGTCCCGGCCGTCGCGGTCACCTCAGGTCGCGGCCAGGTCGCGGTCACTTCAGGTCGCGGCCAGGGCACCGTCGCCAACTCCGACAGCATCATCGACAGTGACGCGGCGCTCGCCAAGACCATCCCGGCCCATCTGCATTTCGTGCCATTCGACGCCGGCGTGACAGCGATCGCCGAGATGCGCAGCGGCAGCCTGCAGGCCATCAGCGGCGTCGGCAACCCGCCGGTCGTCGGCGCCATCGGCACCAATACCGGGGTCGACGTCGTCATCGCGCAGAGCTTTGACGCCGACGCGCTGGTCGTCCCGAAGTCGATCACCGCAGCCCAGCAGCTGGCCGGCAAGTCCGTCGGCGTCCTGGTGGGATCGTCGGAGGACTACGAACTGCGGGGCTGGCTGGCGCTGGAGCACCTCGCTTCCTCGGTCAAGGTCGTCGGCTTCGCCAGCGAGCAGGCGGCCGCCGCCGCCTACCTGGGCGGCTCGGTGACCGCGGCGTACGTGCAGGCCGGGCCGGAAGCCCAGCTGATCGCGAAGGGCGGTCACCCGATCATCAACGCCGAGCAGATCGCCAAGCTGGGCATCCCCAGCCTGAACGTCGTCGCGGTCTCGCAGAACCTCGTCAAGAATGACCCGGCCCTGGTCCAGAAGTACGTCTGCACCGAGGTCCAGGCGACCCGCCTGTTCACCGGCCCGCAGGCGGCCAGGTACCTGACTCAGAGCGCCAAGGTCCAGGGCGTCCCCGGCAATCTCATTGTCCAGGCCACGAAGGGCTTCCCGTTCATCCCGCTCAGCCAGCAACTGCATTGGCTCGGTGCCACGCAGGGGGACACCAGCAGCCCGATCGTTAAGGCGTATGTGCAGACCGGGCAGTTCCTGGTCGGGCAGGGCCGCCTCACCTCGGCACCGACCGCGTCGGTGGTGGCATCCCACATAGATCCGACATTCGTCAAGAAGGCGCTGGCTGGTGACTGCTGACGCGCAGGCCCTGCCTGACGCGGGCCCGGATGCCGCGCACGTGGTGATCGAGTCGGTCGGCAAGACGTTCCGCAGGGCCGGCCGGCGGACGGTGGCGCTCTCCGGGATCAACCTGCGGGTTGCTCCCGGGGGGCTGGTCTGCCTGCTCGGCCCATCAGGCTGCGGGAAGTCCACCCTGCTCCGCATCGTGGCGGGCGCGCTGGCCTCCGACCAGGGCTCGGTGATCGTCGGGGGCCGGCCGGTGGCCGGGCCGGCCCCCGACCGGGGCATGCTGTTCCAGAGCCCCATGCTGTTCCCTTGGCTGACGACCAGGAAGAACGTCCTGTTCGGCCCCCGGGCGCAGCGGGCCGCGGGCATTCATCAGCGAGACGATCCTGAGCTCGACGCGGAGGCCGACGCCATCCTGGCGACCGTTGGCCTTGAGCAGTTCAGCGACGCCTTCCCGCACGAACTGTCCGGCGGGATGCGGCACCGGGCCGCGTTTGCCCGCGCCATGGTCACCCGGCCCTCGCTGCTGCTCATGGACGAGCCGTTCGGCGCGCTCGATGCGATCACCCGGATCCGCATGCATGAATTCCTGCTGAGCATGTGGGAGCAATACCGGATCACCATCATCTTCGTCACGCACGACATCGAGGAAGCGGTCCTGCTCGGCGACCGGGTGGCCGTCATGGGCGGGAGGCCGCCTGGCATCCGCCAGGTCCTCGACGTTCCGCTCGGCCGCCCCCGGCATGCCATCGATGTCGACACCGAGCAGTTCCTCGCCGTCAAGCGGAAGATTCGGGCGTCCCTCACCGCGTAAGCCACCCAGCCCGGCAGCGCGCGTTCCTGCGGGGCCACCAAGGAGTGACCGATGTCAGTCCGGAGTTTCGCGCCGCTGCGCGCCACTGCCGTGATCGACGAGAGCGACCCGTCGAGTCCGGGCGCAGCCGATCACGACCAGTTCGATGAGCGCGCCGGCCTGCTCGCGCACCGGCAGGCCAGGCGCCGGGCCCGGACCCGGCGGGTGATGACCGGACTGGGCGGGCTCGTCGCCCTGGTGCTGCTGTGGCAGATGGCCGCCGTGATCATCAGCGATCAGGTAGCGCTGCCCTCGGTCATCCAGACCGGGGAGCAGTTCGTGCACTACCTCGGCCGGCCGTACCCGGCCCAGGGCAAGCCGCTCTGGTTTGACCTGTACATCAGCCTGTGGCGGATCCTGGTCGGGTTCGTCATCGGCGTGACGATCGGCGTGGCCGCCGGAGCGGCGATGTCGGCCAGCCGGGTCGTGCGGCACCTGATCGATCCCGTCATCGAGGTCATCCGGCCGCTGCCGCCGCTCGCGTTCATCCCGCTGTTCATCGTCTGGCTGGGCATCGGCGAGCTGCCTAAGGAGGTGCTGATCATCGTCGGGGTCATCCCGGTGATGGCGATCACCACGGTCGCCGCGCTCGACGAGGTCCCTGAGGACCTGCGGCTGTGTGCGCGGACGCTCGGCGCGACCCGCCGGTACACCCTGCTGCACGTGCAGATCCGGTCGGCCCTGCCGGGGATCCTGACCGGCATGCGTATCGCCATGGCCGGGGCGTGGAGCAGCATCGTCGCGGTCGAACTGCTCGCGGCGACCAGCGGTCTCGGATTCCTGATCATGCAGGCGGGCGACTACCTGGACACCGCGCTCGTCTTCGCCGGGATCATCACGATCGCGATCGCCGGCCTGGTTCTGGACGCCTGCCTGCGCGGCCTGCTCATCGCGGCCGACCCGAGCAGGCGGGGATAAGGCTCTCAGAAGGCCGGCCGCAGGGCATCGATAATCGAGACGACGGTGCGCTCGTCCGCGGGCGCTGCCCCGCCACGGGGCGACCGGCGGAAGATCTCGGCCGCAGCCTGGTGGAAGCCGCTGGGCAGCCCGGCCGCGGCCATGCTCACGGCGATCTCCTCCATCTCGCCATCCCAGCGCCACCCCTTGGCGGCCGCCGAGCTCGCGGCCGACCGGGACCTGTCGGCCAGCCCCGGCTGAGACTCCTGCCACTCCGCGAGCAGGATGTCCTCGACCCCCTCCGCGCGGGCGAGCGCACGCACGGTCAGGATCAGCGCGGCCGTCCCCTTAGTCCACGCGGCGTACGCCATCTTCACCGCGGAGGCCGCGCCGACGCCGCCGTCAATGGCCCGCGCGTCCAGGGCGGTGCCGCGGAACAAGTCCCGCACCTGTGCCGCGCGGGAGCCGGACAGGTAGAGGCGGGTGCTCCCGGCCGGCGATCCGGACTCACCCGGCGGCGGCCCGATGATCCCGCCGTCCACGTAGCTGGCCCCGCCAGCCTCGACGATCGCGCACACTTCCCGGGCGGTCCCGGGCGAGATCGCGTTCGCGTCGACGAACACGCCACGGAACCCTGAGTCAGCAGGCTCTGCCACCGACCGGGCCACGTCCAGCGCCGCGGCTGGGGGGCATATGGACAGGATGATGTCGGCCTGCCGGGACAATGCCGCGATCGTGCC
>DASWFT010000441.1:0-1957 GCA_036394075.1 Streptosporangiaceae bacterium
CGGCCACCGGCTGGGTCTCTACCGGGCGCTGGCCAGCTCAGGGCCGCTGACGCCCGGGGAACTCGCTCAGCGCACCGGCACGGCCCAGCGTTACGTGAGCGAATGGCTGGCGGCGCAGGCCGCCTCCGGGTACGTCACCCACGACACCGGGCAGTTCAGCCTCTCCGAGGAGCAGGCCTTCGCCCTCGCGGATCCGGAGGGGCCGCTCTACCTGCCCGGTGCGTTCGTTCTCGCGCTGGCGGCGCTGAAGGCCGAGTCTCGCATCACCGAGGCGTTCCGTACCGGGGCGGGCCTGGGATGGCACGAGCAGGACACTGAGGTCTTCGACGGCTGCGAGCAGTTCTTCGCCCCTGGGTACCGGGCCAACCTGGTCCAGTCCTGGATCCCCGCCCTGGACGGCGTGGAGGCCAGGCTCCGCCAGGGAGCGAAGGTGGCTGACATCGGCTGCGGCCACGGCGCCTCCACCCGGATCATGGCGGCGGCCTACCCCGCCTCCCGTTTCACCGGCTATGACTACCATGAGCGGTCCATCGAGCAGGCCCGCAAGGCAGCCGCGGATGACGGGCTCGCAGACAGGGTCGGCTTCGCCGTCGCATCGGCGACCGACTTCCCCGGCTCCGGCTACGACCTCATCGCGACCTTCGACTGCTGGCACGACATGGGGGACCCGGCGGCAGCCGCCCGCCACATCCGGGATGCATTGTCGCCGGACGGCACCTGGCTGATTGTCGAACCAGCGGCCGGTGACAGCCTGGCCGACAACCTCAACCCCATAGGCCGGATCTACTACGCGTTCTCCACCCTGCTGTGCGTGCCGAACGCGCTGGCCCAACGGCCCACCGCCGTCCTCGGCAATCAGGCCGGGCCTGCTCGGCTCAGCGGAATCGCCGCCGCGGCCGGCTTCACCCGCATCCGCGAGGCCGCCCGGACTCCGTTCAACATCGTCCTCGAAGCGCGGCCGTAGGAGTGCGGCCGATGACCACCTACGCCCTCGTGCACGGCGCCTGGCACGGTGCCTGGTGCTGGGAACGCCTTGCGGCCGAGTTGCACCGGCGGGGTCACCTTGCGGTCGCCGTGGACCTGCCATGCGGCGATTCAGCCGCCGGTTGCGCCCGGTACGCCGAGATCGTGACGACCGCGCTAGCCGACGCGGACGAGAACGTGGTGGTCGTCGGCCATTCGCTAGGCGGGCTGACCATTCCCCTGGTCGCAGCCGCCCGCCCGGTCCAGCGCCTGATATTCCTGTCTGCGCTGCTGCCACAGCCCGGTCGCAGCTTCGACGACCAGGTCGCCGAAGACCCTTCCATAATCTGCCCGGGGGTGGGCCACGGACAGCACGTCCACCCTGACGGATCAACGTCCTGGGACCCTGAACGCGCCGCAAGCGTTCTCTATCCGGACTGCGAACCGGACCTCGCCCACTGGGCCGCCCGCCGTCTCCGGCGGCAGAACTGGCGGGCCACTCAGGAAATCAGCCCCCTCGCTGAGTGGCCGACCGTGGAATGCCAGTACATTCTCTGCGCCGACGACCTGGTCGTAAACACCGCATGGTCACGGCGGGCAGCGCGCGGGCGGCTCGGCCGCCCGGTCACCGTGCTCCCCGGAGGCCACTGCCCGTTCCTCTCTCGCCCCGCCGCTCTAGCCGACGCTCTGGGCGCCTGACCTGTTCCGGGCGGTGGGGTCGCCGCCGGCCCGCGGAAAGCCCAGGGCGGGGCCGGGCCAAGGCCTGTCCGCGCCCTGGGCCAACGCGCAGAACGTGGCGAAGGTCAGGCGGTCACGGCCTAGTGACGAGGTCCGGGCAACCGTGTGGCTCGGCGGCCAGGATTCCTACTCGAAGGGCACCCATCCGAGCGGCGTGAGGGTGGTCAGCTCGTTCGCTTTCAAACCGGTGTCGGATAGCGTCCAGAGCGCGCCATCGACGACGAGCGAGCGGCGGATCTGACCGGCGACCGAGATG
>DASWFT010000442.1:0-8007 GCA_036394075.1 Streptosporangiaceae bacterium
CCCGTAGAGGGCATTGATGCCAAGTGAATCACCAGCCACTCCCCGCTGCTGACCCTGCTTGTCCCCGCGGGCGGGGAAGTGGCCTATCGTGTGGAGCACCTGCCAGGCCAGGTGCCCGGGGAACCGGCTGCCGGCTCCGCGTGCCCCCAGCACCAGTCCCTGGCGGCGGCACTCCCACGCGTAGTGCAGGAAGGCGGCGGGGGTCAGGTCGGCCAGCGCGATGCCCTGCGTGGTGAGCGCGACCGCGACGTCGAACAGCGCGGTCCCGTGGTGGATCGGGTTCACCGGCGTGGCCTGCACCCCGGCCCAGAACGTCTCCAGCAGCGGGTCGTTCTGGGCGGTGAGGAAACGCTGCCCGTAGTAGAGGAAGATGTTCGACCGGAAGGCCTCCAGCGAGGGCTGGATGATCCGCAGGCAGAACAGGCAGGCAGCGCCAGTCCCGATCTGGCTCCTGTCCCTGGGCGCCGATCGCAGGACAGAAACAGGGTTCCCGCGCTGGTTGAACCCGCTGGCATCCCATCGCTCCTGCCAGGTCTCGCCCGGAAATTGGCTCAGGTGGTGCAGGAGGTCCCGGGCGCCGCGGCTTCGGTTCCACCGGTTGTCGGCTGACTTCGTCGGCCACGTCGTCCGCACCGCCTGCGCGATTTCCTCGGTGCAGGCCCGCGTCAGATCGCCCTGAGGTCGCGGCGGGACCGCCGGAGGTGGGGCCGGGGCGGCGTTCACGCTGACGAAACGGCTGATGCCCTTCTTGCCCGGCCGGGCCGGGGCATCGAGTTCAGCCACCGAACACCGCCCTGACGTCCTCCGGGTCATACCCGGCGGCGAAGGTGCGCTGGGGACGAGGCTGGGCGTAGTGCTCCTGGAGCTTGTCGTGCATGTCCTCCACCCGGGCAGTGAGGTAGCGCCCGGTCGTGTCCAGGTGAGCATGCCGCAAGATCGCCTGCACCTCGGCGAGGGTGAGCCGTTCGTCTCCGGACCTGGTAGAGCGTGGCCGCGCCGTGGCGAAGGTCATGCAGCCGCACCGGGGGCAGCCCGGCGCCGGCTACCAGCGTGTTGAACGTCCGGGTCAGGTGCTCGGGGCACAACGGCCCGCCGCCAGGTGGGGTGAACACGTACCCGCTGAGGGTGATCCCGCGGGCCTGGGCATTGAGCTGCTGGGCGCGGCGGTGCTCGCGAAGGGCGGCGATGGTCGCCGGGTCCAGGGCGACCGCGCGGCGGCTGGCCGGGGTCTTCAGCGGGCAGGCGGTGAGTTTCCCGGCCACGTGCTGGACCTGGCGGGTGATGTAGGCCAGCCCGGCGTCCAGATCCAGGTCGGCCCAGCGCAGCCCGCACGCCTCACCGCGCCGCAGCCCGCGCAGCGCGATCAGCTGGTAGGCGGCGAACAACCGGTGCCCGGCAGCCGACTTCAGGAACTGGCGGGTCTGGGCGGTGGTCCAGACGGCGACCGGCGGACGGGCGCCAGTGCGCTGCCACTCCCGGACTCGGCGGCGACGCCGCGGTCCAGCTCGATGGTGGTGACCTGCCCACCTGGCCCGGTCAGGCGGGCCAGGAGCGCGGCGTTGTAGCCGGTGCCGCCGCCGATCTCCAGGATTCGCTGGCCGGGGCGGACGTCGAGCTGGTCGAGCATCGCGGCGGCGATGCCGGGTGCAGACGCCGAACTGGTAGCCACTCCGTCCTTGTCGCGGTGCGCCACGACGGGGCTGCTGCCGTAGGCCTCGGCCAGGGGCGTGCCGGGCAGGAACGCCTCTCGCGGCACCGCCCGCAGCGCCGCGTCAGACGAAGAGGGGAAGTGGTTCGCCGTCCCAGCCGCGCAGCTGGTCGGTCATCGAGTTCCTCAGCTGGGCTGCCGTCACGGTGCCGTCTTCCGCCCGGCTGAGGTTACGGGCCTGGTGCGCCCTGGGCACGGCACCACACGGGACAGGCCCGGCCCTGACGAAGGGAACCCCGGGGCTGGGGTCCGCCTGAACGTCGCCCGCGCTGACGATGATGTCGTGGGGCAGGATCACGATGGCGGTGGTCGCGCCATAGGGCGACTGCTTCAGGGAGACCCGGATCCCGTGCCGGGCGGCGAGCTGGCCGACCACGATCGCCGTCCGGATCATCTGCTGATTCCCCAGCGACGAACCACGCGTGAAGGTGTTCCTGTAGACGCTGCGCACCGCGATGGCTCGGTGTCTGAGACCAGCCACTGTACTTGGTTGAGTGTGCCATCCTCGCTAGGCGGGCTGAAGCGCAAGGACCGCCAGACTGGCGGCATGATGGTGCGGTGAGTCCCTGTAGGCGCCGGCTGTCTGATGACGAGCGGTCGGTCCTCTTGTCCGAGTTGCTCCTCCGGCATCCTGAACTGGCCGCCGAGGCGGACGAGATCTCCTCCGCGCTGCTCGTCGTGGCGGATCAGGATCTCATCGACGAGATCACGGCCAGGCTGCGGGCGCTGCGTCTCAGCGGGCCGGTGTCCGTCGATGCGGGGCGGGGACGGATACTGCAAGTCCTCCAGCCGTATATCGACGATCTCACCTGGCGAAAGGAACGCGGCGCCCGGCGGGCGGCCGCCGATATCGCGGTCGCCGTCATGCTCGGGCTGTACGAATGCCGCGAGGATACCGACAAGGACATGCTGCTTGTCCGGATGGGCCTGCCCGCCTCGGCAGACGACCTTGCGCGCGCGGTGTACAACAAGCTGAGGCCGCTGCGCCTGTCATTGCCGTCGCTGGCGGAGGAGTGCCCGGAGTGGGCGTGGTATGAGGAGAATTAAGGGCCATGAACGATAGCGGCGACGAGGCGTCGCTCGCCTCCCTCATCGAGCGCAGCGCGGAACTGAAGCGGGCCCTGGTCGACTTCGCCTGCAGCCCGCGGTTCGAACGGCATCTGGCACGGTTCATGGAGGCGGCAGGTCCCGGAGGAGAACTGAACGAGGGCGAGGCGATCGCCATCATCGACCGGTTCGCGCTTCAGCACCGCCTGCCGGAAGGCAAGACTGTGCTGGACCAGTTCCTGGCCAGCTGGCCGGGCCTGACCGCGGCTGACCGCGAGATGCTGCGCGGCTGGCGCGACCCGGTGGAGGGAATCTTCGAGATCCGGGCCAAGGACCGGGACGCGATCGTCCTGCTGAACCTGATCGATGACCTGGAGTACCGCACGTACTCCAACGTGGGCCCGGCCGCCTTCCGCCGGCTGCCCAAAGGCGGGTTTGCGCACGCGCGTCTGGTGCCGATCTCGCCCTACGGGGCCAGCAAGCTGGCCGGCGAGGGTCCCGTCCGCCCGCTGCCCAGGGTCTGGCTGGTCTCCGGGACGCTGGCGGGCTACCCCAAGTCCAGCGCCGCACAGATTGCGCAGGCCGCGCTGGAACTGGCGACCAGACAGCCTGGACTGGTCTACCGCAACCCGGGGAGAATCGAGCAGGGCTGGAAGCAGATGCGGGAGGATAGGGCCGCGTTCATGGAGTTCTTCGGCAGCGATGAGCTGGTCCTTGCCCCCGCCGAAGCCGAGGAACGGCTCAACGCCTACTACCGCCACCGTCAGGAAGCCGCGCTCGCCGCGCACCCCGGGCGCTCCCGACCACGACACGTCCCCGGCGTGAACATCCCCGCTTTCGACTTGCCAGCCGAACTCGCCAACGCCGACACCATCGGCATCATCTACGACGACACTGACGGGCTCAACTTCTATAACGAATACAGGATGCTGCGCGACCTGTTCGCAGACCCGGCCCTGGCGGCCGACAAGCGATACTCGCAGGTGCTGCGAGGGTACCTGGGGACGGACAGCATCGGCCCGCTGCCCTTCCGGCGGCTGGCCGCCGCCTTTCCGCAAACCGTCGACGCGGTGTTCCGGAAGATCCTGCGCAAGCCGAACTTCACTTGGGCCGAGCACGGCGAAGTACTGCTGCGCCGCCGGAAGCCCTGGTACTACGAGCGCGAGCCGCGTCCGGGCGTCTCGGTGATCGGCACCCGCCTCAGCGAACTCGTCGGCCGTCGGTGAACCCGCGAACCCCGGCTGAACCGCTCTGTGTGAGATAACGAGGAGCTATGGAGTTCCACGATGAAGAATGGGGCCGCAAGGGCGCGACGCTGAGCGACAAGACGGCTCGTTCGGAGTTCGGGTTGACGCAGGATGAGATCATCGCGGCGATCAACGCGGGCAAGCTCCAGTACCGGCCCGGCTCGATGCACGGGAACCCGTGGCTGCGGCTGTTCCGCCGCGAGGTCGAGGAACTCGTGCGGAGCAGGCATGGTGAGCAGTACCTCCGGGAACGGCAGGCGCGAACGGAGCTGGCGCGCATCAACCGCGAGCTGAAACAGCTCCGGACTCAGCTCGGCGCGCTCGAGGAAAGGCGGGCTGCGCTCCTTTCCGACCTCGGTGCGAGATAGACGTCGACACCATCGCGGCCTTCCTGCACGCCTACGACGAGACCCTCGACGGCGGCCTGTTCCTTCCGCGCGGCATGCTCGACACCGTCACCGATCTCGCCGCGCAGGCAGGCAGCCGCCTGAACCTCACCGACGGGCGCACGCCGGGCACCGTGCAACATCGGCCCCAGCGCGCGGCGGTCACGGACTTCGCGCGTGCTGTTCCTGAACGGAGCCTCGTCGGCGGGGAAGACGAGCATCGGCAGGGCGTTGCAGGACATGCTGAGCCAGCCCTATCTGCTGCTCGGCCTGGATACGTGCTTCGGCTTGGTTTCCCGGCCGCTGGGGTCAGCCGGCCCGTTCCGGGCATCGCGGCTTTTCCTACGCGGACCTGCCGCCTGATGGCGGTCGGCCGATGCCCGGCGGAAAACGCGGTAAACGCTGTGCCCCGTCCCGAGTGGCCGGGACGGGGCACAGTCGTAGCAGCTCGTGGTTACGACTGGCTGGACGCGACCGAGGGGCTGTTGCTATAGGCCGCGAGCAGCCACTTGCCGTCCTGCCTGGCGAGCACCCAGGTCGCGTACACCGTCCGCTCGGGCGGGGCCTCGGTCTCTCCGGGAACCAGGATGCCGGTCTCGCTGATGACCACGACCGCGTCGTCGTTCAGGAACCGGACGTCCAGCACCTTGTCGGACGACCGCGTGCCCTTCAGCGGCCCGTTGAACGAGAACGCCATGGCGCCGCGGATCTCCTCGCGCGACTTCATGTACGCACCGGGCAGGATCGCGCTGGCATCCTCAAGATACTCGGCGACGAACGCGTCCGGGTCGGCATTGTTCCAGGCCTCGTGGACGCCCTTCACGACGTCGAGGACGGCGGCCTCTTTCTTCTTCTGGGCTTCGGTAGTCAAGATCCTTACCTCGTTTCGCTCTTGTGTTTCTTTCCTGACACGTGGAACGGGATTGTGCGCACTGGCGAGCTGTGGGGAAGGCACGCGTCGCCGGTGGCCGAAAGGTGCAGGCCCTTGTCTCCTCTCGCAGAATCAGTCGTTGACCGCCGTAGCAGCCGCCTCGGCAGGCTGCGCGGCTGGGGCGGGGGCATGGGTGAGGGCGCGGAGGCTCGGTACGCCAGCGACACGAAAGTGCCGGCCGCTGAAAGCGCCGCGCACAGCCAGAGCGCATGGCTGAAGCTGGTGATGAAGGTCGGATGGGACGTGTAGTTGCCCGGGTGGGAGAACAAGCTCGCGGTGAACGCGACCCTGAAGACCCCGCCCATCTCGCGCAGGGTCGCGCTGGTACCCGAGGCGATGCCGGTCTGGCCCGGGCCCACCGAGGTCATCACGCCGTTCGCGACGGTCGGGAAGACGATGCCTATGCCCACTCCGGCGACGATCAGCCCGCCGATGACCCGCCGAAGCCCACGCCGGGCATGGCGGCCATCGCGACCCATCCGAACCCGATCGCCTGCAGGGCCATGCCCAGGGCCATGAACGGACGGTTGCCGTACTTGTCGGCCAGGGGACCGACGACCGGGGCGATGAACATGGACACGCCCGTCCAGGCGAGCAGGTGTAAGCCCCGCCGTGAGCGGGCTGTCGCCGAGCCCGGACTGAAGGAACTGCGACATCAGGAACAATGCGCCGAATAGTCCCGCGTACATGAAGAAGGTGACCCAGCTCGCCGCGTTGAAGGCCCGGTTACGGAACAGGCCGAGGCGCACCATCGGCTTGCGCCTGCGCCCCTCGACCACACCGAACACCGCCACCACGACCGCTCCGGCGATCAGCGAGACGACGACCTGCGCGCTGCGCCAGCCGACGCTGCTGACCCGTACCAGCCCCCAGGCCAGGAGGAAAAAGCCGGCGCAGGCCAGGGCCAGCCCGTAGAGGTCGAGAGGCTGACGCGGACCGTAACTCTCCGCCAGCCGCGAGAGCGAGAGCAGGCCGGCCAGCACGCCGATGGGGACGTTGAACCAGAAGATCCAGTGCCAGCTGAGCCCGCTGACGACCGCACCGCCGACGACCGGCCCGATCGCGACCGCGACGCCCGAGACCGCGCCCCACATGCCGATGGCCGCTCCCCGCTTCTCGACCGGGAAGGCGCCGCTGATCAGCGTGAGCGAGACGGGCATGATCACGGCGGCGCCCAGCCCCTCGCCGGCGCGGGCCGCGATCAGCACGCCGACGTTCGGGGCGAGCACCGCCACCGCCGACGCCGCCGCGAAGATGACAAGGCCGGCCGCGAACACCCGACGGCGCCCGAAGCGGTCGGCCAGCGCGGCCGCGGGCAGCAGGAGGCAGGCGAAGGTGAGGACGTAGGCGTTGACGGTCCACTCGAGGTCGCCGAGGTTCGCGTTGAGGCTGGTGCGCAGCGCCGGCAGGGCGGTGGTCACGACGAGGGCATCCAGGGCGGCCATGAAGACGCCCACCGAGCTGAGGGCCAGCGTCCACCCCTTATGGGGTGCGGCTGCCCCGACTTCGGCGGATTGCATGGTGTACTCACTCCTTCGGAGGCTTGCAGCCTGTTGTTTTTGGTGTGACCGGGCGGAGGTCAGGACAGCAAGTGGTGTGCCGCCGCCGCTGGTCGGCGTCGTTTCCGTGGGTGACCCGGGCTGCCTGCCGGGAGCAGGCTGGGGCCCGGTCAGCGCTTGCTGACCTCGGTAGCCGAGGTGATCACCTGCGTCCGCTCAGGGAAGCAGGGCTAGCTTGCCGACGGTGGCCCGGGTTTCCAGTTCCGCGAGCGCCTTCGGCCCGTCGGCGAGTTCATACGCGGTGGGCTGGCCCGGGGTGAGCACCCTGGCGGCTATGAGCGCGAGCAGCTCGCCCATGACCTCGCCGAAGATCTGCGGTGCGGCCTGGGCCAGCACGCCGATGTTCAGGCCGATCACGTGGACCTGGTGCCCGTAGATCAGCTCCCAGCTGGTGACCGTGGCTTCGCCGCCGGCCACGCCGTAGACGACAACCCGTCCGGTCACCGGCTTGGCCGCGGTCAGGCTGGCGCCGAGCGTGGCGCCGGGGGATGCCTCCAGCACCAGGTCGGCTCCCGTGCCGCCGGTCAGCCGCAGTACCTCGGCGGCGAGATCGGGGCCGCGGGAGTCGAGGACGTGGTCGGCGCCCAGTGCCAGCACTGTCTCGTGCTTTCTCGGCGAGGCGGTGGCGATGACCGTCGCGCCGTAGTGCTTGGCCATCGTCACCGCGGCCTGGCCGGTCCCGCCCGCCGCGGCGTGGACCAGCACCGTCTGCCCGGCCGTGACGCCGCCCAGGGGCCTGAGCGCGGCCAGCGCGGTGGGGCAGTTCACGACCAGGCCCAACGCCTGCTCCTCTGTCCAGCCCGCTGGCACCGGCATCACCGAGGCCGCGGGCATCGCCGTGTACTCGGCGAAGGCGCCGCATCCGATGCCGACGCCGATGACGCGGGCTCCGGGTTCCAGGCCGGTCACTGCCCCGCCCACGGCGGCGATCTCGCCGGCAGCCTCGAAGCCCGCCAGGTACGGGGGCCGCGGGCCGCCCAGGAAGGTGCCGTGGGCCTGCGAGATGTCGCCGAAGTTGACGCCGGCGGCGGTGACCCGGATCAGGACCTCGCCCGGGACCGGGACCGGTACCGGCGCGTCGGTGATCAGGCGCAGGTCCTGCGGGCCGTTCAGGGACGGCTGCTGCAGG
>DASWFT010000443.1:0-23785 GCA_036394075.1 Streptosporangiaceae bacterium
CATGGATGACTCCGTAACAGGCGGTCAGGTTCTCGGCAAGCGCCGGGTCGCCGCGGCAGTCCCTGGCCGGGTTTGGGTGACGGCAAGGACCAGCCCGGCCAGGATCAGCACAGTGAAGCCCAACTGGCTAACTGTATATCAGTTAGCCAGTAAGGCCGGATAGACCACAGTATCGCTCGGCGGCCTCGATGACCGGAGTGACGGACAGGACCTCAAGCACAGCGCGGTACCTCTGCTCCGCCACATATGATCACCAGGGTTCGAGGATCAGGCCGGTCCCAGCCAGGCAGCCGTCGATCAGGTGGGGCCGGTACTGGATCTTCTTCAGCTTCCGCTTGACGATGCGGACCAGGCCGTCCAGGTCGGCGGCGGCGAAGTTGGCCATGGCCCGCTTGAGCAGCGATCAGATGCCCTCGGCGGGATTAAGGTCCGGCGCGTAAGCGGGCAGGCGGTAGACCCGCAGCCACGCCTTGTTCTGCTCGGCGAAGTCCGCCAGCTCCGGGGCCAGATGGATGTTGAGGTTGTCCCAACGCCGGTAAGTTAGCTGTCCCAGCACCACACCAGCGGCGCGGACAAGTTCCGGTGGGTGGCGATGATCAGGTCCCGGTAATACTGCCAGCTGAACCCCTTCGGCTCGCCCTTGCGGCGGCGGTACGCGCGCAGCTGGTAAAACAGGTGCGGCCGGTCCCCGGGGCGGTAGCACGCCACCCCGGCGATGCTGACCCGCCCGCCGCCCGCGCCGCGCACCCGGACCACTGGGCGTGCCTCGGCGCCGCCGTCCCGCCAGGCCCGCCGCCGATCCAGGTAAGACTGCAGACCCACGCCGACGCGCCGGGCGGTGACCACCTGACCCCTGGCTTCGGGACCGGTCCCCAGCGTGGCCGCAAAGCCGACGGCCCGAGCTGGGATGTCGCTGGTGGGTCAGGGCAGCGAGGCGGGCAGCCCGAAGAGCGCGAAGTGATCAGGGCCGAGGAATGAGGTGATCTCGGCGATGTGCTCGCCGCGGAGGGTCAGCACGGTGATCGACCAGCTGAGGTGCGGGCCGGCGTCGTCGTTCCCGACGTAGAACGCCACGGCGGGCTGGCCGTTCGCGCTGGTCGGGAGGTGCCGCCAGCTCGGGCATCGGGTCATGGGGACCTGCACGGCGAAGTCGGTGACGGCCTGGAGGCCGTGGTACCAGTGCGGCAGTGGCGGCATCGACCAGGTGACATCGTCAGTGAGCAGCGCGACCAGGGCGTCGGCGTCGCCGCGTTCCAGCGCGGTGGCGTATCCGGCGACGATCTCCCGCAGACGCGCGTCGCCGATCTTCCGCAGCGTCCGCTGCTGGGTCGGGGAGGGAACCCTCTGGGCGACGACTTTGCGGGCGCGCGCCAGGGCGGAGTTCACCGACGTGGTCGAGGTGTCCATCATGGTAGCGATCTCGGCGGCGGAGAAACCGAGGACGTCGAAGAGCAGCAGCGCCGCCCGCTGGTTGCCCGGCAGGTGTTGCAGGGCGGCGATGAAGGCGAGTTCCACGGCTTCGCGCTGCTCGTAACGCGCGGCCGGGCCGGCCGGGCGGTCGGCGATGCCCGCGTCGGGGTATGGGCCTAGCCATGCGACGTCGGCGAGCGGGGCGTTGCCGTCGAGCACGGCGCGGTCGCTGGACGGGCCAAGGTCTACGGGCAGGGCTCGTTTGCCGCGGGAGGCGACGACGTCCAGGCAGGTGCGGGTGGCTACGGTGTAGAGCCAGGAGCGCAGCGAACTGCGGCCCTCGAAGCGCGCGAGCCCGCGCCACGCCCGCAGCAGGGCGTCCTGCAGGGCGTCGTCGGCGTCGTGGGTGGAGCCAAGCATGCGGTAGCAGTGGGCATGCAACTCCCGGCGCAGGGGCTTTACGAGGCGGGTGAACGCGGCATCGTCCCCGTCGCGCGCCCGCGCCAGGTCGCGACGCTCGGCACTCTCATCTGCGGGGTCGGCGGTCCGGGAAGAAATCTCGCTCACGAGAGACGATTCTGCCCGACGGCGGGAGTCTCCTCTTCGACCGAACGCGATCGACCCGGCCAGGAGGACCTTCATGACGCAAACCGGACATGACCATGCGCCCGCGTGGTTCGACATCTCCACTCCCGATGCCCCGCGAGCGCGACGCTTCTACCAGGAGATGTTCGGCTGGCCGGTAAATGTTCTGGACGAGACCTACGCGCTGGTGGGCGACGACAGCGGCCAGCCGACGGGCGGGATAGGGCAAGCCGGTCCCGACAGCCCTTACACCGGGATCGTCGTCTATTTCGAGGTTGACAACGTCGATACCGCGCTCGCGCGGGCCGGGCAACTCGGTGGCAGCCGGAGGCTGGACCCGGTCAGCTTGCCCGGGAGGGGGCGGATGGCCGTGTTCACCGATCCCGACGGTAACCCCGTCGGCCTGCTGAGCCCCTGACCTTCGAGAGCCGCGGGACACCACCGACCTGACCTGTCCGCCCCACACGCAGAACAGGTCATCACCTTCGCAGGCTGCGGCCTACTGACCCGGCCATCGCCGTGGCGACTTCCCCGAGGTGCTCGCCGCGCTGGCGAAGCTGGCGGAAGGCTAGGCCATGCCGCTTGACCCGGACGACAGCCCGGGATTCCTGCTGTGGCAAGTCACGCTGCGCTGGCAGCGTGACATCGCCACGGCGCTGGCCCCGCTGGATTTGACCCATGTGCAGTTCATCGAGAGTTGCCGGGCCGAACCCGCATTGGCCGACCATCGAATGTCCGATCATGTCGCGCTTCGAGCTTTCGTTCTGCCACCGGGTCAGGTGGCGCAAAGAACGCGGCAGGACGGGTTTTCGGCGGATCTTTGTCTATCGACGTGGATTGCCGTGGCACGGGGAGCGTCACGTTCGTCGTCGGGGACCTGTAGTCGCCTGATACGGGGGCTTGTCGGAGGACGGCCGAGCTTGCTAGCAGGTAGACGATCTTGAGCAGCACCCGGCAAGCCAACCATCACGGCGCCCGGGCTGCTGGCGATGTCACATGTCAGCCGCTCAATCGATTACTCGAGCGGCCCAGGCCTGACAATCATGTCCGGGTGATGCCCGTCAGCCGCCTGGTCGGCTGCGGCCGGCCGGCCGTGATGAGGTGAGGGACGCGAATACAATAGTGGAACTGAGGTAATTACCGGTGGCGTAGTCGAAAGCGCCGCCGCACGTTATCAGGCGCAGGGCCGCGTAGTCGGTCGCGCCGTAAATGGTTTTCGCCGGGAAATTGGATTTCGGGTACTGGCGTACGCCGGTGACCCGGAAAACAGCGGTGATCCCGTCGGCGAGCGTCACGTCGACGCTGTCCCCGGGGTGGAGGGCTGCTAGGCGGAAGAAGACAGCCGGCCCCTGATGGTCGTCGACGTGGCCTTCGATGACCGACGCCCCGATCTGGCCGGGCGTCGCCGAGTACTTGTACCACGCCGCCTCACTGGGCCACGTGTAAAGCGACGGTACCTGGATCGTGCCGTCGGAGTTGACTCCCAGGTGCAGCAGTTTCGAGTTCACGCCAATGGCCGGGATATCGACAGACACCGGCAGTGAGCGCCGCAGCGATGGCCCTCGGGCCTTGCCTGCGGATGACCCGATCGCGCCCGCTGCCGCTAGGGAGGGCTGCGGCGCATGTTCCTGGGCACTGACCGCGACGGCGACAGCGGCGACCCCGCCCATGATGAGAAGGACGCCGACCACCCCGGCAACGCGGGCACGCAGGCTTCTTGACGTCCTGGGCGGGGGGGCGTAGTCGCTTTGCGGCCAAGACACGACCACGCGAAACCCGGCTATACGCCGCCACTCCCCATCCCCCAATGCCGTCGTTCCTCCTTCCGTCTTCTCTAGGGTGTTCTACTCGCGTAGCCTAATATTCCAGTGATGAACAGGCCATTGCATGTCTGTGCCGTCCATGGGCTTTACCTTTATGGCCCGCGGCGCTTTCGGAGACTTGCCTTCGGCAGGCGCGGGCAGGTTTCTGATGCCGGGACCGGAAACGGGTCCCGACCTGCCGGACGCATGAGGAGGTTCCATGAAGGTGCGCACCGCCACCGCGGGGACTGGGCTCAGCGCGAGGTTGACCGCCATCGGCTGCGGCACCTTGGCCATACTCGCTTCCGTGGCCGTCTCGGCCTGCACGGCGTCCTCGCCTTCGGCGGCACCGACTAGATTCTCACCCGGAGCAAGCGTCTCGGCAACACCGACTGCCTTGTCTAGCGGCACGGCTAGGGTCAGTACGCCGAGCGCGAGCGCCAGCCCGTCGGCATCGCCGTCGGCGACGCCGAGCCGGTCAGACAGCCCGCTCCCCACCGCTGCCCCGCCCACTGGCGGCGGTGGCACGGCCGGATTCCAGGACGCCCTGCTCTTCGGCCTCGGCGGAGCGGCGATGCTGGCCGGCGCCGGGAGCATCGCCTACCGGAGAAAGGTCATCAGGAGCCGCTGACACAAGTGGTCGCTCGGCCAGCCAGCGTACTATCGGATCGGCCGGTAGGTGGCGATCAGTGCGCCGCTGCTGGTCGGCTGGGCTTGGACCAGTTCGAACTTGGTCAGCGCAGCGTCGCTGGGGAACAGCCGCTGGCGGCCGCCGCCGGCGACGACCGGGCTGATCATCAGGGTGAGCTCGTCGACTAGCCCCTCGCCGATCAGCGACCGGACCAGCGACGGGCTGCCGGCCGTGCCGATCGTCCCGCCGTCCTGCTGGCGCAGTTCCGCGACGAAGTCGGCCACCGGGCCCTTGATCAGCGTGCTGTTGGGCCACTGGGCGACGGAGTCGAGAGTGCGGGAGGCGACGTACTTCGGCGTGCCGTTGATCCAGCTGGCGAACGGCTCGTCGGCCGACGTGGGCCAGTAGCTGGCCCATTCGGTGAACGTCACCCGGCCGAGCAGCACGGCGTCCTGCTCGTCGAGCATCCGCGACAACGCCGCGCCCATCTCCTCATCGAAGCTGGGCTGCCACTCGTTGGGCGCCTCGACCACACCATCGAGCGAGCTGAACAGCCCCGCGTACACCTTGCGCATGTGATGAATCCCCTCTTGCCGACCGGAACGATCTACTGGACGTGCGGGAACTGAACAGTACCGTACTCTCGGAGTACGGTAATGTACAGTACTAGCGCAACAAATCTTCAGGAGGACTCGTGGATCTTCAGAGGAGTGCCCCCGCGGAAACCGGCCGGTCCGAACGCAGGCGACAGGCGATCATCCGGGCGGCCACCGAGGTGTTCGTGCGGCACGGCTATCTCGGCGCGACCACAGACGAGGTCGCCGCTCGCGCGTCGGTGTCCAAGCAAACCCTCTACAAGGACTTCGCCGACAAGCAGCACCTGTTCGCCGAGATCATCCTGGACACGACAGTCCAATTGGTCGACGGGCTGTCCGATGCCGCGGCCAGCACGCTGGACGACGCGCAGGACGTGCGCAAAGCCCTCCGCGACCTCGCGGACGGCTTCCTGCGCGGCCTGCTGCAGCCGGACGTTCTAAGGTTGCGCCGGCTCGTGATCGCCGAAGCCGACCGCTTCCCCGAAGTCGGAAGAGCCTGGTTCGACCGCGGCTTCGACCGCTCCTTGGTGATCTTGGGCGAAGCAATGCGACGCCTCGCCGACCGCGGCCTCCTGCACAACCTCAGCGACCCGACACTGGCTGCCTACCAGTTCGCCGGGCTCGTCATGTACCAGCCAATGAACCAGGTCATGTTCGCCGGGACAGACGCACTCCCGCCCGCCGACAAGCTCAACCGCATCGCAGACTCGGCAGTGGAAATGTTCCTCGCCACCTACGGGTAAGAACCGCGCCCATGCCTTCACATCACCCCGGCGCGCCAATACTCGGCACGCGATCCCCACCGCGCTATTGCCCCAGCTATTCCGGGTTTGATTTAATGTCAAAAATGATCACTCGTGGCAGCCCTGGCCGGTGAGCGAGACGCTCGAGACCAAGCGGCCACTGGGTCGTTCGGCCCTCACCGTCTCCCGGATTGCGCTGGGCTGCGGCAACTTCGGCGGGATCGGCTCGGCACCGGAGTTCTTCGGCCAGGGGCTGAGCGAGGACCAGGCGCTCGAGCTGATGGACGCCGCGTGGGAGTTCGGCATCACCCACTTCGACACGGCCGACGCCTACGGCGGCGGGCGCAGTGAGCTGTCGATCGGCCGCTGGATCCGATCTCGCGGGGTTCGCCCCCAGCTGACCACCAAGACATACAACCCGATGCAGGCGGGGGCGGATCGCGGCCTGAGGCCCGAGCGGATCGCCCGCCAGCTGCGTACGAGCCTCGAACGGCTCGGGGTCGACCACGTCGAGCTGTATCTCGCCCACGAGTTCGACCCCGAGGTGCCGCTGCCGGCGTCGTTCGGTGCCTTCGATCAAGCCCAGGCCGAGGGCACGATCCGGGCCTACGGAGTCAGCAACTTCGACGCTCCTCAGTTGGCAGCCTCGCTGGCGGCAGGCGCGCCGCAGGCAATCCAGAACAGCTACTCGCTGCTGGCGGGCCAGGACGAGCAGGATCTCCTCGCGCTCTGCGCGGAGCGGGAGGTGGCCTACCTGGCGTTCAGTCCGCTCGCCGGCGGCTGGCTCACGGGCAAGTACCGTCGCGGCGAGCAGTTCCCGTCCGGCTCACGGATGAGCCAGCGGCCCGAGCCGTATCGCGGGCTTGTCACGGGCCGGACTTTCGACGCACTCGCCCGGCTCCAGGCGATGGCCTCGAGCCGTGGCATCTCGATGGCCGGCCTCGCGCTCGCCTGGCTGCTCGCCGACGAGCGGGTGACCCAGATCGTGATCGGCCCCGGCCGCCCGGAGCACCTGGCGCCCGTCGGCGAGGCGCTCAAGCATCCGCTTACGGCCGAGGAGCAGGTTGCGGTCGGGAGCGCGGTCGCCTGATGCGCGTGCTCATCCTCAGCCACCGCGACGTGCTGGCCGCGCTCCCGCCGGAGGCATGCGCCGAGGCGATGGCCGAGGTGCTCACCGAGCATGCCCGGGGCGGGACATACATGCCGTTGCGGTCGGTGATGATGCCGCCCGACGCAGCCGGTTTCATGGGCCTGATGCCCGCCTGGCGCGGTCGGCACCAGGACAGGGCCGCGGCGTTCGCGCTCAAGGCGATCTGCTTGATGCCTGGTAATCCCGCGCGGGGCCTCGACGCGCATCAAGGACTCGTCACGCTGTTCGACGGCGAGAGCGGCGTGCCGACCGCGATCCTTGACGCTTCCGCGATCACTGCTATCCGCACCGCCGCGGTCACCGCGGTCGCGACCAGCCTGCTGGCGCGCCGCGATGCGCGGACGCTCGCGATCCTCGGGGCTGGGACGCAGGCGCGGGCTCATCTTCAAGCACTTGTCAACGTACGCGGCTTCGAGCAAGTGCGCGTCTACGCGCCGACCGGGGCGCACGCCCAGGCGCTGGTGCAGCAGGCCAGCCTGGCATCCGCCGAGCTGAGCGTCGCCGTGAGCGCTGAGGAAGCGCTCCGCGACGCCGACGTCGTCGTGACCGCGACCAGCGCGCGGAAGCCGGTGCTCCGGCATGCCTGGCTCAAGCCTGGAGCCCACCTCAACGCGGTCGGCGCCAGCACCCCGCAGGCGCGCGAGATCGACACCGCCACCGTGGCCGCGAGCGCGCTGTTCTGCGACAGCCGCGAGTCGCTCCGCAACGAGGCCGGCGAGTTCCAGCTCGCGATCCGAGAGGGCCTGATCGCTGGCGAGGAACACGTCCGCGCCGAGCTCGGTGAGGTGCTCGCGGGAGCTGCCCCGGGGCGCCGTGACGATGGCGAGCTGACGCTGTTCCGCTCGCTCGGCCTCGCCATCGAGGATCTCGCCGCAGCCGAGCGCGCGGTAGCGGCGGCAAGGGCGCGTGGCCTGGGAACCGAGGTGGAGCTGTGATAGAGCTGGCGGCGATCGAAGCCGCGCGCGAGCGTATCGCGGGTGCGGCGATACGGACGCCGCTGGTGCGCCTGCACGTCGAGGATGCCCCGGCCGAGATCTACCTCAAGCTCGAGAATCTCCAGCCGATCAACTCGTTCAAGATCCGCGGCGCTACCAATGCGATCATGCTCGCGCCCGCGTCCGAGTGGGCGAAAGGCCTCGTCACCGCCAGCGCGGGGAACATGGCTCAGGGAGTCGCGTGGGCAGCGCGGGCACTTGGCGTTCCCGCCACGATCGCCGTGCCGGAGCACGCGCCCGAGGCGAAGCTAGCGGCGATCAAGCGTTTGGGCGGCCGGATCCTGAAGCTGCCCTATGACGATTGGTGGAACGTGATCGTCACCAGCCATGTTGCCGGGGTCGAGGGGCTGTTTGTACACCCGGTCCAGGACGCGGGCGTGATAGCGGGGAATGGAACGATCGGGCTCGAGATCCTCGAGGACCTGCCCGACCTGGACGCGATCGTGATCCCGTACGGCGGCGGCGGGCTGACCGTCGGCATCGCCAGTGCGATCAAGGCCCTGCGGTCACATACGAAGATCTTCACCGCCGAGCCCGAGACCGGCGCCGCGCTGGTCGCCGCCCTCCGCGCCGGGCAGCCGGCCGATGTCGACTACCGCGCTTCGTTCGTTGACGGCTCCGGCAGCCGCCGCGTTCTGGACAGCATGTGGCCGCTTGTCGCGCCGCTCGTCGACCGCGCCCTGGCGATCCCGATCGCCGAAGTCGCTGCCGCCGTGCGCACGCTGGCCGAGCGTGTCCGGGTGGTCGCCGAGGGGGCTGGCGCGCTCGCGCCGGCCGCAGCACTGACTGGCCGGGCCGGGACCGGGAAGGTCGTATGCGTCGTCTCGGGCGGCAACATCAATCTGAGCAAGCTGGCTGAGATTCTTAACGGAGCTGCGGGATAAGCGGTCTGCGCCAGGGGCCTGCGCCAGGGGCCTACGTCCCGCGCACTGCCTCCAAGGCTTCGAGTAGCCGGTCGACCTCCTCAGGAGTGTTGTAGTGGATGAAGCCGATCCGCACTGACTTGCCGGTGTAGCCGAGGCGCTTGTACAAGCCCAGCGAGTACCACGAATCGTGCGCCCAGACTCCGATCTGAGCAGCGGCCAGGCGCTCCGCCACGTGCTGCGCCGCCACGCCGTCGACGTTGACCAGGAACGTCGGCACGCGGCCGCTCATCCCTGGCCGCCCGTACACCGTGATCGCGTCGGAGATGCCGTCCAGGAATCGCTGGCCCAGCGAGCGCTCGTAGGGAATGATCGCCGTGAAGCCCCCAATGGACTCCAGGTAGTCGATCGTCGCGTTGAATCCCGCGAGCAGCTCGTAGGGGAGTGTGCCGGTCTCGAACCTCCGCCCGAGCGGGCTCGTCGGCGCGGGGCGCGCCTTGTACGGCCGCCAGCGCTCGATCACCTCAGCCCGCCCGTAGGCAAGGCCGAGATGCGGGCCGCAGAATTTGTAGGGCGAGCAGATCAGGACGTCGGCGCCGATCTCGCGCACGTCGATCGGCTCGTGGGCCGCGTAGTGGACGGCGTCAATCCATGCGAGCGCGCCGACGTCGTGCGCGAGCTGGCAGACGCGCCGGGCGTCCACGACCGTGCCGATGGCGTTGGACGCCCACGCAAACGCGACCACCTTGGTGCGCGGTCCGAGCTTTCGCTGGAGATCTTCGAAATCGAACGTTGTGTCGTCATTCAGCCCTACGTGCCGGACGATCAGGCCGGCGTCGTGCGCGAGCTCCAGCCACGGCGCGACACCGCCGTCATGATCTAGTGAAGAGACAAGGACCTCATCGCCCGGGCGGAAGCCGCGGGCAGCGGTCCGCGACAGCATGAAGTTCAGCGAGGTCATGTTCGGCCCGAAGATCACCTCATGGGGCTCGCAGCCGAGGAACCGCGCCGCCTTGCGCTCGGCCTCCTCGAGGATCTCCCCGACGCGCAGGCTCGTCGCATAGCCCGCGCCGAGGTTGGCACTGGCCTCGCGCAGCGCCCGCGCGATCGCCTGGCCGACCTCATCGGGCACCTGTGACCCGCCTGGGGCGTCGAGGAACGCGAAGCCCTGCAGGGATGAGAAGCGATCCCGGACGGCGGCGACGTCGATGCTCGTGCGGAGTATTTCGGTCATCGGCAGCTTCCTCTCCCGCCCAGGGCACCGCCGGACCGGGGCACCGCAGGACGCCCAGATTGCGATCGAATCACAACTGCCAGCTGAACCTCAAAACGCTTCCCTTGCCCTGGCATGCAGCGCGATGGTTTGATCATCCAAATTTCGACCGGTTGGGAGGGCGCCTTGAGTTTCCGCGTCGTCCGCAGTGCCGAGGCCCGCTGGCAGGGAACATTGCCGGAAGGTAGCGGTCGAATTACGCTCGGCAGCGGCGCCTTCGACGGGCCCTATTCACTGCGGGCCCGCGTCGAAGATGCCGGGGCCGCTACCAACCCGGAGGAGCTGCTCGGCGCGGCCGAAGCCGCCTGCTTCACGATGTCGCTCGCGAACCTGCTGGGCGAGGCGGGCCATCCCCCGCGGGACCTGCGCACCACCGCCCGCGTGACGCTCGCCCAGGTCGGCCCCAGATTTGACATCACCCGCATCGAGCTACGTACGGTCGGCGACGTTCCGGGTGTTGACCACGCTTTTTTCAATGATCTAGCCGAGCGGGCGGCGGACTGCACGGTCTCGCGCGCCTTGACCGGCACCGAGATCACGCTTGAGGCGAGCGTTGCAGGTGGATTACCGGACGTGGACTCCGGCAGCCTCCGCAGTCAGCTCGCTGGTGGCGCGTGAAGCTCGATCATTCCCATGCCGACGAAGAGCTGATCGCCGTGGTCGACTGCTGGGGATCGCACTCGCATCTCGCGCCGTCGCCGTCCTTCGGCTCACCGGCCGGTCCGCATTTATCCCTATGGCCCTCCGGTTTACGCAGGCCAGCCTGGCTTGAAACCACCTGACTCCAAGGCAGTGAAGTATCCCGAGAAATGGAGAGGCGTATCCATGAAAGGAAGCGTGATCATCGCCGCGACGGCGATCAGCGCGCTCGCGGTGGCTGGCTGCGGTAGCAGCGGTAGCAGCGGTAGCAGCGCGAGCGGCGGGGGCAGCACGTCGTGTGTCGCCACGATCGGCATGGAGGGGCCGCTCACCGGCCCCGTGGCCGTGCTCGGGCAGGAGCAGCTGCATTTCGCGCAGCTCGCCCTGTCGATGGACAACCAGGCCAACAAAACGAAGATCTCGCTCGTCCAGGGCGACACCCAGCTAAATCCCGCGCAGGCGACGACCGTCACCCAGCAGTTCACCTCGAACTCGAAGATCGTGGCCGTGGCCGGCCCGGCCGGCAGCCAGGAGGTCGAAGCCGTCGGTCCGCTGTTCGGCCGGGCCGGGATAGCGTTCATCTCCGGGTCAGCGACCAACGCAACGCTCACTACAGGCAAGTACCCGACGTTCTTCCGGGTCGTGTCGAAGGACAGCGTGCAGGGACCGCAAGACGCCAACTACATCGTGAAGAACCTCCACCCCAAGGCCCTGATGATCGTCGATGATCAGGAGGCCTACTCGACCGGCCTAGTGGCCGCGATGACGCCGGTCTTCACGGCGGCCGGGGTCAAGGTCGATCACCAGTCGGTCTCGCAGAAGACAACCGACTTCTCCTCGCTGGTGGCCAAGGTCACGCCCGCCACAACGGTCGTCGTCCTGCCCTGGCAGGTGGCCTCCAACGCTCAGCAGTTCGGCCGTAACCTCGCCCAGCAGCACAAGAAGGCGCTGATTTTCGGCACGGACGGCCTGTTCTCGCCGAGCGCGTTCACCATCAGCAGCTCGTATGTGTCCTCGTTCGGCCCGGACATCACCGCGATTTCCGCGGACGCTGCGATCGCCTCGGCCGCGAAGGCGAAGTACGGATCCTTCGGAACGTTCGGCCCGCCGGTGTTCGCGGCGACGCACGTGATCGACGAGGCGATCGCCTCGGTCTGCAAGTCGGGCCAGACACCGAGCCGCAGCAATGTACTGGCGGCGATCAAGAAGACGAGCGAGCCGACTTCGATCCTCGGGCAGCCGATCAGTTTCGACTCCAGCGGAGATCTCGTCAACGGCAAGTTCTTCCTATTCAAGATCAACTCAGCGGGCAAGTACCAGCTGATCCCCGGCTGACCGGCTGAAACCAGTTGGCTGCCCGGTCGCGCGCCTGCCATGAGCGGGCGCACGGCCGGGCAGCATGACGGCAGAGGACCCTCGCGCATGGCCTTCTTCTTCCAGGAACTGGTGAACGGGATCACCACGGGCGCGCTCTATTCCCTGGTCGCGCTCGGCTTCTCCATGGTCTACGGGGTGCTGAGACTGCTCAACTTCGCCCACGGAGACCTGTACATGATCGGGGCCTTCGTCGGCTACTTCGTGATCCAGTGGTTCGGCGGACCGTCTGCGCTGACGATCCCCGTGCCGCTGCTCCTGGTGATCATGTTTGTGCTGGCGGCCGGCCTGGCGGGCGGCCTGGGCGTCGCGATCGAGCGGTTCGCCTACCGCCCGCTGCGTGACGCGCCGCGGATCGCCCCGCTGATCACCGCGATCGGCATCTCCTTCTTCCTGGAGAGCTCGGCCCTGCTCCTGTTCGGCGCGCAGTTCCGCGTCTATAACACCTCGGACTTCATGTCGTTCTCCTCTGGGATCCAGATCGGGTCCGTCAGCATCGACTCCGTGCAGATCATGGTCCTTGTGCTGGGCCTCGCTCTCATGGTCGGCCTTCGGCAGCTGGTCAGCCGGACGAGGCTCGGCAAGCAGATGCGGGCGGTGGCCGCTGACCGGGAAGCGGCCGAGATGCTGGGAATCAACGTGAACTTCACGATCGTGGCGACGTTCTTCCTCGGCTCGGCGCTCGCGGGCGTGGCCGGGGTGATGGGCGGGCTGCTGTTCAACCAGGTGACGGCTACGATCGGCTTCATCGTGGGTCTCAAGGCGTTCACGGCGGCCGTGGTCGGCGGCATCGGCTCGCTGCCCGGGGCGATGCTCGGCGGCTTGCTGATCGGCCTGGCCGAGTCGTTCATCACCGGTTACATCTCCTCGACGTACACCAACCTGCTCGTATTCGCGTTCCTGATCGTCGTGATGCTGGTGCGGCCCAGCGGGTTGCTCGGCCAGGCCCAGCTGCAGAAGGTGTGAAGACACCGTGAGCCTCGACTCGCAGCCTCCGGCGGCTGGACCTCAGGTCGGGGCCGACGAGTGGGTCGCCAGGCAGGCACACCGGCGTGAGTACCTGCCGTCCTGGCTCGGCGCCGCGCAGCGCCGGTTCGAGCGCACCAGCTGGTGGCCCAGGCTGGCGATAGCGGGCCTGGCCGGAGCCGCACTGCCGCTGCTCGGCCTCGGCGGGTTCCAGCTGCAGGTCGGGATCGACGCGCTGGTGATCGCGCTGCTCGCGGTCGGGCTGAACATCGTCGTGGGCTGGGCCGGGCTGCTCGACCTCGGCTACGTCGCGTTCTTCGGCTTCGGTGCCTATGGATTCGCGCTGCTGTCCTCGGGCCAGCTTGGCTCGCATGGCATCCACCTGCCGACCGTCCTGTCGCTGCCGATCGTGATGATCGGCGCCGCGGTCCTCGGGCTGCTGGTCGGCCTGCCGTCCCGGCGGCTGATCGGCGACTACCTGGCGATCGTCACGCTGTTCTTCGGCGAGGCATTCGTTGAGTTCACCAACAACGTGGCACCGCACGCGCTGGGCGGCCCCAACGGGATTGTCGGGATCGACCCGATCCGCGCCTTCGGACATCAGATCAGCACCAACACGGGCTACTACTACCTGCTCGTGATCATCCTCGTGCTGACGATGGCGGTGCTGCGGCTGCTCGATACCTCGCGTACCGGACGAGCCTGGCGGGCGGTGCGCGAGGACCCGCTGGCGGCGGCATCGATGACGATCCCGGTCAACCGGGTGAAGCTGATGGCGTTCGCGTTCGGCGCCATGGTCGCGGCGCTGGCCGGCACCATCTTCGCCGCGCAGCAGATCAGCGTGTTCCCGACCGATTTCGACACGCCGATCCTGATCCTGATCTACGCCGGGCTCATCCTCGGCGGCGCCGGTAGCATCGCCGGGGCCGCCACCGGCGCCCTGGTGGTAATGATCATCTACGACGGGCTGCTGCGCAGCCCGACCGATTCCGGCTACCTCTTCTACGGCCTGATCCTGCTGACCCTGCTGGTCAAGCTGCGTCCGTGGCGCCGGTTGGGCGCGGTCCTCGCGGCAACTGCTGCGTTCGGATTCGCCGCACACGCCATAGCCGCAGCCGTCTCGGCCAGCGCGGTAGCGGGCGGGTCGCAGTCGACCGGCTGGATCGCCACCGCGCTGCGCGACTGGGTGATCGTCCCGGCCAAGGCCGTAGTTGCGGGGAACTACGGGTTCGTGCTGCTGGTGTGCCTGCTGATCGCGCTCGTGCAGGTCACGGGCCGCTGGCGGACGATCCTGCTGGTACCCACGATCTACCTGGCATCGTTCGTCTGGGAAACCCGGCTAATCGCCGAGCCAGCGATCACCCGGCAGCTGATGATCGGCGCGATCCTGATCGTGATGATGAACAGCCGGCCGCAGGGACTGCTGGGGGCGCGGCGGGTCGAGGCCCTGACATGAGCGAGGCGGAGGGGCGCGGCGCTGCCTGGACTGAGGAGCAGAGCACGAGCGAGCCGGAGGGGCGCGGCGTTGCCTGGACTGAGGAGCGGAGCGTGAGCGAGCCGACGGGGCGCGGCGTTGCCTGGACTGAGGAGCGAGGAACGAGTGACGAGGGAAGGCGACGCCTTAGAGCGCCCCGGAGGCGAGCGGGGAAACAGAGAACGAGCGATGAGGGAAGGCGGCGCAGTGAAGGGGGAATGGGGAGGCGGGCGGGGCCCCGGAAGCGAGCGGGAGACACTGCACCCGAGCGGCTGGGGGAGGCCGGGAACCCGCCAGTGCAGCCTGACCCTCGCGATGGCGGGCCACCGAAAGCACCCGTTCTGAATCTCGATCGTCTTTCGCTGTCATTCGGCGGCCTTCGGGCCCTCTCCGAGCTGGACCTGCAGGTTGACGACAGGGAGATCGTCAGCCTGATCGGGCCCAACGGCGCAGGCAAGACGACGGTCTTCAACGTGATCACGGGCGTGTATCAGCCGAACTCCGGGGACGTCCGTTTCGGCGGGCAGTCGATCGCCGGGCAGCCGCAGCACCGCATCGCCCAGATGGGGATCGCGCGGACCTTCCAGAGCCTGCGGCTGTTCCTGAACATGTCGGTGATCGAGAACGTGATGGCCGCGACCTATGGCCGCACCAGGGCGATGCCGTGGGAGTCGATCCTCCGCCTGCCCAGGGCCAGGCGCGAGGAGCGCGAGGTGCGGGCGCTGGCCGAGGACGTGCTGTCGTTCTTCGGCCAGCGGCTGGCCGGGTACCGCTGGGATCAGCCCGCTTACTCGCTGTCGTACGCGAACCGCCGGCGGCTGGAGATCGCCCGCGCGCTCGCCACCGGGCCCCGGCTGCTGCTCCTCGACGAGCCCGCCGCAGG
This sequence comes from Streptosporangiaceae bacterium, assembly GCA_036394075.1. Classification (GTDB taxonomy): domain Bacteria; phylum Actinomycetota; class Actinomycetes; order Streptosporangiales; family Streptosporangiaceae; genus JAWWPY01. The sequence continues at coordinate 15,385 of DASWFT010000443.1, forward strand.
GATGAATCCCGCCGAGACCCACGAGATCACCGAGCTGATCGGGCGGTTGCGCGACGAGCGCGACGTCGCGATCCTCGTGATTGAGCACGACATGCACGTTGTCGCGGGCTGCTCCGACCGGGTAATCGCCATCGACCACGGCGTCAAGATCGCCGAGGGTGGCTTCGACGAGGTCGCGAGTCATCCGGCGGTCGTCGAGGCCTACATGGGGCGTGACCCCGAGGCGCTGACGGACGCGGGGTGATGGCCGTGCTGCTGAGCGTCGACGACGTCACCACGTACTACGCCCAGATGCGGATCCTGGAGGGAATCTCGCTGCAGGTAGACGAGGGCGAGCTCGTGTGCCTGCTGGGCGGCAACGCCTCCGGCAAGTCGACGACGCTGAAGACGATCCTGGGTATCGTGCGGCCGCGCGCGGGACGGGTGCTGCTGGGCGGCGAGGATGTGACGCGCTGGCCGGTGCCGCAGCGGATCGGCGCCGGGATCGCGATCGTGCCGGAGAACCGCCGGCTGTTCGGGCAGATGACGGTCCGGGAGAACCTTGAGCTTGGCGCGGTGCTACGCGGTGGCGAGAAGCTCGATGATGACTTCGAGAGGGTACACGCGCTGTTCCCGCGGCTGTACGAGCGCCGCAGCCAGCTCGCGGGCACGCTGTCGGGCGGCGAGCAGCAGATGGTCGCGATGGGCCGCGCCCTGATGTCGCGCCCGCGGCTGCTGCTGATGGACGAGCCGTCCATGGGCTTGTCACCCGCGCTCGTACAGCAGAATTTCCAGATCATCAAGAAGATCCACGAGTCCGGCGTCGCGGTGCTGATGGTCGAGCAGAACGCGACGATGGCGCTGTCGATCGCCGATCGCGGCTATGTCCTGTCGACCGGGGTCATCGTGCTCGAGGGTCCGGCGTCTGAGCTACTGCGCAGCGAGGACCTGAAGCGCGCATACCTGGGACGATGAGGGACGATGAGGAAGGAGCGAACGTACCTCGTCCGCGGAACGACGCCATCGAGGAGGCCCGGATGACCGAGGGCGGCGGTGCTGTTGTACGCACCGTCCTAGATACCGGCGCAGGGCGGGAAGGGCTGCTGCGGCAGCTTGTGGAGGTGTTCCCCGGGTCACAGTTCGAGGGCACGGCCGGACCGGGCGGCGAACTCTGGTTCGTGATCGCAGGGATCGGCCGGCTGAGATCCGGGGCCGAGCCAGCCAGGCCAGTTTGGCGCGACACCGGGCTGTGGTTGCCGCCCGGCGGACGTTACTGCCTGTATGCCGACGGCCCAGGCGCGCTCAGGCTAGACAGTGTCTCGCTGCCCGCCGGAGCCGCCGATCCGGGCGGGACCGGAACGCCGGGCTGGGCCGGCGCTCCCGGCCAGGCCACCGGGCCACGGCTGTCCGAGCTGCGAGACTGCCCGGAGGAAGTAACCGGGGACCGCCGGTTCCGCGTCCTATTCGGGCCCGGCAACGGATGCAGCGCGGCCACCCAGTTCGTGGGTGAGATTCCGCCGGGCCGGGCGCCAGAGCACAGCCACCCATACGACGAGGTGGTGCTGGTTCTGGAGGGCGAGGGCGTACTGCACGCCGGACCGGCCGACCATCCGCTTGCTCCGGGCAGCTGCGTGCACCTGTCGCCTGGACAGCCGCACTGCCTGGAAAACACCGGACGAGCCACGCTCCGGGTGCTCGGCGTATTCCACCCTGGCGGTAGCCCGGCGTCTAAGGAGGACCGGCGTCGTCCGCCAGCACGATGAGGCCGATGTCTTTGACCTGGGACACGTTTGACCAGCGCAGCGCAGCGCAGGGAGAGGTGATCGTGGCAAGTCGATTCAGGGCGTCGGCGCCGTTGACGCAGGACTGGCAGCATTTCGACTTCGGGGTCTCCGGCGGGGTCGCGACGGTCACGTTCAGCCGCCCGGAGAAGCTGAATCCGCTGACTTTCGAGAGCTATGCCGACCTGCGTGACCTGCTGCACGAGCTGCCGTACCGCGGCGACACCAAGGTGCTCGTCATCCGGGGGCGCGGCAAGGCATTCTGCTCCGGCGGCGACGTCAATGAGATCATCGGCGAGCTCGTCACGATGAGGCCGCGCGATCTGATGGCGTTCACCAAGATGACCGGTGACGTCATCAAGGCCATGCGCGAAGTGCCGATCCCGATCGTCGCCGGGATCCAGGGGATCGCGGCCGGCGCGGGCGCCGTCATCGCGCTGGCCTCGGACTTCCGCGTCGTTTCCGGGTCGGCGCGATTCGCGTTCTTGTTCAGCCAGGTCGGGCTCTCCGGCGGCGATATGGGTGCTGCCTACCTGCTACCGCGGGTGGTGGGACTCGGCCGGGCGACCCAGCTGCTCATGCTGGGAAACACCATCGACGCCGCCACCGCCGATCGGTACGGGCTGGTCAGCGAGCTGGTGGACGCCAATGACCTGGACGAGGCCGTTGCCCGGCTGGCCCGGACGCTGGCCGACGGTCCGACCCTCGCCCTGGCCCAGACCAAGGCACTGCTGACCCGTCAGCTGGACATGTCCCTGTCTGGCGCAATGGAGCTCGACGCCATGACCCAGGCCCTGCTGATGACCACCAATGACCACGCCGAGTTCCACGCGTCGTTCAACGAGCGCCGCCCGCCCCACTGGACCGGGACATGAGCGTGGAGCTGATCAACCCGGCCGAGCTGGCTAAGCCGTCCGGCTATTCGCATGCCGTTCGCGCCTCGGGCACGACGACAGTTCACCTGGCCGGGCAGACGGCCCTGGACTCCGGCGGGCAGATTGTCGGCTCGACCATCGTCGAGCAGTTCGAGCAGGCTCTCGGCAACCTGCTGACCGCGCTGCGGGCGGCCGGGGGCGCACCCGGCCAGCTCGCGAGCCTGACGATCTACATCGTGGACATGGACGACTACAAGGTCCATGCGGGCGAGATCGGCGCGGTATGGCGACGCGCGGTGGGCGACCACTACCCGGCGATGGCGGCGATCGGGGTGACCCGGCTTTGGGACGCCGACGCCCTGGTCGAGTTGCAGGGTGCCGCCGAGCTGCCACCATGAGCGGGCCTCAGCGGTGGATGACGCTCAACGCGTACCGGCGGGCAGGATCGGCCAGCTGGAGGTTGAGCTCGGCGAACAGGTCGCCGGCGGTTACGCCGTTCCATCGGCCGGGCAGCAGGTCCAGCGGCAGGCCCGGGTCGAGGTAAGGCAGCCGGCGCCAGGATGTCAGCATCGGGATGTACTCCACGAACGCATCCCTGGCCGGCATCGGCTTTCTCGCCCAACGTTTGGCCAGCGGCCGGAAATGACCTATGAACTGCGCGTACTGCGCGGAGAGCTCGTCGAGGTCCCACCACTGGCCGACCTTGCCGCGCAGGTCAGCGAAGGCCAGGTGGGCGCCGCGGAACATGTCGGCGTAGGTGTCCAAGCCCCGCCTGGTCAGCACCTCCCATGTCTCGTCCGCCACGATGCCCGGAGCCACCCAGACGCCCGGGGCAGCCGTGCCGAATCCCAGCCTGGTCAGCCAGGTGCGCAGCTCGTGACGCTTGTCCCGCTCCCGCTCCGGAACCGAGAACACCACCAGTACCCAGCCATCCTCCCGGGTGGCACGCCGCCGGTCGAAGATGCGGGCATCACCCTCGCGGAGAACCTCCAGTGACGACGGCGACAGGGCATACCCGGCGGCGCCGTCGAGCCGCAGGCTGCGCAGCGTGTCACGGCGCTTGAGACGTGATACCGAGGAACGCACGGCCGGTCCGTCAACCCCGAGGTCGGCCATCAGCCGGACCAGCGACGCCACCGACAGCCAGTTGTGCTCGGCGCGGGCGTACAGGCCGTAGATGGTGACGATCAGCTCTCTCGGCTGGGCCTCGCCGGGGCCGGTCTGCGCGGCAGTCGGTGTGGACACGCCGTCACCATCGCTTCTCATCGCCAACCGGACGCTCTATGTTGCTACCTTGACTGTCGTCACTCGGAGGGCATACTAGCGTCATCATGTGCCGCCCACAGGTAGAAGGTCCGTGATGCAGCTGTCACCGTCCGCCCATGCCGACACGTTCTGCCGCGACAACCTGCCTCCCGTGCAGCAGTGGCCTCAGCTGTGCTTCGATCTGCCCGAGCTGAACTACCCGGACCGGCTCAACTGCGCGACCGCCCTGCTCGACGACGTGGTGGCGCAGCGAGGGGCGGACCGGCCCTGCCTGCGCTCGCCGGCCGCGGTCTGGAGCTACGGAGAGCTTCTCGCCCGGTCCAGCCAGGTCGCCCGCGTGCTCAGCGAGGATCTCGGCCTGGTTCCCGGCCAACGGGTGCTGCTGCGCGGCCCGAACAACCCCTGGCTGGTGGCCTGCTGGTTCGGCGTGCTGAAGGCCGGAGGGGTGGCCGTGACGACGATGCCGCTGCTGCGAAGCGCGGAGCTGGCCGATCTCGTCGGGCTCACCCGGTCGACCATCCTGCTCTGCGATCACCGTTTCGCCGCCGAGCTGACCGACGCAGCGCCGGAACTGCCGCTCGTGACCTTCGGGGACGACGGCCCATCGGACCTCATCGCCCGATGCGCCGGCAAGAGCGCCTCGTTCACCGATGTCGAGACGGCCGCCGACGACGTCGCCGTGCTGGCCACCACCTCAGGCACAACCGGCAAGCCCAAGGCCACCATGCACTTCCACCGCGACGTCCTGGCCATCGCCGACACGTTCTCCAAGCACCTCGTCCAGCCCCGCCCGACCGATATCTTCACCGGCACGCCGCCGCTGGCGTTCACGTTCGGGCTCGGAGGCCTGCTGGTGTTCCCGCTGCGGGCTGGCGCATCGGTGCTGTTGCTCGAGAAGGCGACGCCGGCCGAACTGGCCGAGGCCATTCATGCTCACGGTGCGACCATAGTGTTCACCGCGCCGACCGCGTACCGGGCGATGCTGCGCGCCGGGATGGCGGGCAGGCTGCTCGGGCTACGGCGGGCGGTGTCCGCCGGCGAGCACCTGCCCAAGGCCGTCTGGGAGGAGTTCCACCGGGCCACGGGCGTGCGGCTGATCGACGGCATCGGCACCACTGAGATGCTGCACATCTTTGTCTCCGCCGCCGATGGCGGCATCAGGCCGGGCGCCACCGGACGCGCTGTGCCCGGCTACCGGATCGCGGTCCTCAGCCCGGATGGCACTCCCGTTCCCGACGGAGCGCCGGGACAGCTCGCCGTCATGGGGCCCACCGGCTGCCGCTACCTGAATGACGCCCGCCAGGCGGCATACGTCCAGAACGGCTGGAACATTACCGGTGACACCTTCATCCGCGACGCCGACGGCTATTTCTGGTACCAGGCCCGCAGCGACGACATGATCGTCTCATCGGGGTACAACATCGGGGCGCCCGAGGTCGAGCGGGCCCTTGAAGCGCACCCGGACGTAGTCGAGTGCGCGGTCGTAGGCCGACCCGATGACGAGCGCGGGATGATCGTGCACGCGCTCGTGGTGCTGCATGAGGGCGTCACGGGCGACGCGGCGAAGGTCGCGGAGCTTCAGGCCTTCACCAGGACGCTGATCGCGCCGTACAAGTACCCGCGCTCGATGGAGTTCATCGCCGCCCTCCCGCGGACTGCTACCGGGAAAGTGCAGCGCTTCGCCCTTCGATCAACGGCCGAAACCCAGCCGCGCGATCTCGGCATCCGGGACGACTTATCGTTAAGTAATATAGCGGATTTTTAACGTACATTTTAAAAACGATATATACATAACGATAGCCAAGAGGTGTTCAAGAAAGTGCGCATCGCGGTAGTCGGCGGCGGGCCAGGGGGGCTGTATTTCTCGGCGCTGATGAAGTCCCTGGACCCGGCCCACGATGTGATCGTCTGGGAGCGCGACGCCCCGGACGACACATTCGGCTTCGGGGTAGTGCTGAGCGACGAGACCCTGGGCGGCATCGAGCACGCCGATACCGTGATCTACGCCAAGATGGCCGAGCGATTCGCCCGCTGGGACGATATCGACGTGCACTTCCGCGGCACGGTCACCACCACCGGCGGCCAGGGGTTCGCCGCGATGAGCCGTCAGGGGCTGCTGCAGATCCTGCGGGAGCGCTGCGCAGAACTCGGCGTGCAGCTCAGGTACCGCACTGTCGCGCCGGACGCCGACGAACTCCGCCGGGGCCACGACCTGGTCGTCGCCGCCGACGGGGCCAACTCGGCCACGCGCACCAAGTTCGCCGACGTCTTCCAGCCGAGCCTCGAGCCGCGGCACAGCAAGTACATGTGGCTCGGTACCGACCTTGTGTTCGAGGCCTTCAAGTTCTATATCCGTGAGACGCCACATGGGGTAATGCAGATCCACGGCTATCCGTACAGCCAGGATCGCAGCACGTTCATCGTCGAGATGCACGGCGAGGTGTGGCACCAGGCCGGCTTCGCCGCCCTCGCCGCAACGCCCTTGCCCCCCGGCATCAGCGATGAGAAGTCGATCGACCGTGTCCGCGAATTGTTCGCCGACGTCCTGGACGGACACCAGATCCTGGCCAACAACTCCAAGTGGCAGAACTTCACGACCGTGCGCAACGAGACGTGGCGGCACGGCAACCTGGTGCTGCTCGGGGACGCCGCGCACACTGCGCACTTCTCGATCGGATCCGGTACCAAGCTCGCGATGGAGGATGCGCTGGCGCTGGCCGCCTGCCTGCACGAGAACGATTCGGCGGCCGACGCCCTCGCCGCGTACGAGCTGGAGCGCCGGCCGGTCGTGCTGTCCACCCAGCGCGCGGCCCAGGCCAGCCTGGAGTGGTTCGAGAACATCGGCCACTATGTGAACCAGGAGCCACAGCAGTTCGCATTCAACATCATGACCCGCAGCCGCCGGATCACCTACGGCAACCTGTGTCTGCGCGACCCGGAATTCGTCTCCGGCATGGACGACTGGTTCGCCGCCCACGAGGCCCGCCGCGGCCTGATTCCGGCGGCCGCCCCCGGGCCGCCGATGTTCCAGCCATTCAGGCTCCGCGGGGTGCAGCTGAAGAACCGCGTCATCGTCTCGCCGATGGACATGTACTCCGCCGCGGAAGGTGATCCCGGCGAATTCCACCTGGTCCACCTCGGCGCCCGCGCACTGGGCGGTGCCGGGCTGGTGATGACAGAGATGGTCTGCGTGTCGCCCACCGGCCGGATCACGCCCGGCTGCGCTGGCCTGTACACCGCCCAGCACGAAGCGTCATGGAAACGGGTGGTCGACTTCGTGCATGACCGGAGCACAGCCAAGATCGGCATCCAGCTGGGCCACTCAGGCCGCAAGGGCTCCACCAAGCTCATGTGGGAGGGAATCGACGAACCGCTGCCCGAAGCCAACTGGGCGGTGGTGGCGCCGTCGCCGGTGGCCTACTCCCAGGGCAACCAGGTCCCCCGCGAGCTGACTCTCATCGAGATGGAGCAGATCAAGGATCAGTTCGTCACTTCCGCCCAGGCGGCCGCGCGGGCCGGCTTCGACCTGCTGGAACTCCACTGCGCGCACGGCTACCTGCTGTCGTCTTTCCTGTCCCCGCTGTCGAACCTGCGCACTGACGCCTACGGAGGGCTGATGGCCGGCCGGCTGCGCTATCCGCTAGAGGTGTTCGATGCCATCCGTGCGGTCTGGCCGCCGGAACGTGCGATCAGCGTGCGGATCTCGGCTACCGACTGGTACGAAGGCGGCAATGACGTCGAGGACGCGGTCGAGATAGCCCAGGCGTTCGCCCGGCACGGCGCCGACGCGATCAACGTGTCCACTGGGCAGGTGGTGAAGGCCGAGCAGCCCGCCTACGGGCGCAGCTACCAGACGCCCTACGCAGACCGGATCCGCAACGAGATCGGCGGCCAGCACGGCGTCGCCGTGATCGCTGTCGGCGCGATCTCGTCTTACGATGACGTCAACTCGCTGCTGCTCGCCGGACGTGCCGACTTGGTCGCGATCGGACGGCCGCACCTGTATGACCCGAACTGGACGCTGCACGCCGCCGCCGATCAGGACTACGCCGGACCGGGCGCCGACTGGGCCGACCAGTACCAGGCTGGCCGCCGGAGGCCGTTCGCCGGACGCACCGACGGCCCGCGCCCACGGCTAGACCTCATCCGGGTGGGCGAGGTCGGCACCCAGCACAGTCGCTGGCGCCCCCAGCCAGCCCTCACCGGCCGCGAGGCCGGAGAACCAGTGACTAGCCACGTGAGTGCCGAGGGCTCGTCATTGCGCCCGGTCCCGGGCCAGGTTGGGTAGAGGCTAGCCGTCTGCCCATCGGCCGGTGCCTGGAAGCCCGAGGGCAGCCCAGACGGCCTTCTCCCGGGTGCTGAGCGTCGTCCACCCCCATGTATCGGCGAGGGCGTGCACGATCTGCAGGCCGCGGCCGGACTCGGCGTGCAGGTCGGCTGGTGCCAGGACGGGCGGCTTGGTGCTCCGGTCGGTGACCACGCAGATCAGGCCGCTGGGCT
>DASWFT010000444.1:0-15279 GCA_036394075.1 Streptosporangiaceae bacterium
CCTCCTGGCGGAATGTGCGGCGCAGCAGCACGCTCTCATAGCGCCGTTCCTCACCCGACTTGCTCACATACCGGCTCGGGATCCTGGCCACGTGCATCGCACCGATCTGACGGCCCATGCCAGGCAGTATAGCGGTAATGACCAGGAACCGGCCTGCAACTACCTCAATTCACTGGCTACAACTTCAAGCTAGATTACACCGTCCTCGCACGTCAACCCTTGATCGTTACGGAGCGCTACGGCAAGTTCGGTCTAGCAGTGCGCACAGGGCCAATCGCTCATCGCGGGCTAGGGTCATCCCGCGATGGTATTCACCCGGGGGTCGGCGGCGGAAGGATCGGGGACATGAGCAGGGAAGAGACCGGGAACGGGCGGCCGTCCCGGCTGGATCCGCAGATCGCGGCGCGGCTCAAGCGTGACGCCGCAGGGCTGGTCGCCGCCATCGCCCAGCAATATGACACTGGTGAGGTGCTCATGCTGGGCTGGATGGACGATGAGGCGCTGCACAGGACCCTCACCACCGGCCGGTGCACCTATTGGTCGCGGAGCCGGCGGGAGTACTGGGTGAAAGGGGAGACCTCCGGCCACCTGCAGCGCGTGAAGTCGGTCGCCCTCGACTGCGACGGGGACGCGGTGCTGGTCAAGGTAGACCAGGTCGGCGGGGCCTGCCATACCGGCGACAGAACCTGCTTCGACGCCGCCATGCTGGACGCGGCGGCGGGCTGACCAGGTGGCGGGCTGACCAGGTGATGGGATGACCAGGTGATGGGATGAGACGGTGATGGGATGAGACGGTGCCGGGTGACGCGGTGACCGGAGCCCGCCCCGCGGCGTCGGCGCGGCGGGAATACGCGCTGGTGCTGGCGCTCGGGGTGGCCGGGGCCGGGTCCGTTCTGCTGTCGGTCCGGCAGGGCTGGGCGCGGGTGGTGACCGCCGCGGCGCGGCCGCTGCCGGCCGCCACCGTGTCAGTACGCGGGCAGGATCTGGTGCCCCTGGCGGGCGCGCTCGGGCTGGCCGCGCTGGCCGGCCTGGCCGCCGTGCTGGCCACCCGGGGTCTGGCCCGGCGGCTGGTCGGCGTGCTGCTCGCCGCGTTCGGCGTCGGGGCGGCGGTCGCGGTCAGCATGCACCTGGGCACGGCGGCCGTGCTGGCCGCCGCCTCGGCCGCCGGCCGGACCAGTTCGCCGGCCGGCTCGGTGACCGGGGGCAGCGCCCCGGGCCTGGCCGGGGCGGGCGGCGCTGCGCCGGGTGTCGCGGGCGTGAGCCTGGCCGGGCACGTCACGATGGCGGCCTTCCCCTGGCGCTGGGCCGTCCTGCTCGGCGCTCTGGCGGTGATCGCCGCCGGGCTGCTGGTAGCCTGGCGCGGCGCCACATGGCCGGTCATGTCAAGTCGCTACGATCAGCCTGCGGCACAGCGCCCGCACCCGGCTGACACGGCAACCCTCTGGGATTCGTTGAGCCAGGGCGTGGATCCGACCGATGCCGGCCCAGGGAATAACGATCACGATACGGTGGCTAGATCGCCCGCACGCGAGGCCGCCAGTCCGGCTGACCGGCCGGGTCCTGGATCGGCCGGGCGCCCGCATTAGGATCACAGTCCCGGTCCGCGGGGTATGCCGGTGGAGGTGAGCGGTATGCGGCAGGACCGAGGGCCCGAGGGGCCCGCAGCAGCCAAGCAGCGGGTAGTTATCCAGCTGATGACCCGGCTGGTGCTCGCGCAGGCCACGCTGGCCGCCGCGATAGGGCTCTTCTACAGCCGCCGCTACGTGCCGTCGGTAGTCATCACCATGCTGCTGGTCGCGGGGCTGTTCGCACTCACGCTGGTCGTGCGGTCAGGCACCCACGCGGCTTGGATCATCGCGTTGAGCTGCGAGTCGGCGTTCTTGCTCTTCGGGCTGTCCCGGTTTTTCGCCGCCCGGTACGTCGGTGGCACACTGTTTGCCATCATCGTCACGGGGGCGCTGCTGCACCCATCGGTCGCCCGCGCATACCTGGCCGCACCCGCCGCGGACGATGACATCGTTGGCGAGCCTGGCCTGGAGGAACGAGGCTTCGGGCCCGCGTGATCCGGCCCGCCCGGCCAGCGCGGCCCAGCGTCGCGGCCGGGCATGTCTGGAGGGGGCCCGCATCCCGGCCGAAGCGGCCTCGCTACGATCAGTTTCGCAAGGCATCTAACCCGAGGAGACAGCGGACCGCGTGAGCGTGCTCGACGAGATCCTTGACGGAGTGCGTGCCGACCTTGCCGTCCGGCAGCAGCAGGTGCCGCTCGAGCGGCTCAAGGAGATGGCAGCCCGCGGGTCGTCGCCGCTGGACGCCATGGCCGCACTCAAGGGCCAGGACGTGGCGGTCATCGCGGAGGTAAAGCGGGCCAGCCCGTCCAGGGGCGCGATGGCCGCGATCGCCGATCCGGCCGCGCTGGCCGCGGACTACGAGGCCGGCGGCGCGCGGGTGATCAGCGTGCTGACCGAGCCGCGGCGGTTCGGCGGCAGCCTCGCCGACCTGGCCGCCGTCCGGGAGGCCGTGCAGGTTCCGGTGCTGCGCAAGGACTTCGTGGTTAGCTCCTACCAGCTGTGGGAGGCGCGGGCGCATGGGGCTGACATGGCCCTGCTGATCGTGGCGGCCCTGGAGCAGAACGCGCTGGTCTCCCTGGTGGAGCGGGCCGTGTCCATCGGCCTGGCGCCGCTGGTCGAGGTGCACACCGCCGGCGAACTGGATCGCGCGGTCGATGCGGGCGCGAAGATCATCGGCATCAACGCGCGGAACCTGGCCACGCTGGAGGTGGATCGCGGCGTGTTCGCCCGGATCGCCCCGCGCATCCCGGATGGCATCATCAAGATCGCCGAGTCGGGCATCCGCGGCCCGCACGATCTCCTCGCCTACGCCGCCGCGGGCGCGAACGCGGTGCTCGTCGGGGAGAGCCTGGTGACCGGCAAGAACCCGAGGTCGGCAGTGGCCGATCTGGTCACCGCGGGCTCACACCCGGCGCTGCGCGGTGACCGCGGATGAGCATTACCGCCCAGGCCGGGTCGGTCCCCGACGAGATGGGACATTTCGGTGCGCACGGGGGGAGGTTCGCCCCGGAGGCGCTGATGTCGGCGCTGGACGAACTGGCCCGCGAGTACCGGTCGGCCATGGCCGACCCGGCTTTCCGGGCGCAACTCGACGACCTGCTGCGCGACTACGCCGGGCGGCCCACGCCGGTCACCGAGGTGCCGAGGTTCGCCGCCGAGGCAGGCGGCTGCCGGGTCCTGCTGAAGCGCGAGGACCTGGCCCACACCGGCTCCCACAAGATCAATAATGTGCTCGGCCAGGCGCTGCTCACCAAGCGGATGGGCAAGCCCCGCATGATCGCCGAGACCGGAGCGGGCCAGCATGGGGTGGCCACCGCGACCGCGTGCGCGCTTCTCGGCCTGGACTGCGTGGTCTACATGGGCGAGGAAGACACCCAACGGCAGGCGCTGAACGTGGCCCGGATGCGGATGCTCGGCGCGGAGGTGGTCGCCGTCACCACGGGCAGCCGGACGCTCAAGGACGCGATCAACGAGGCGTTCCGTGACTGGGTGAGCACGGTGGCGACCACGCACTACTGCATCGGCTCGGTGATGGGCCCGGATCCGTTCCCCACGATGGTGCGCGACTTCCAGCGGATCATCGGGGTGGAGGCCCGCGAGCAGGTGCTGGCCATGACGGGCAGGCTGCCCGACGCCGTGATCGCCTGCGTGGGCGGCGGGTCCAACGCCATCGGCGCCTTCCACGCCTTCATCCCGGACGAGTCCGTGCGGCTGATCGGCTGCGAGGCCGGCGGCGCCGGGCTGGCCAGCGGCCGCCACTCGGCGACCCTGGTGGCCGGCTCGCCGGGCGTGATCCACGGGATGCGCACCTACCTGCTGCAGGATGCCGACGGCCAGACGCTGCCCACGCACTCGGTGTCGGCAGGCCTGGACTACCCCGGGGTAGGGCCGGAGCATTCCTGGCTGCACGACACCGGCCGGGCAACCTACCGCGCCATAACGGACACCCAGGCCATGGACGCGTTCGCCCTGCTGTGCCGCAGCGCTGGAATCATCCCGGCGATCGAGTCCGCGCATGCCCTCGCAGGCGCGCTCCAGGTGGGTGCGGAACTCGGCCCGGACGCGCTGCTGCTTGTGAACCTGTCCGGGCGGGGCGATAAGGACATGGACATCGCCGCCCGGTGGTTCGGCCACCTGCCCGGGGCGAGCGCCCCTGGGAAGAGCAGCACCGCGGGCGGCGGCCGGTGAGCGCGGTCAGCGCGGCCTTCGAGAAGGCCGCGGCGGACGGGCGCGCCGCCCTGGTCGGGTACCTGCCCGCCGGGTTCCCGTCGGTGGAAGGCGCGGTGGCGGCCGCTCTGGCGCTCGCCGAAGGCGGAGCCGACGTCGTGGAGATCGGCCTGCCTTACTCCGATCCGCTGATGGACGGCCCGGTCATCCAGGAGGCCGTGCACCGTGCGCTGGCCGGGGGAGTCCGGGTCAGCGACGTGCTCGGGACGGTCGAGGCGGTCGCGGAATCGGGCGTTCCGGTGCTGGTCATGACCTACTGGAACCCGGTGGACCACTACGGCGTGGCCAGGTTCGCCCGGGACCTCGCGGCGGCCGGCGGTGCCGGGCTGATCACCCCCGACCTGCCCCCTGAGGAGGCCGGCCCCTGGCTGTCCGCCGCCGGCTCCTGCGGGCTCGACCGGGTCTTCCTGGTGGCGCCGAGTTCGTCCGCGGCGCGCATCGCCACGATCACGCAGGCCTGCCGGGGCTTTGTCTACGCGGCGTCGCTGATGGGCATCACCGGGGCCCGCGACACGGTCAGCGATGAGGCCGCTGGACTGGTCAGCCGGGTCCGGGCGGCTACCAGCCTGCCGGTCGCGGTGGGACTCGGCGTGCGCGACGCGGGCCAGGCGGCGCAGGTCGCCCGGTTCGCCGACGGCGTGATCGTCGGGTCCGCCTTCGTCCAGCGACTGCTCGACGCGCCGAACCCGGGGGCTGGCATCGACGCGGTCCGCGACCTGGCGGGTGAACTGGCCGCAGGCGTCCGCACCCGCGCCACCCCGGCCCGCGCCTGACTCAGGCCCGGCCTGCCTGACTCATGCCCGGGCTGCCCGGCCCGCCCCTGACCGGCGCGGACCCGCGCCTGACCGGCTCTAACCCCGCGGCTGACCAGCCTGGACGGTGGTCCCCCGTGGTGACAGCGCATGTGAACCGGGTGAATGTGCTGAGTCAGGTGTTTCGCGAACAGCAAGGGGTGGGGATGATGCTTCTGGTGGCGTAATCTCGATGTAACCTGGAGCACGAGCTCAAGGAGCCAGCGGTGTGCCGCGATCAGCGGCGCGCGCTGCAGGGCCAATGTCGTCCCGACCGCATGCGAGAACGCGAAAGACGGACGAGACGACAGGAGTGCCAATGGCACCTGCCGCTGCAGCGGGGACCGGGGGACTGTACGACAGCCGGTTCGAGCACGACGCCTGTGGCGTCGGTTTTGTCGCAGATCTTTCAGGACGCCGCAGCCATGACACCGTGGCCAAGGCGCTGACTGTACTGCGAAACCTTGAACATCGCGGCGCCGCCGGCAGCGACCCCGACACGGGGGACGGGGCCGGTATCCTCACCCAGATCCCGGACGCGTTCTTCCGCGCGGTATGCCCATTCGCGCTGCCTGAGCCGGGCTCCTACGCGGCCGGAATGGTGTTCCTGCCCGCTGATTCCACGGCCGACGATTCCACGAGCGCTACGGCGGGAGGCGGAGGCGCAGACGCCGGGGCCGGACAGCGCGACAAGGCGGTCGCGGCCATCGAGCGGATCGCCGCTGAGGAAGGCCTGACGGTCCTGGGCTGGCGTGACGTGCCGCACGACCCCGCGCACTGCGGCAAGGGCGCGCTGGCCGTGCTGCCCCGGCTGGCGCAACTGTTCGTCTCCGCCGCGAACGGCGGCGAAAGCGGCCTGGTTCTCGACCGGCGGGCGTTCTGCCTGCGCAAACGCGCCGAACACGAGGCGGCGGGGGTGTACATCCCGAGCCTGTCCTCCCGGACGATCGTGTACAAGGGAATGCTGACCGCGCCTCAGCTTCAGCCGTTCTACCCAGACTTGTCGGACCCCGGCTACGTCTCCGCCCTCGCCCTGGTCCACTCCAGGTTCTCCACGAACACGTTCCCGTCCTGGCCGCTCGCCCACCCCTACCGCTACATCGCCCACAACGGCGAGATCAACACGGTCCGGGGCAACCGCAACTGGATGCGGGCGCGCGAGGCGATGCTGGCCAGCGACCTCTTCCCGGTGTCCGCCGACGGGCGCGGGATGGAGCGGCTGCTGCCGATCCTGGACAACTCCGCCAGCGACTCGGCCAGCTTTGACGAGTGCCTCGAACTGCTGCACCTGGGCGGCCGGTCCCTGCCGCACGCCATGCTCATGATGATCCCGGAACCGTGGGAGAACCACGAGGAGATGGACCCCGCCCGGCGGGCGTTCTACCAGTTCCACGGCACGCTCATGGAGCCGTGGGACGGCCCGGCGTGCGTCGCGTTCACCGACGGGACCATCATCGGGGCGGTGCTCGACCGCAACGGGCTGCGCCCCGGCCGGTACTGGGTGACCCGCGACGGCCTGGTCGTCCTGGCCAGCGAGGTCGGGGTGCTGGACATCGAGCCGGGCGACGTGGTCCGCAAGGGCCGGCTGCAGCCGGGCCGGGTGTTCCTCGCCGACACCAGCAGCAGGCGCATCCTGGAGGACGCGGACGTCAAGTCCGCGCTGGCCGCCGAGCACCCGTACCAAGACTGGCTACACGCCGGGCTGCTGCACCTCGACGACCTGCCGGACCGTGAGCGCGAGCTTCATGACAGCGAGGAACTGACCACCCAGCAGCAGCTGTTCGGGTACACGGAGGAGGAACTCCGGATACTGCTCGGCCCGATGGCCAAGGCCGGCACGGAGCCGATCGGCTCGATGGGCACCGATACGCCGGTGGCGGCGCTCTCCGACCGCCCGCGGCTGGTATTCGACTACTTCACCCAGCTGTTCGCGCAGGTGACGAATCCGCCTCTGGACGCGATCAGGGAGGAACTCGTGACCTCCCTGCAATCGGCCACCGGCCCGGAGCGGAACCTGTTCGAGCCGGGCCCCGCCTCCTGCCGCCAGGTGGTGCTGCCCTACCCGGTCATCAGCGACAACGACCTCAACAAGATCATCCACATCAACGACGACGGCGACCTGCCCGGGTACGCGTCCTACCTGGTGGACGGCCGCTACGAGGTCGCGGGCGGCGGCGCCGCGCTGCGCGCCCGGCTGGCGGGGATCTGCGGCGAGGTATCGCAGGCCATCGCGGACGGCGCGCGGATCATCGTGCTGTCCGACCGGGGTACAGGCCCGGACCACGCGCTCGCGCCGATCCCGTCACTCATGCTCACCGGGGCGGTGCACCACCATCTGATCAGGGAGCGGACCCGCACCCAGGCCGGGCTGATCGTGGAGGCAGGCGACGCCCGCGAGTGCCACCACATCGCCCTGCTCGTCGGCTACGGCGCAGCCGCGGTCAACCCGTACCTGGCGGTGGAGTCAGTCCAGGACATGGTTCGGCGGGGGATGCTGGAGGCGATCAGCGCGAAGAAAGCCGCGGACAACCTGATCAAGGCGCTCGGCAAGGGCCTGCTCAAGATCATGTCGAAGATGGGCGTGTCGACGGTCGCCTCGTACACGGGCGCCCAGATCTTCGACGCGATCGGCCTGGGCGAGGAGGTCATCAGCACCTGCTTCGCGGGCACGACGTCCCGGCTCGGCGGGGTCGGATTCGACGTGCTCGCGGCCGAGACCGCGGCGCGGCACGCCCGCGCGTTCCCGCCCCGCGGCGCGGTGGCGCACCGGCGGCTGGAGACCGGCGGTGAGTACCAGTGGCGGCGCGAGGGTGAGCCGCACCTGTTCAACCCAGAAACCGTGTTCAAGCTGCAGCACGCCACGCGGAGCCGCCGGTACGAGATCTTCAAGGAGTACACCCGGCTGGTCGATGACCAGTCGGCACGGCTGATGACCCTGCGCGGCCTGCTGCGTATCCGCGGTGTGGACGACGCCAACCCGGCCGACGCTGGCCTGGCCGCCCCGGACGGGGCGGACACCCGGAGCCCGCGTGGGCTGGGCGCAACGGCGCACCCGGCTCACGCGCCCATCCCGGTGGACGAGGTCGAGCCGGTCTCCAGCATCGTGCGGCGGTTCTCGACCGGCGCCATGTCATACGGCTCGATCTCCGCCGAGGCCCACCAGACCCTGGCCATCGCCATGAACCGGCTGGGCGGCCGGTCCAACACCGGCGAGGGCGGTGAGGACCCGGACCGCTACGTGCCCGACGCCAACGGCGACCGCCGCAGGTCCGCGGTGAAGCAGGTAGCCAGCGGCCGATTCGGGGTGACCAGTGAGTACCTGGTCAATGCGGACGACCTGCAGATCAAGATGGCGCAGGGCGCCAAGCCCGGCGAGGGCGGCCAGCTGCCCGGCCACAAGGTCTACCCGTGGATCGCGAAGACGAGGTACTCCACACCCGGCGTGGGCCTCATTTCACCGCCGCCGCATCACGATATCTACTCGATCGAGGACCTGGCTCAGCTCATCCACGACCTGAAGAACGCGAACCCGGCGGCCCGGGTGCACGTCAAGCTGGTCTCGGAGGTCGGCGTCGGCACCGTGGCGGCCGGCGTCTCCAAGGCGCACGCCGATGTGGTGCTCATCTCCGGGCACGACGGCGGCACCGGGGCCGCCCCGTTGACCAGCCTCAAGCACGCGGGCGCGCCATGGGAGCTCGGGCTGGCCGAGACCCAGCAGACGCTGCTCCGCGGTGGCCTGCGGGACCGGATCGTGGTCCAGGCCGACGGCCAGCTCAAGACGGGCCGGGACGTCATCATCGCCACCCTGCTCGGTGCCGAGGAATTCGGCTTCGCCAGCGCGCCGCTCGTGGTCGCCGGCTGCGTGATGATGCGGGTCTGCCACCTGGACACCTGCCCGGTCGGTGTGGCCACGCAGAACCCGGAACTGCGCAAGCGGTTCACCGGTAAGCCGGAGTTCGTGGTGAACTTCTTTGAGTTCATCGCCCAGGAGGTCCGCGAGTACCTGGCCGCGCTCGGGTTCCGCACGCTAGATGAGGCGGTCGGCCAGGTTGACCGGCTCGACACCGTCCGCGCGGTCAGCCACTGGAAGGCGGCCGGGCTCGACCTGAGCCGGGTGCTGCACGTGCCGCACTCGGCTATCGACGCCACCCGCCACCACACGGTCGCGCAGGACCACGGGATCGAGCGGGCTCTCGACAACACGCTCATCCAGCTCGCCGAGGGTGCGCTGCAGGACGGCACCGCTGTCGCGCTTGAGTTGCCGGTCCGCAACGTCAACCGGACGGTCGGCACCATGCTCGGCTACGAGGTGACCAAGCGCTGGGGCGGCGAAGGGCTGCCCGACGACACCATTCACGTGCGCTTCCGCGGTTCGGCGGGGCAATCGTTCGGTGCGTTCCTGCCCCGCGGTATCACCCTGCGGCTGGCCGGTGACGCCAATGACTACCTGGGCAAGGGGTTGTCGGGTGGCCGGATCATCGTGGCGCCGGACCCGGACGCGGCGTTCGCCGCCGAGGAGCAGATCATCGCGGGCAACGTGATCGGCTACGGCGCGACCAGCGGCGAGATGTTCCTGCGCGGGGTGGTAGGCGAGCGATTCTGCGTGCGGAACTCGGGCGCCACCGCCGTTGCCGAGGGCACCGGCGATCACGGTTGTGAGTACATGACCGGCGGCACCGTGGTGGTGCTGGGCCGGGTGGGCCGGAACTTCGCGGCCGGTATGTCCGGCGGCGTCGCCTACCTGCTCGATCCCAAGCCGCTGCGGGTGAACACCGAGATGGCCGACCTCGAGCCGCTGGCCGAAGGCGACGCCGAGCTCGTGCGCGGCCTGGTCGAGCGCCACCACGTGGAGACGGGCTCGGCGGTGGCGGCCCGGCTGCTGGCCGACTGGGATACGGCGGCGGCGCGGTTCGGCAAGGTCATGCCCAAGGACTACAAGCGGGTGCTGCATGCCGCACGGCTCGCCGAGCGTGAGGGCCGCGACGTGAACGAGGCCGTCATGGCCGCGGCGCACGGCTGAGAGGGGGTGGCATCGTGGCTGATCCCAAGGGGTTCATGACGACCCGGCGCGAGACACCGGGCCGCCGCCCGGTGGACATCCGGATCCAGGACTGGCACGAGGTCTACACCGAATTCGGCCACAGCAAGCTGGAGAAGCAGGCTGGGCGCTGCATGGACTGCGGTATTCCGTTCTGCCATCAGGGGTGCCCGCTAGGGAACCTCATCCCGGAATGGAACGACCTGGTCTGGCGGCGGGACTGGCACGAGGCGGCCGAGCGGCTGCATGCGACCAACAACTTCCCCGAGTTCACCGGGCGGCTGTGCCCGGCGCCATGCGAGACCGCCTGCGTCCTCGGCATCAACGCCGATCCAGTGACGATCAAGCAGGTCGAGGTGGAGATCATCGACCGGGCGTGGGCGGAGGGCTGGGTGACGCCCCAGCCGCCGGCCGTGCTCACCGGCCGGCAGGTCGCGGTGGTCGGCTCTGGGCCGTCCGGGCTCGCGGCGGCGCAGCAGCTCACCCGGGCCGGGCACACGGTGACCGTCTATGAGCGGGCGGACGCGCCCGGCGGCCTGCTCCGCTTCGGGATTCCCGAGTTCAAGATGGAGAAGCAGCATCTCGACCAGCGGCTGGACCAGATGTGGGCGGAGGGCACCACGTTCGTCTGCGGGGTGCACGCCGGCGTCGACGTGAGCGCGGAGGAACTACGCGGCCGCCACGACGCGATCGTCCTCGCGGGCGGCGCCACGGTGCCGCGCGGCCTGCCGGTGCCCGGCGCCGACCTGGCCGGAGTCCACCAGGCGATGGAGTACCTGCCGCTGTCCAACCGCGCGGTGACGGCGGCGGCCGGCGGCCGGGTGGCTGAGCCGGCGATCAGCGCGCGCGGCAAGCACGTGATCATCATCGGCGGCGGTGACACCGGTGCCGACTGCCTGGGCACGGCGCACCGCCAGGGCGCGGCGTCGGTCACCCAGCTGGAGATCTTGCCCCGCCCGCCCGACCACCGGCCGGAAACCCAGCCGTGGCCTACCTACCCGATGACCTACCGGGTGTCCAGCGCCCACGAGGAGGGCGGCGAGCGGGTGTACGCCGTCTCCACGCAGGAGTTCGTGGCCGGCCCGGACGGCCGGGTGCGCGCGCTGCGCCTGGTGACCGTGGAATCGTCGGGCGGACGGTTCCTGCCCATACCAGGCACAGAACGCGAGTTGCCCTGCGATCTGGCCCTACTGGCGATGGGGTTCACCGGGGCTGAGCCCGAAGGGCTCCTCGCCCAGCTCGGTGTGGGCTTCGACGCGCGCGGCAACGTAGCGCGGGATCGCTCGTTCGCCACCTCGGTGCCTGGCGTGTTCGTGGCCGGTGACATGGGCCGCGGCCAGTCGCTCATCGTGTGGGCGATCGCGGAGGGCCGGTCGGCCGCGGCCGCCGTGGACGCGTACCTGACCGGCGGCACGGTGCTCCCGGAGCCGATCCCGCCCACGGCCCGCCCGATGTCCTGAGGGATCAGGAGCCGGTTGACGTCAAGGCGTGTCCCGTGGATCTTCAGCCTGCTGCACCGATGTTTGCCGCACAGTTGCCGGAGGGCGCCTCGCGGCGTTGTCGTCGTCGCCAATAGCTCCGCTATTGGCTTCTCCTCCACCTTGCGATCCATCCCTCCGGCGGCCGCTCGCGACGGCCAAGATCCACGGGACACGCCTTAGGCCGGTCTTTAGGGGTTAGGGTTCGCGCCCGGGACGCCGGAGCATATGTTCTGCGCGGCGTTGCGGCTTTCCACGGCGGCCGGCAGACCTGCCGGGGCCCGCGGGCTGGATGCGGGTGAGGTAGTAGCACGTGCCTTGGCCGGGGTGGGCGGTGGCGTGACCCCGGTGAAGTCGGATCCGATGGTCAGGGTGACGAGCCCCGCGCCGCCCGTGGTTTGGCTGCCCGTGTTCTGGCTGGCGGAGGTCCCGGTGAGCGCCCGGGCGACGACGTACGCAGCGCCGGCCCCGGCCGTGCCCGGGTAGCTGATGCTGGTCGTGGCCGTGGTCAGGGGCGCGTTGCCGACGCTGACCACGTCGAACCCGAGCTTCTTGAGGCCGGCCGCGGCCTGCCCGGCGAGCCCGGCCATGCCAGTGCCGTTGAGCACCGCCACCTGCACCTGTCGGGGTGACGGCGCGGGCAGAGCGCCATGCCACAGGGTGTCCGTCTTGAGCATCTGCCACATGAGGTCGTCCTGGGGTTCACTGGGCAGCAGCCGGTTGATGTCGGCCGGGTCCGGGATCGTGGGCATGGTGACGAACGTGACGTTCTTGCTGTGCAGGTTGCGGAAACCGGAGGCCATGCCGAGCAGCTTGGCAACTGATCCCAGGCCTGGATCCACAGTGACCGCCTTGGTGGCCGCATCCGCGATCCTCAGGAGCTTGATCGGATTCCCCAGGGTGCCCTGGCTGTCTATCTTCTGGATGAGCGATGACATGAACTCCTGCTGGAGCTCGATCCGGCCCAGGTCGCCGCCGTTACCCACGCCGTGCCGGGTACGGACGAACGCGAGCGCCTGGTTCCCGGTGACCAGATGCCGGCCGGCCGGCAGGTTCAGGTGGCTGAAGGGGTCGTTCACCGCCTGGGGCAGGCACACCTCAACTCCGCCCACCACGCTGACCATGGTCCGGAAGGAGTTGAAGTCAAACCGGATGAAATGATCCATCCGGATTCCGGTCAGGTACTCCACGGTGGCGACCGCGCATGACGGGCCGCCCTGGTTCATGGCCCCGTCGATGATCGCCTGCGGTATGGCGGGCACGGTGCCGCCGCCGGTCCGCGCCCGGCAGGCCGGCTCGTAGACCATCGTGTCCCGGGGGATCGACACGATAGTGGCGTGCGTGTGAGCCGCGTTCACGTGGACGAGGATCAGGTTGTCCGACAGGTCGGTACCGGGGTCGTAGCCGAAGCCAGCCCCCTGCCGGTCGCGGGTCTGAGATCCGAGGATGAGGAAGTTCTGCACGCCGTGCGCGGACGGCGGCGGCCGGTTCTTCAGCCCGCCGAACGCGTCCGTCACGCTCAGGTTGCCATCCAGCTTCGCGTAGATCGCGTAGGCGCCCAGGCTGACCACCACCACGAGCACGCTGGCCACCGCGGCGACCCACACCAGTATCTTGCCGCGCCTGGTCAGCCGGACCGGCCGGGGCTCGCGGGGCTGTCCGCCGGGCCGGAGCCCGGCCCGGTACTCTCGTGTGCTGCCGCGGCGACCGGGCTCAGTGCGCGGTGGTCTGGCCCCACCAGACATTTGGGCACCGCCGCGGGACCTGCCTGCGTGCGGGGGCCCTGCGTGCGGGGGCCCTGCGTGCGGGGGCACAGTGCGCCCACGGCGGGACTCGCCGGGCCGCCAGTCTGCCATAATCAAACCTCGCCAATGCTGTGGGTGCCAGGTGCGGGTACAGACTGCCAGGTTAATTGTTGCGCAACTCGGCAAGTAATTACACCGTACCGCGCGGCCGGTACGCCCTGTTTGCGCATCACGGCAGGTTCCGGGAGGCTATGCCGCACATATTCCGGGATGTCTCGGCGGGAGGTGTCAGGTGTCACAGGTCGCCGGCACTGGCGACGGCGGGGACCTGCCGCCGGAAGTGCTGCAGCACGCGGCGGCAATGTTCGGGCTCCTGGCATCCACCATACGGCTGCACATCGTGTGGGCGCTCGCCGAAGGAGAGGCGGACGTGGGAACGCTGGCCGAGCGGACCGGCGGCACGCTGCAGACAATCAGCCAGCATCTGGCCAAGCTGAAGCTGGCGGGCCTGGTTCAGTCTCGCCGCGAAGGCCGCCGCCAGGTCTACCTGGTAGGCGATCCCGGGCTGGTCAGGATCGTGCGCCAGATGGTCGGCTCTCTGCAGCACCAGCACGCCGGCCCAGGGCGCACTCGTGACGTGGGCGCCTGACCTGCCCGAGCCCGGGCCTGCGGCGGATCCGTCGGCCGGGCTGGCCGCGGACCGGTCGGCCGGATCCGGGATCTGGGGCAACCGCCATGGCGGATGACCGTTCGGTAAACGTTGCCGGTCAGGGCTCGGCATGAGGCTGGGCGCGACCCTAAAGTGGTATAGACCAATCAGGTGTGCCCATTTCACCTGCCGATACTCCTGCGGCTGGGCCCGACCGGCCGGAAGGCAGAGGCCATGAGCCGCCGAGCGAAGATCGTCTGCACGCTGGGACCCGCGTCCTCCAGCCCAGAGCGGCTCGCCGCGCTCGTGGCGGCCGGGCTCGACGTCGCCCGGCTCAACATGAGCCACGGCACCCTGGACGGCCATCAGCGGGCCTACCAGGCGGTCCGGGCCGCCTCGGACGCTTCCGGGCATAGCGTGGGCGTGCTCGTCGATCTCCAGGGACCAAAGATCCGGCTGGGCACCTTTCGGGCCGGCCCGGTGCGGCTGTCGGCGGGCCAGGAGTTCGTCATCACTGCCGAGGACGTTCCTGGTGACTCCAGCCAGGCATCGACGACCTACGTCGGCCTGGCCGACGATGTCAGGCCGGGGGACCGGGTGCTGGTGGACGACGGGCGCATAGTCCTTGAGGTGCTGGCCGTGCGGGGTGTGGCCGTCCGGACCCGTGTCGTCGTCGGCGGCATGGTCTCCGACCACAAGGGCATCAACCTGCCCGGGGTAAAGGTCAGCGTGCCCGCGCTGACCGCGAAGGACGAGGCAGACCTGCGCTGGGCGCTGCGCCTGCGGGCGGACATGATCGCCCTCTCGTTCGTTCAGGGCCCCGAGGACGCCGCTCCCGCACGCCGGATCATGGACGAGGCCGGCGTCAGCCTCCCTCTGATAGCGAAGATCGAGAAGCCACAGGCGGTGCAGGCACTCCCCGACGTGATCGAAGCCTTCGACGGGATCATGGTCGCCCGCGGGGACCTGGGCGTGGAAATGCCGCTTGAAGCGGTTCCGATGGCGCAGAAACGCATGATCGAACGGGCCAAGGACAAGGCCAAGCCGGTCATCGTCGCCACCCAGATGCTGGAGTCCATGATCTCCTCGCCCAGGCCGACCAGGGCGGAAGCCTCGGACGTCGCCAATGCCGTCCTGGACGGCGCGGACGCATTGATGCTGTCCGCCGAGACCAGCGTGGGGGAGTACCCGGTGGAAACCGTGGAGACGATGGCCAGGATCATCGTCGAGGCGGAACGCGAATACCTCCGCGCCGCCCCGTCGCTCCGCCGGGTGCCCACCAC
>DASWFT010000445.1:0-3902 GCA_036394075.1 Streptosporangiaceae bacterium
CCTGTATGCGCATGGGATGAGCGTCCGCGACATCCTGCACCACCTTAAGCAGGTGTATGGCACTGAGCTGTCGGCGGAGACTGTCTCGCGGATCACCGACGCCGTGCTGGAGGAGGTGAAAGCCTGGCAGAGCCGGCCGCTGGATCCGGTGTACGCCGTGGTGTTCCCAGCCGCGATCGGGGCGGGGTCCGTGACAACCACGTGGTGCAGAGCAAGCCCGCCTACCTGGCGGCCGGCATCGACACCGACGGGGAAAAGCACGTGCTGGGCATCTGGCTGGCCAAGACCCCGCTCGAGACGGCGGCCGCCGGTGAGGCGCGCGGTTTTGGGCCAGCGTCATGGCCGGCCTGCGTAACCGCGGCGTCGCCGACATCCTCATCGCCTGCTGTGACGGGCTGGCCGGGTTCGAGGACGCCATCTGCGCCGCGTTCCCGCACACGGTGGTGCAAACATGCGTGGTCCACTTGATCAGGAACAGCCTGCGGCCGGTGGCCCGCCGTGACGCCGCCGCGGTCGCCGCCGGGCTGCGTACCATCTACACCGCTGTGGACGCTGATGCCGCGTTCGACGCCCTGGCCGCCTTCGCCAGTTCCGGGCTCGGCCAGAAATACCCGCAGGCTGTCAAGGTCTGGGAGAACGCCTGGGACAGGTTCACCCCATTCCTGGCGTTCACCCCGCCGGTCAGGAAGCTGCTCTACACCACCAACAGCATCGAGTCGCTGAACTACCAGCTGCGGAAGGTGACCAAGGCCCGCGGGCACTTCCCCGGCGGCGACGCGGTCGTCAAGCTGCTGTGGCTGGCGATCATCAACATCGAGGACAAGCGGGCCCGCGAACGCGCCGCACGCCGGCAGGAAACCGGCAAGCGCAGCGATCAGCCCGCACGGCTCATCGAGGGACAACGCGTCATGGGCTGGCGCGAAGCACTCAACGAGCTCGCCATCGCCTACCCAGGACGAATCAGGTAAAGCGAAAATCAGCTCGAACCTAAAAGATCTTTACACACCTGAGGTTACAAGCTCGACTTCGCCGGAGTTCGTGAGCCTTGCTATGGGTTGCGCTGGTGATCGGCGATGGATCAAATATTCGGCGGGATGCTGTAAGTGGCACGCTTCTCTCTACGCTGCGTAATCGGCCCTCGTCTCGGGCGGGGCGCACACTGCCGCCGTTCTGCACGGTCACGGCGACCGCGGTGCTCAACCGCAGCGGTGTGCAGATCAGGTTGTTCTGCAGCCCGGTTGCTGGATGCTCTGGGGGCAAGCGTCTCGGGCCGCGACGATAGGTGCTTGGTAGCCGGTGGCGCGGGGGACCGTTCCCGGCCGCC
This sequence comes from Streptosporangiaceae bacterium, assembly GCA_036394075.1. Lineage (GTDB taxonomy): Bacteria > Actinomycetota > Actinomycetes > Streptosporangiales > Streptosporangiaceae > JAWWPY01. Next base: position 1,325 of record DASWFT010000445.1, read on the forward strand.
GGTTCTATGTCCGGTTCTCTGGTCGCGATGCTTGTTCGAGGGCTGAGTTCAGGTCATTCCAGAGGTCGTCGATATGTTCGCAGCCGACGCTTAGGCGCAGGAGCCCGGGGGGCACGTGACCTTGTCCTGGGAGCTTGCTGCGCCGCTCGATGGTGCTTTCGACGCCGCCCAGGCTGGTGGCGCAGACGATGACTTGCACGGCGTTGCAGAGGCGGTCAGCTGTGGGGGCGTTGGCGACCTCGAAGGCCAGCACTGCCCCGAAGCCGGTCATTTGCGCGGCGGCCGTGCGGTGTCCGGGGTCGCCGGGAAGACCGGGGTAGCGCACGCGGCTGACGGCAGGGTGTTGTTCGAGCCGGCGGGCGAGTTCGCTGGCGTTGCGCTGGCCGCGATCGAGCCGCAGGGCAAGAGTGCGCAGGCCGCGCAGCGCCAGGAATGCCTCTAGGGCTCCGGGGGTTGCGCCCGATAGGCCGCGGCGGTGGCGGAGGCGGTCGGCAAGGGCCTCCTGGCGGGCGATGGTGATGCCTGACAGCAGGTCGGAGTGGCCGCCAATGAATTTGGTGGCGCTGTGCACGACCACGTCCGCGCCGAGTGCTAGAGGCTGTTGCAGGAGTGGCGTTGCGAAAGTGTTGTCGACGCCGACGATTGCCCCGGCGTGGCGGCCGGCGGCGCACAGAGCGGGAAGGTCGGCTATGTCAAGCAGCGGATTCGAGGGGGTTTCCAGCCAGAGCAGGTCCGCGCCGGCGGCGGCGGCTTGGACGCTCGCGGTGTCGGTCAGATCAACGCGGTCAATGGCCCAGCGCCCTTGCTGCTGGGCGTCGGCCAGAAGCTCGCTGACCCCGAAATAGCAGTCCTTCGGGGCAACGATGCGGCCGCCGGCTGGCACGAGGTCGAGCACGGCAGCGACCGCGGCCATGCCGGAGGAGAAGCCACGGCGTGACCGCCCTCCACCTGGCCCACGGCTGTCTCAAGTGCCTCCCAGGTCGGCGTGGCGTCTGTGCGTGCGTATGAGCGGATGCGCTCCTCAATACCTGGCGCTGCCGTGATGCTGGCATGGAAGTTAGATGCCAGCACCATGGGAATGTTGACCGGCTCGCTGGCCGCGCGGCGAGGGCGGCCGGCACATATGACCGCTGTTTCCGGTCGCAGGCCGGCGGGTGCTGCCGGCTGGTCATCAGGTGTCATGGGCTTCTCCTATCTCCCGATAGTGCAGTATAATGCCCTGTATGAGGCAGTCAGGTTTGGAGGCTCGTGCCGGGGCGGACAGCATCACCCGAGCGATCGGCGGCCGGGTCCGGCAGGGACGGGGCAGCCGGGGCTGGACCCTGGACCAGCTGGCCGAGCGCTCTGGCGTCAGCCGCAGAATGCTGGTCAGCATCGAGCAGGGCTCGGCTAATCCGAGCATCGCGACGCTGCTTCGCATCAGTGACGCGCTCGGCATCGGGCTGCCCGCGCTTGTCAATATGGACCGTTCGTCCAGGCTGCGGGTCACCCGGGCTGGCGCTGCCCCGGTGCTGTGGCGGGGGAAGCTCGGCGGGCGGGCCGTGCTCGTCGCCGGCGCTGAGTCACCGGACGTCACCGAGCTGTGGGACTGGACGCTCGGGCCGGGTGAGAGTCACTCCAGCGAGGCGCACGCGGCCGGAACCCGCGAGCTGCTCCTCGTCCTTGACGGTCAGCTTGAGCTCAGAGTGGGCCAGCACGCCGAGGTACTCGCGAAGGGAGATTCGGCTTCGTTCGCCGGTGACCTGGCCCACGAATACGTGAACGCCGGCTCAGCGCAGGTGGCGCGTTTCGCCCTGACGGTGTTCGAGCCGGCTGCCGGCGGGGGTGCGGCCCGGTGATGACACTGCTGACCGCGGCTGAGGTGAGTGAGAGCGCACGCGCGTTTCTTGCGGCCGTCAGCGTGGCCCCCGATGTGCTCGAGCTGCGCCCGGACTACCGCGTGCTGGTCATGGTGGCCGAGGGCCTGGAGCCGGGATTGCCCGACGAGATCAGTGACGAGCTGCTGGCGCGAGCCGAGATCCGGGCACGGATCACGCTCGATGGCCGGGCACCCGAAGACGTGCCTCAAGTCGCCGACTGGCGCGCCGCCTACCGGGCGTTCGGCGCCAAGCCTCAGCGCACCCGGCCGAGCGTTGAGGCGCTGCTGCGCCGTCTCGACGCCGGGCTGCCCCGCATCGACCGCCTCACCGACGCATACAACGCGGTCTCGATCGCGAACTTGGTGCCAGTTGGCGGCGAGGACCTGGGCCAGTACCAGGGCCCGGCCCGGCTGGCCCGAGCCGCCGGCGACGAGGACTTCGACACCGTGGCGCATGGTGAGCCGGCTGTCGAGCACCCGAAGCCAGGCGAGGTGATCTGGCGTGACGACGCTGGCGTCACCTGCCGCCAGTGGAACTGGCGGCAATGCACCCGAACCCGGATGACGCCGGCAACCACGAACGCCGTCTTCATCATCGACGGACTCGCCGCCCTCGGGCGCAACGGCCTGACAGGGGCGGGAAACGACCTCGCCAGCTCCCTCATGAGCCTGAGCCCGCAGGCCGCCATCGCCAGCCGGCTCATCGCCGCAGATCAGCCC
>DASWFT010000446.1:0-38187 GCA_036394075.1 Streptosporangiaceae bacterium
TGCCCAGCGGCCAGCCGGCGTTATCATCCGCGCGTCCTCGGCGACCCATTGCTGCAGAACCAGGCGCATGGCCGCGGCGTCGTGAACGCTGTCCATCACCGGAGCCAGCCACCGCGCGACCTCGGTATCGCCGTAGACCCCCAGGCCCGCCTCCGCGTCATCGACGTTCCACGGCCGGAGGACAAGGCGCTCGGTTATCAGTTGTTGAGCCACCCGCTCACGATATCCGGGTCCCGAGCGGCTAACCCGGCAACCTGTATGCCGCCCTCCCGGAGCCGCCGCCGCGTATCTGATCGGCCGTGTCCGGCGTCCGGCAGCGGTAGCCGCTGCGGCTAGAGTGCCGGGCAGGGCCAGGCGAGGAGGCGGTCGGCGTTCATGGACGTCCGTGACTACATCGAGGACAACGCCCGGGGATTTTTCGATGGGCTGAAACAGTGGCTTAGCATCCCCTCGATCTCCGCGGATCCGGCGCATCGTGACGACGTCCGCGCCTCGGCCGACTGGCTCGCGGAGCACCTGTGCGGCACGGGCTTTCCGATCGTGGAGATCTGGGAGACCGGCGGCCCCGGCGCGCCCAGTCAGCACAGCGAGCCGGGCGAGCCCAGTCAGCCCAGCGAGCACAGCGAGCCAGGTCAACCCACCGAGCCCGGCCGGCCGGCCGTGTTCGCGCACTGGCCGTCCGATGACCCCGGAGCGCCGACGGTCCTGGTGTACGGGCACCACGATGTGCAGCCGGTCGAGCCGCTCAGCGAGTGGCACTCGCCGCCCTTCGAGCCGGTTGAGCGCGACGGCCGACTTCTGGCCCGCGGCGCCTCCGACGACAAGGGGCAGGTGCTCTTCCATACCCTGGGCGTGCGCGCCTGCCTGGCCGCCGGCGGTCGCGCCGCGCCTCCCGTTTCGCTGAAGTTCTTGATCGAGGGCGAGGAAGAGGTCGGGTCTCCGCACTTCGCCAGCCTGCTGCGGGCCCGCCGGGAGGCGCTCGGCTGCGACTTGATCGTCATATCCGACACGACGATGTGGGCTGCGGATGTGCCGTCCATGTGCGTCGGCATGCGCGGCCTCATCGACGCCCAGATCGACATGACCGGCCCGGATACCGACGTGCACTCAGGTTCGTTCGGCGGCGGCGTGCCGAACCCGCTGCACGCGCTGGCCGCGTTGCTGGCCGGCCTGCATGACGACGACGGCCGGGTCACCCTGCCGGGCTTCTACGACACCGTGCTGCCGCTAACCGCGACGGAGCGCGAGATCTTCGCCCGGCTGCCGTTCAACGAGAAGGCGTGGCTCGCCGACGCCGGGCACAGCCAGGCGGCCAGCGGCGAGGCCGGCTACACCACCCTGGAGCGGATCTGGGCGCGGCCGACGGCAGAGATCAACGGGATGTGGGGCGGGCACACCGGGCCCGGGCCGAAGACCATCGTGCCGAGCCAGGCGCACGCCAAGGTCTCCTTCCGGCTTGTCGCCCATCAGGAGCCGGCCGACGTCGTCGCCGCGCTCCGCGAGTACGTGGCGTCCCGCACGCCGCCGGGCATCGCCGCCACCGTCACCTTCGGCGGGCCGGGTGTGCGCCCGGCCTTCTCAGCCCTTGACTCGGCCCCGGTGCGAGTGGCTCGGCGGGCCATGGAGCGTGCGTTCGGCCAGGAGGTTCTTTTTACCCGTGAAGGGGGCAGCGGGCCGGAGGCGGACCTCGCCGACATCCTGGAGGCGCCGCTGGTGTTCGTCGCGGTCGGTCTCGATGAGGACCGTATTCACGCGCCGAACGAGAAGGCCGAGATGGCGCTGCTGCTCAAGGGGGCGGAGGCGGCCGCCTACCTGTGGGAGGAACTGGCGGCGGCCAGTGGCGAGATCGCGGCGGCGCAATGAGCTCGAGCGCGGTGAACTCGAGCACGGGGAGCTCGAGCACCGGGAACGTGAGCACGGGGAACGCGGACGAGGCGCAGCGGATCACGGCGGAACTGGGCGGGTTTGTGCTGGCCCGCAGCAATGTGGACCGCGCCGGCGAGCGCCGCGATGACGCCGAGTGGCTCGCCGCCGCGTGGGCCGACCCGCGCACCCGGGTGCTGGTCCTGGACGGCAGCCAGGCACTGGTCCGGTTCGGAGCACAGCGGGCCGAACTTGTCCTGGTACCCCCGGCCGAGGCGCCAGAGGGACTGAGGCTCCTGCTCGGGGTGGACGCCTCGGGTGTCGCGTATTTCGGCGTCATCGGGCCGCCGGGCGGCCTCGGCGCCGATCCCGATGCGCTGCCCGCGCGCGGGTCAATGTCCGGACCTCCGGCTGAGCCGGGCGTCCGGCCCGCCGGCCTGCGGCAGGCGGCGGTACTCCTGGACGACCGCGATGCCGGCCTGTTCACGCACGCCATCGCCCTGGCTAACTGGCATGCGACCCATACTCATTGCCCGCGCTGCGGCTCGCCGACGGAGCCGGTCGCGGCCGGCCACGCGCGGCACTGCCCGGTCGACGGCAGCGAGCATTTCCCCAGGATCGACCCCGCGGTGATCATGCTGGTGACTGATCCCGATGACCGGTGCCTGCTGGCCCGCAACCGGCAGTGGCCGCAGCGCCGGGTGTCGATCCTGGCCGGTTTCGTCGAGCCGGGCGAAGCCGCGGAACAGGCCGTGGTCCGTGAAGTCGGCGAGGAGACCGGGATCACGGTCGGCCAGGTCCGCTATCTGGGCAGCCAGCCGTGGCCCATGCCGCAGAGCCTGATGCTCGGGTTCCGCGCGCTGGCCTCTGCCCGCCTCGACATCCACGTGGACCAGGACGAGATCGCCGAGGCGCGCTGGTTCAGCCGGGAGGACCTGCGCCGCGCGCTGGACGTCGGCGACGTGCTACTGCCGCCGCCGGTGTCGATCGCGCACCGGATCATCGAATCCTGGTACGGCGAGGAGCTTCCCGGCGCGTGGTGAGCCTGCCGGGTCTCAGGCAGGTCACACGGGAGCGAGCGCGCGGACCGCGTCGGCCTCGTCCACGCCGGGACCGGGCATGATCGCGATGACCGGTGTGTTGAGGCCCTCGGCCTGGTACTCGGCGACGCGCTCCCGGCAGTGTTCCAGCGCTCCGTGTATGAACAGGTCATCGACCACCTGGTCGGGGATGGCGGCGAGGGCGCCCCGGCGGTCACCGGCGGCCCACGCGTCCTGCATGGGCCGCAGCGCCTCGCCGCGCCCCAGCCAGTCCTGGAAGGCGGCATAGGCGGGGACCGTGAGGTAGGCCGCGATGAGGCGCCGGCCGATGGCCCGGGCGGCATCCGCGTCCGTGGTCGGGCAGACGAACACGCGGGCGATCAGTTCGCAGTCCGGCCCGGCCACCGCCCGCACGGCGGGCACGTCGCCGGGGGCGAGCCAGTTCGTGATCGCGCCGTCGGCGTGCGACGCCGCGAGGGCGATCATGCCGGGGCGCAGCGCGGCGAGGGCGAGTGCCGGCGGCGGCTGCGGGGCCGCCTCAAGCCGGAAACCCTGCACACTGAACGTTTCGTACTCCTCGGTCACCTTCTCCCCGGCCAGGGCCGCGCGCAGGAACCGGAGCGTGTCGCGGGAGCGCTGGTAGGGCTGGTCCAGCGGGATGCCGTTCCACTGCTCCACGATCACCGCCGATGACACGCCGATGCCGAGCACGAACCGGCCGGGCGCGAGAGCGGCCAGGGTGGCCGCGTTCATCGCGAGCAGGGCCGGTCCCCGGGTGTAGATCCCGGCGATGGCGGTGCCGAGGCGCAGCCGGCTGCTCCACAGGGCGACGAGGGCGAGCGGCGTGAACGCGTCCGACCCGTTCATCTCGGCCGACCAGACGTCGGTGTACCCGAGGTCGGGAAGGGCCGCCACGATGTCCCGCTGGCCGGGCAGCGGCATGCCGCGCAGCGGGAGCGTGATCCCCCATCTGGCCGTTGATCCCATGACGTCTCCTCCCGCGGTTCCCGCTCATCATGGCGCATCCTCGGCTTAGCGCCGCCCGCAGGACGCACAATGAGATTCGCGGAGACTGCCGCAGCAGGACCGGCGGCCGTGGCAGGATGCCCGGCATGGGTCCAGAATCCGCTGACGAGCCGGCTTGCGTTCATGTCCGGTGATCTTGATCTGGATGCCGTCTTTGGCGGCTCCTCGCCCGGTGAGGCATTCGCTGCCGTGCTCACCGAGGCACGGATGGTACTCGGTGAGATCGGCGGCCCGCTCGACGCCGAGTTGTGGGGCTCGGACATTCTCGCCGCACTCGGCGGGGCCAAGAGCGACGCCGCGACGGCGATCGTGCCTGCCGCGGAGGCGACGGGCACCGCGGAGGCACTCGCCATCCTGCGCGTGCTGGCCGCGGTTGGCGGGCCGGATTTGCGCTCGGCGGCGACACAGGCCGCCGACCGGCTTGCTGCCCGGGGCCTTGACGAGCCGGCGTGGGGGGCCCGGATCGGCGCGCCTGCGGTCGGGGACTGCTGGCGTTATAGCGACGATCGGGGCCTTCAAGAGGCCGTGACCATGAGCTTCAGTTACGGAGCGGAGCACCATGTGGTGTCGCTGCTCGTCGATCACGGCTTCGGCGGCGGCATCAAGGATGTCTGGGTCGGCGGCGCGGGCGACGTGCTGGCGCGGACCAGGGCGATGGCTGACCACGATCCCACGATGGTCTTCGAGATGATCAGCCCTGTTGACGCGCGGACCAGAGTGCTGCGGGCGATCGCCGCCGGCGAGTGCCCCAGCCAGCCGGACGAGATCGGCAATGTCTCGTCCGCCCGAGCCATCCTGCGTGCCCGGGTCGCCCTGCTACCCCGCGAGTAACTGCCGCCCGCCAAGTGGCTGCCTTCCGCCAGTGGCTGCTTGCTCATCAGTCGCTTCCTCGCCAGTAGCGTGCGCTAGTCGAAAACGAGAGCACTGCTCTTGACTCCGCTACCCTTGCATGCGACACTGCTCTTAGACAAGAGCAATGCTCTCGCTAAGGAGCGAAGATGATGAGCACCGACCCAGCGCCCCGCTACGTGAAGCCAGGTAGCTTCACCGTGAACGTCTTTAACAGAACTGTCCAGGCCATGACCCGCGCCGGGATCAGCGTCATGGGATCCCGCGTCCTGTACGTGCGAGGGCGCACAAGCGGCGAGTGGCGGAGCACGCCGGTGAATCTGCTGACCCTGGACGGTGACAGGTTCCTTGTCGCCCCGCGCGGCCAGACGCAGTGGGTGCGTAACCTGCGCGTCGCCGGGGGTGGTGAGCTCCGGGTGGGCCGTCGGGTCGAGCGGTTCACCGCCACCGAACTCGCCGACGAGGACAAGCCCCCGGTGCTGCGCGCGTACCTCAAGCGCTGGAAGTGGGAGGTCGGCATGTTCTTCGAGAACATCACGGCCGACGCCACCGACGAGCAGCTGATGGCCATCGCACCCGGATTCCCGGTCTTCCGGGTCCGCTGAGGCTCCCCGCTCGGGTACCGCAACAACAGCAGAACGCATCAACCATCGTCGGAACAACGGTAAAACGCATCAGATGTCGTTGCCGGGACTCCCGCGCTAGTGGACTAGGGCGAGAGTCGCGCCGGAGGCGTCGAGAAGGCGGTGATAGCCGTCGGCCTCAGGGAAGGTGGCGAGCGGGCCGGTCACCCGCGCGCGTGGTCCGCCGGGCCCGGCCAGCGTGGCACCCTCCGCGCCGACGGCGACGAACTCGCCGTCCATCCGGAGCAGGACAGGCCCGTCCCGCTGGGCGGAGATCGAGACCCGCCCCGCGCGCAGGCCATCGAGCACCTCCTCGGGCTCGTCCCCGGCGCACTCGACCCAGGTGGTGGGGGATCCCGGCGGCGCGTCGGAGCCAGGCCGGTGCCAGTCACTCCCGCCGACCGGCACCGCCGTGGGGTCCCACGCCAGCCACCAGGCCAGCGGTGCCGTCCAGCGCAGGTCGAGCCAGCTCCAATGCCACACCTCGACCAGCGGTGGCCGCCGGCGCATTGGGATGGTCCAGCTGAGCTGGCCGCCCATCGGGTGGTTGACCGATAGCAGCCCGCCGCCCTGCTCCGTCGTCTCCAGCCAGGAATCCGCCGGCTCGCGGAAATCGATCCAGCCGACATCGCCGAGCGCCCCGGCGTGGCCTTCCTCCGTCGTGATCTCCTGGCCCGGAATAAGGGTGATTCCATACCTGGCCGCCGCGCCGGGGAGTTCTGCGTGATGGCTGACCGTGTTGTGATCGGTGATTGCGATGAAGTCGAGCCCCCGCAGGCTCGCGAAGCGGGCCAGTTCGGGAACGGTCTGCGCGCCGTCGGAGTGCACCGTGTGCGTGTGCAGGTCCCCGGCGAGCCAGCGGTGCCCGGCCCGGGCGGGCAACCCGCGGCGGGCGGGCCGGTCGCTCGGCGGAGGCGGCGGATCGAGCCGGGGTTCGGGCATCAGGCGGTCGCGTCCGTCGGTCACCTCGGCGCTCAGCCGGTACTCGATCCCCTCCGGTGGCAGCCGGTAGATGCCGATCACCACCTCCCACCGACCGGGCTCCAGTTCGCCCGGCAGGTAGCCGGGAGTGGCGTCTTCCGCGGTGATGACGAAGGATTGCCGTGCGCCGCCGGACCAGCCACGAAACCCCGCGGGGCCGGCGCAGCCCAGGTCCAGCACGGCGGCCGACCGGTCATACTCCAGCTCGACCCGCAGCGCGTAGGAGCCGGGCGGCACCTCCACCGGGAGGCAATGCCAGGGCGATGCGAACCGATCCTCCAGAGTCCACGTGCCGGCGTGCCGCGCGGTAGTGCCCATGCTCCCACCGAACCAGATTCACCGCCGCCGGGCCATCCCGGCCCGCCCGCTGAGCGTGCCGGGCGGTTGACATGGAATTCATCATGCGTAGAATTCATCATGCGTTGAAATACCAGGCCAGCTGAGCAGCGCCGGACGGGAGAGACCCGATGTGGGCGATGATTGTTAAGGAATTCCGGCAGCTGCGGCGCGACCGGCGCACGCTGGCCATGATGATCGTGATGCCGGTCATCCTGCTCATCGTGTTCGGCTACGCGGCGAGCTTCGACGTGTCCACGATTTCGACCGTGGTCGCCGGTCCCCAGGCCCGGGCGACGGTCTTGCGGGCACCCTTCGATGTGGTGCAGCGGGAGCCTGCGGAGGGCGCATCGTGGGCGCGGACGCAGTTGCGTGACGGCAGGGCGGCGGTCGCCGTCGTGACCGGGACGCCGGCCGCGGTGTTCATCGACGGCAGCCAGTTGTTCACCGCGCGGGCCGCCCTGACCGCCCTGGCCAACATGCAGCGGCAGGCGGGCCCGCTGGCATCCGCGGACACCGCGGGCGCGCCCGGGTCGGCGGGCACGGCTGGCGCGTCGGCGGGCACGGCCGGCGCGCGGGCGCCGGAGGTCACGGTGCTCTACAACCCGGGGCTCAAGACGGCGGCAGTCATGATCCCAGGCCTCGCCGGAGTCGTCCTGGTCTTCGTCGGCACCATCATCACGAGCCTCGGCGTAGTGCGCGAACGCCAGTCCGGGACGCTTGAGCAACTCGCGGTCATGCCGCTCCGGCCCCGGGACGTGTTCCTGGGCAAGATTGCCCCGTACTTCGCGGTGGCCGTCCTCGACCTGGCGATCGTCATCGCCGTCGGTGTCGCGGTCTTCGGCGTCCCGTTCCGGGGCTCGCTCGGCGTATTCGCCCTCGGGGCACTGCTGTTCCTGTTCGTCACGCTCGGCCTCGGGGTTCTGATTTCCAGCGTGTCGGAGAACCAGGGCCAGGCGATCCAGCTATCCGTGATGATCATGTTGCCGCAGGTGCTGCTCTCCGGGCTGATCTTCCCGCTCTCCTCGATCGCGGTCGGCGTGCGCTGGATCTCCTACCTGCTACCGCTCACTTACTTCAACGAGATCTCACGAGGGGTCATGCTGCGGGCGGAACCCATCGGGCCGCTCTGGCCACCATTCGTGTTCCTGGCCCTGCTCGGCCTGGTGGTGGTCACCCTCGCGACGCTGCGCTTCCGCGCCTACCTGGCCCCCGCCACGCCGGGCCGGGGCCGGCGCACCCCGGCGGCCCCGCGGGGGCTGGCCACCACCGCCGCGGGCACCGCGCTGCATGGTGGCGCGGGCGCGGGGGAGGCACGGTGAGCGGGGGAGGCACGGTGAGCAGCGACCAGGCAGTGAGCGGAGACTGGTGGGGCACCGATGCGGTTTCCGTTTGGTATGGAAAGGTTCTTGCTCTTGATCGGGTAACGTTCCGCGCGGCAGCCGGGCAGGTCAGCGCGGTGGTGGGCGGCGATGGCGCGGGCCGGACCACATTGTTGCGCTGCCTGGCCGGTGCGCTGGCGGCCAGCGATGGCGAGATCCGCCGGCCGGCCGCGCGGCGGATCGGGTATCAGCCGGCCGGCTCGGGCACCTATCCGGACCTCACCGTGGCGCAGAACCTCGCTTTCCGCGCCGCTGTCTACGGCGTCAGCGCGGCCGGAAGCGGGGCCGATTACCTCGAGCGGGCGGGGCTCGCCGCCGCCCGGGACCGGCTCGCCGGGCGGCTGTCCGGCGGAATGCGCCAGAAACTGGGCGTCATCGCTGCGATGCTGCACCAGCCCGCCCTGCTGGTGCTGGACGAGCCGACGACCGGCGTGGACCCGGTGAGCCGGATCGAGTTGTGGTCGCTGATCGCGCGCGCCGCCGCCGACGGCGCGGCTGTCGTGCTGGCCACGAGCTATCTCGATGAAGCAGAACGTGCCTCGCACGTGCTCGCCCTGGACGCTGGCCGGGAGTTGGCCGCCGGGACCCCGCAGCAGATCGTGGCGTCGATGCCAGGCACCGTGCGGGTCATGGATGCGCGGCCCGCGGGCGACGAAGCGCGGCGGGCGTGGCGGCGCAACGCCCGCTGGCAGGTCTGGGCGCCAGACGGTCGGGCCCCGGCGGATGGCGAGCCGGTCCAGCCCGACCTGCAGGATGCGGTGACGGTGGCGGCCCTCGCCCGGGAACTGGCGATGAGCGGGAACCGGCAGTGAGCGAGCCGGAGGGGCGCGGCGTCGCCTGGACTGAGGAGCGAGGGACGAGCGACGAGGGAAGGCGGCGCCTTAAGCGCCCCGCAGGCGAGCGGGGACCGGCAGTGAGCGGCGCGCTGGCCGAGTGCGTCGGCGTGACCAGGAAGTTCGGGCGGTCTATCGCGGTCGATGGCGTGGACCTGCGGGTGGACAGCGGCGAGGTCGTCGGCCTGCTGGGCGCGAACGGGGCCGGGAAGACCACCCTGATCCGGATGCTGCTCGGGCTGCTCCAGGTCTCCGAGGGCGAGGTGCGGCTGTTCGGTGAGCCGCCATCTCGCCGGACACGCCAGCGCATCGGTTACCTTCCGCAGACCCTCGGGCTCTACGACGACCTCACCGCGGCCGAGAACCTGGCCTTCTCGGCCGCGGTGTTCGGCGGCGACACGAGCCGGGCCCTGCCGGCGGCGCTGCGTCCCTATGGCCGCAGGCTCGTCGGTGACCTGCCGCTCGGCGTGCAGCGGCGGGTCGCGTTCGCCGAGGCCCTGGCGCACCGGCCCGATCTGCTCATCCTCGACGAGCCGACTTCGGGGGTGGATCCGCTGGCCCGCGCCCGGCTCTGGGAGACAATCGGCGAGACGGCGGCGGCCGGTGCCGGGGTGCTGGTCACGACGCATTACATGGACGAGGCGGGGGAGTGCGGCCGGCTGGTGATCATGGCGGACGGGCGCGTGGTCTCCCGCGGCACGGCCGCCGAGATCACCGGCGACGCCCGGGTGACGGTGGTGGAGACTGATGCATGGGCTCGCGCGTTCGGCGTGCTGGAGGCAGCCGGCCTGCGCGCCGCCCTGGTCGGCCGGACACTCCGGGTTCCCGGCGCACCGCCCGACGTGGTGCGGCGCGCACTGGGCGGCATGGATGCGCGGGTGAGCGAGGCGCCAATGACCCTGGAAGAGCGCTTCTCCCAGATAACATCCAGCATCAGCCGAACGGAGGAAGTGGGTTGACTCACCTAGGTGAGGATGCGCGCCGAACGGGGCGGCGAACCGGCGACAGCGGGACGCGGGAGGCGATCCTGGCTGCGGCCAGGACGCGGTTCGGCGATCACGGGTACGCGGGCGCCACGATCCGCGCCATCGCCGCCGATGCTGGCGTCGATCCCGCCCTGGTGCATCACTTCTTCGGGACGAAGGAGCGCCTGTTCGCCGCGGCCATGAGGCTGCCGGTGATCCCCGGCGAACTGATCAGTGCGGCGCTCGCTCCGGGGGCCCGCGATCCAGGCCGGAGCCTGGGGGAGCACCTGCTGCGCACGGTGCTCGGCGCCTGGGCTGTCGACGAGGTCCGCGAGACCTTCCTCGGCTTGATGCGTTCGGCGGTGACGAGCGAGCAGGCGGCGGCGATGCTGAGGGAGTTCGCCACCGACTCGATCCTGGGCAGGCTCGCCGAGGTGGCTGGCGCGGCCGAGGCGGCCGGCGCGGCCGGGGCGTCTGGTGGGTTCGATGCGGCCGGTGCGCTTTACGCGTCTGAGACGCCTGGTACGGCCGATGCGGACGATGCGCATGATGGGGATAGGGCTTCTGATGCGAAGGGTGCGCCTGGTGCAGCCGAGGCGGACGGGTTTGCCGAGGCGAACTTCAGGGCCGCACTGGTCGCCAGCCAGGTGCTCGGCCTGGCCCTGACCAGGTACGTGCTGGGGCTAGAGCCGCTGGCCGCGGCCAGCCAGGACGATCTGGCGGCGGCGATCGGCCCGACGCTGGAGCGCTACCTCACCGGCCAGATCCGGTAGTGGCCCAGATCCGGTAGTGGCATGGTGCGGTAGTGGCATGGTGCGGTAGTGGCTGGTGCGGTAGCGACCAGGCCGGTCGCTTAAGGTTTCCTGCCGACCCCGCCGTGCGCCGAGGCCACTTCCTCGGGGGCGTCGTCTCCCGGATCGGGCCGCCAGGTATGCACGTAGACCACACCGGGTGGCACCAGGCTGAGCCCCTCGAAGAACCGGCAGACCTCGGCGTGGGTGCGCAGAGTCTGCGGCGTGGACACCCGCTCGTTGTAGCGCCTCTGCACCTCGGCCTGCCCGGCGTTGATATCGCTAGCCGGGTGTGAGATCGCCAGGTAGCTCCCGGAGGGCACGGCCGCAAGCAGTCGCGCCACGATCGCGTAGGGATCCTCGGCATCGGAGATGAGGTGCAGGATCCCAAGCAGCATGAGGCCGATCGGCTGGCTGAAATCCAGCGTTCGCCGGGCGGCATCGAGGACCTCGTCGGTGTCGCGTAGGTCAGCGTCAACGTAGGCGGTGGCGCCCGCGGCGCCGCTGGCCAGCAGCGCACGCGCATGGGCGAGCACGATGGGGTCGTTGTCCACGTAGACGACGCGGCAGGACGAGACGGCCGCCTGGGCCACCTCGTGCGTGTTGTTGGCCGAGGGGATGCCGGTGCCAATGTCGAGGAACTGGCGGATGCCCGCGTCGGCCACCAGGTAGCGCACCGCGCGGGCCAGGAAGGCCCGGTTGGCCCGGACCCGGAAGCGCAGGCCCGGCGAGACGGCCAGCACCCGCTCGGCGGCCTCCCGGTCGGCGGCGAAATTGTCCTTGCCGCCCAGCCAGTAGTCGTATACCCGCGCCGGGTTCGCCACGGTCGTATCGATCTCGACCGGCTTCGCCCTCGGAGTAATGCCACGAAACCATTCGCCTGTCACGCCAGCACCTTACATCGCGACGTTATGAGGCGATTATCCCACGGTTCACCCTGGTGGCTCGCGCCGAGGTCGTTCTCTGTGCCGGCGGCGCGAGCATCCTTGAGGAGATCCTGCGCTGATCAGGCCGTGAAGAATTCGAGCAGTTCTGGAGCGAGCGCTTCGGGAGACACGTTGTGCGTCTGGCCTTCTAGGACACGGTGAACCGCGCCGTGGATGGTTTCGGCGACCGCCTTCCCCGCGTTGGTCATCCACGCCGGGCTGTTCCCGCCGGTGAGCACGAGCGTGGGCTGGGTAATGGCCGCCAGTCGCTGGGCGGGTAGTGCATTCCCGGGCCCCATGACAGCGGCCTCGTAGGCCAGGGTGTGCGCGGCAGCCTCGGCTTCTGGCCAGGACGGCTGTAGCCGCATCGCGGCCACCGCCTCGACGGGAGCCTCGGCCGCCTGAACCATGAACAGCTCGACCGCGTCCCCGCGCCTGCCGTCCTTGACCAGGGCGTCGAGCTGCGCCGCGAAATCGTGCGACAGTTCCGGCGCGCTCTCATCGACGTGGTATGGCGGCTCCCACACGGCCAGCTTCGATATGGCCGGGTTCCGCGCTGCGGCCTCAAGCGCCAGGCCGGAACCAGAAGAACCTCCGAACACCATGGCCGATCCGCCTGCCTCCTCAAGGAGGGCAGTCAGGTCCTCGACCTCACGCTCGACGGCGTAGGGCTGTGTGTCCCCGCTCTCGCCCCGGCCACGACGGTCATAGTTGAACACCGTGAACCACGGTGCCAGGGCCGCCGCCACGTCCGACAGGATGGGATGCGCCCGGCCCGTGAACGCGCCATGCACCAGGATTACCGCCGGTCCGGCGCCGGACCGGTCGAAGACGATCGTGGTGCCATCGGCCGAGCTCACCCGGCCTGTTACCGTCCCGCTCATCACACGCATCCCATCATGTCGGCTCGGGTCAGCCCCGCGCTGGCCGCCGCGATCAGCCGGCCGGCTGATCCAGGCACAGCGCCTCCCAGTGGTGGCCGTCGAGATCGGCGAAACCACGCTGGTACCTGCCGCCGCCCTGCTGCGGAGTGCCTGCCGGGCTGGCCCCCGCCGCAATGGCCTTGTCGATTAGCTCATCCACCTGATCCCTGCGCTCGACGCCAAGAACCAGGATCACCTCGGTGTTCACAGTCGCATCGGCGACGCCCTTGGCCGTGAACGAGGCGAACGTCGGTTCGGCCAGCAGCATGACCTGGGTATGTTCACTGATGATCACGGACGCCATGTCATCCGTCATGCCAAAGAACTGAAAGCCCAGGTCGGTGAAGAACGCCTCCGACCGGTTCAGCTCCTTGACCGGAAGATTGACGAACAGCTTCGTAGCCATCTGCGGGTTCCTTTCCCTCGTCGTCGCCCTCACTGGGTGGCGCGGACGCCTACAGTCTGCAAAGCACGGGACTGACCGGTCTTGGATGCTGGCGCCAGCTAGTTGACTGTTCGTGCACGGACTTAGCCTCGATTCGCGCACGGACTTAGCCTCGCTCTCCGTGCACAGTGGATCGAGGCTTGGAGTCGCTCAAGCCTGACCCGCACGCGGCCTGTCTGATCTGCTGACCGACGCCGGAGCGACGCCTCAGGCTCGGGAAGTGAGGGAGTTACGCCGGTATTCGATGGGCGGCAGCCCGTAAGTACGCCGGAACAGCCGGCTGAAGTGCGCCGAGTCGGGGAGGCCCCACCGGGCCGCGACGGCGGCGACGGATACGGCATGGAAAGCCGGATCGGCCAGGTCCCTGCGGCAGCGTTCAAGACGCCGCCGCCGGATCCACGCCGCTACGGTCGTGTCCTGGGCCTCGAACAGCCGGTGCAGATAACGCAAGGAGACGTGATGTGCGGCCGCGACGAGGCCAGGAGAAAGCTCCGTCTCGCCCAGGTGTTCCTCGATGAATGCGTGGATGCGCAACAGCAGAGTTCGTTCCCGCGACTCGACGGGTAGCGACTCGGCCTGATCGGCACGCTCGGCCACAGCCGTGGTCACCAGGTCCATTATCACCGTGCCCAGCCGGGCTGCGCTGGCCGGCTGATAGGTCTCCAGGTCCAGGACCACGCGGCGAAGCAAAGGCCCAGCCAGAGCGCCAGTGCCCCAGTCGGCCGCGATGGGAACCGCGGTAAGCCCGCCGACGGAATCCGGCGGGAGGGCCAGCAGATCGCGCGGGAAGCCGAACACCGCCAGCTGGACCGCCGAGTCATAGGCCAGCTCGTAAGGCCGGGCGAAGTCGTAGATCGCGAACTCGCCTGGCTGGAGCTGCGCGGCCCGGCCATCTTGGCTGAGGCGGGGGTTTCCCGACATGGCCAGCACGACCCGGTAAAGCTCAGAGCTGCCGCGGCGGATCAGGCTGGGCGTGCGGTGCACGCTGTGCGGCGTGGAAGTCTGCACCCGGCCGACGTTCACCGGCCCGAGCTGCCCAGCCTCGATCTCACCCGACAGCGGCACATCCGGATCGCTTCGAAAATCGAGCGGGCCGAGCGTGTCGCACACGATGCTCCGCCAGGCGTCATAGCGGTACGCAGGAGGGACGTCGCTCGTGCGGATAAGAATGGCCATCCGTATCGCCCCCATCCCGCACAGACGCGGACCTGCTCAACCGCGCTGACCTCGTCGACCTCGAGCCGCTCGCTGTCAGGGCCATGGTACCGACGGCACACAACCTGCAGCCCGTGCCGTTCTAGCGATCAGGTCAAACCGGCTGGTTATCGACCTGAGCGGACGCACCTGGACCGCCGCTAACATCGGTCACGTGGATGATCTGCTCGGCAGCTGCTCGCTGGAGGCTCTCAGGCAGCGGAAGAGCTTCAAGTGGCGGACCTACGCCGCGGATGTGTTGCCGGCCTTCGTGGCCGAAATGGACTTCGATCTGGCTGAGCAGATTACCGACGCCGTGACCGCGGCCCTGGCGCTCGGTGACTGCGGCTACGCCCACCGAGGCGTTCTCGGTGAGGCGTTCCGGGACTTCGCGGCGGACCGGCTGGGCTGGTCACCCGATCCGGCGCGGGTCTTCATAGTCCCCGATGTGATGACTGGGATCGCCGAGGTGGTCCAGGCGGTCACGCCCCCAGGTTCCGGCATCGTCATCAACCCCCCGGTCTATCCGCCGTTCCTGTTCCGGTTCGGTTTCTCCGGCCGCCGGATCGTGGCATCTCCGCTGGCCCGGGACGACCAGGGCCACTACGACCTCGATCTCGCGGCACTCGATGCCGCGCTGGGCGAACCGGGCGTGGCGGCCTACTTGCTGTGCAGCCCGCACAACCCCACCGGCAGCGTCTGGTCACGGGCCCAACTGGAGGCGATCGGCGGCCTCTGCCAGAGCCACGGCGTAGTCCTGCTGGTGGATGAGATCCACGCGCCGCTGGTGCTGCCCGGCGCGCAGTTCGTGCCGTTCCTCTCTCTGGGCCACGAGATCGACGCCCGGACGTTCACCTTCACGTCGGCGTCCAAGGGCTGGAACATCCCCGGGCTCAAGTGCGGGCTCGCCGTAGCCGGATCGGACCGCGGCTTCGCGCTCATGGAAGAGCGCTGGGAGGCATTGCTCCCGTCCCACCTGGGCGTGCTCGGGTCGGTCGCCGCCTACCGGGAGGCGCTGGAGTGGCTCGACACCGCGCTGGCCCAGCTCGATGAGAACCGGTGGCTGCTCGGGCGCCTGCTCCGCGAGCATCTGCCGCAAGTCGGCTACCAGCCACCGCAGGCCAGTTTCCTCGCCTGGCTGGATTGCCGCGCCCTGGGCCTCGGCGACGATCCAGCTGCGGTATTCCTGGACAAGGGCCGGGTGGCGGTCAGCCCGGGACCCGATTTCGGCGCCGAAGGCCGTGGGTTCGCCCGTCTCAACATGGGAACCTCGCCCGCGCTGCTGGAGGAGGCGGTGCGCCGGATGGCCGCGGCGGTTTAGGGGCCGAGGCCCACCTAATTGAAGGGTCGGCAGATAGTGGAAGGGCCGGCCGAACCCGTGATTCAGGCCGAGCTACCGGGGTACGCCAGGACCGAGTTGATGCACAGCTGCCCGAGCAAGATCATCAGCGGCGAGATACATGAGCCGGACATAGCCGGCGGCGCCCTGGCTTCGTGCCGCTGGGCCGACGGGTCACCACGCGTGTCCGCCCGGGCATCGAGCCGGGTGCGGTGGGTGTGGCGCTTGCCCATGGCCCTACCGGTCGCCGCGGGTGTTCTGAGGAGGCGAACCCCCTCGCGCCGAGACCAGAGGCCGACCTGGTGTCCCCGTGGCCAGCCCGGGGTGCGACGATGCCGGTGGCACCCGGTCGTGAACCATGCTCGCGGATTAGCAGCAGCCGGTGGAGACCGCAGTAGGAGGTAGTGATGGCAGTGGCAGTCGGCATCGATCTCGGTACCACCAACTCGGTGATCGCGGCTATGGAAGGCGGGAAGCCGACGCTGATCCCCAATGCGGAGGGGGCACGCACCACTCCCTCGGTAGTGGCCTTCACGCCACAGGGTGAGCGCCTCGTGGGCCAACTGGCGAGGCGCCAGGCGATATTGAATCCGAAGGGCACGATCTACTCCGCGAAGCGGTTCATCGGGCGACGATACGACGAGGTCACCAGCGAGCTGAACGCGGTGTCCTTCGACGTGGTGCCCGGCCCTGACGGCGCGGCGAGGTTCCAGATCCAGGGCAAGCAGTACGCGCCGGAGGAGATTTCCGCGCTGGTTTTGCGCAAGCTCGCCGAGGACGCCTCGAAGTTCCTCGGCGAAAAGGTCACCGAGGCAGTCATCACCGTGCCCGCGTACTTCAACGACGCGCAGCGGCAGGCCACCAAGGACGCGGGGCGCATCGCGGGCCTGGAGGTGCTCCGGATCATCAACGAGCCCACGGCCGCCGCTCTCGCCTACGGGCTCGACAAGCGGAAGAACGAGACCGTGCTCGTGTTCGACCTGGGCGGCGGGACCTTCGACGTCAGCATCCTGGACATCGGCGACGGGGTGATCGAGGTGCGGGCGACCTCCGGTGACACGCACCTGGGCGGTGACGACTTCGACCGCCGCATCGTCGACTTCCTGGCTGATGAATTCCAGCGCGACAACGGGATCGACCTGCGCAACGACCCGCAGGCGCTGCAGCGCCTGTTCGAGGCCGCGGAGAAGGCCAAGGTCGAGCTGTCATCGGTCACCCAGACATCGATCAGCCTCCCGTTCATCACCGCCGACGCGGCCGGGCCCAAGCACCTGAACACGACGCTCATGCGGTCGAAGTTCGACCAGCTCACCGCCGACCTCGTGGAACGCACGACCAAGCCGGTCGAGCAGGCGATGGCGGACGCCAAGCTCACCGCCGCCGATATTGACGAGGTGATCCTGGTCGGCGGGTCCACCCGGATCCCGGCCGTGCAGAACCTGGTCCGCCGCCTGACTGGCGGCAAGGACCCGAACATGACGGTCAACCCGGACGAGGTGGTCGCCCTGGGTGCAGCGGTCCAGGCCGCGGTCATCAAGGGCGAGGTCCAGGACGTGCTGCTGCTCGATGTCACGCCGCTGTCGCTCGGCATCGAGACCCTCGGCGGGGTCATGACGAAGGTCATCGAACGGAACACCACGATCCCGGCCCGCCGCACCGAGGTATTCAGCACCGCCGAGGATAACCAGCCCGCCGTGGACGTGGTGGTGTTGCAGGGGGAGCGCGAGCGTGCGGCCGATAACCGGGTACTCGGCCGGTTCCGGCTGGAGAACATCCGGCCCGCGCCGCGCGGTGAACCGCAGATCGAGGTCACCTTCGACATCGACGCGAACGGGATCCTTAACGTCTCCGCGCGGGACAAGGACACCGGTGCTGAGCAGCGCATCACCATCAGCGAGAGCTCCAACCTGGACAAGGCCGAAGTGGATCGGATGGTCGCGGACGCGCAGCAGCACCGGGACGACGACCGGCGGCTGCGTGAGCTGACCGACGCCCGCAACGAACTCGACTCTGTCGCCTACCAGGTGGAACGTCGGCTCGGTGAACTCGGAGCAGGGGTGCCGGTGCACGAGAAGGCACGAGCCGAGACGCTGGTGGCCGATGCCAGGCAGGCAATCCAGGAGCAGGCGCCTCTCGACCGGCTGCGCTCGCTGACCAGCGAACTCCAGCAGGTCTACCAGAGCCTCGGCGCCGCGGGGTCCGGGTCATCCGGCCCGGGACCGTCCGGCGGGGGCCCATCGGGCCCGGGTTCCCCTGGCCAGGCTCCGGGTGACGACGACGTGATCGACGCCGAATTCACGACTCATGACTGACCCGGGGCAGCCACCCCCGGCCGGCCAGCCACCCCCGGGCGGCCAGCCACCCCCGGGCGGTCCAGGCGGTCAGCCACCGGGCAATGGTCTGTCGCAGGGAACTCCAGCGGATGGCAGCCGCGCAGACTCCGGGCCATCCCTCGGCGCATTGCAGGCCCGGATCGCCGAACTGGAGGACCAGCGGCTGCGCGCCCTGGCGGAAATGGACAATGTGCGCAAACGCTGCGCCAGGGACGTCGAGCGGGCGCGTTCCGGGGAGCGGGCCCGGGTCGCGGGCGAGTGGCTGCCGGTCCTGGACAACCTGGAGCTGGCGCTGGCGCATGCAGATGCCGATCCGGCCGTGATCATCGATGGGGTCCGGGCGGTCCGGGATCAGGCGGCCGGCGTCCTGCAGCGGCTGGGCTTCCCCCGCCGCGACGACCTGGGCACGGTCTTCGACCCGTCCCGACACGACGCGATCGGGTCCAGGGCCGGCACCGACGCTGAGCCCGGAACCGTGGTCGAGGTCCTGCGGCCCGCCTACGGCGAGGGTGACCATCAGCTGCGGCCAGCGCTGGTGGTAGTGGCGAAGGACGGCTGATGGCACCGGCCCGTGACTTCTACGAGATCCTGGGGGTGAGCAGGACCGCCACCCAGGACGAGATCCAGCGGGCATACCGCAAGCTGGCTCGCGCCCACCACCCCGACGTGAACAAGGACCCCGGTGCGGAGGACCGGTTCAAGGACATCTCCGAGTCCTACGACGTTCTCTCCGATCCTGAGACACGACGCCGCTACGACGCGTTCGGGGCGGATTTTCGCCGGATTCCGGACGACGTTGACCCGGATACCTGGAACCGCGCCGCCGCTGGCGCGGGCGGGCGGGGGAGCAGGGCGGGCGCGGGACGCCGGGCCGGGCGCGGGCCCACGGCGGACACCGGTTTCACCGCGGGGTTCGGGGAGGACATCAACCTCGACGACCTGTTCGGCGGGATGTTCGGCGGCCGGGCGGGCCGGGGATGGGGGCCTATCCCCGGCGCGGACCAGGAAGCGGTCATCGAGCTGACCGTGGAGGAGGCGTACCGCGGCACCCGGCGTTCGGTCACCCTCGAAGGCGGCGGGGAGACGCGGACCCTGGAGGTCACCATCCCGGCCGGCGTCACCAGTGGTCAGCGGATCCGGCTGGCTGGCCAGGGCGGCCGTGGTACCGAGGGCGCCGGCGCCGGTGATCTTTACCTGATCGTCCGCATCGCCCCGCACCCGAAGTATCGCGTCGAAGGCCGCGATCTGTATGTTGAGCTGCCGCTCGCGCCGTGGGAGGCCGCCCTCGGCACGACCGCCGCCGTGGACACCCCAGACGGCGAGGCCAAGGTGAAGGTTCCCGCCGGCACCTCAGGCGGCCGCCGCCTGCGGCTCCGCGGCCGTGGCCTGCCGAACCCCAGGGGAAAGCCAGGTGACCTGTTCGCCGAGGTCCGGATCGTGGTGCCCAAGGAGCTTTCGGCGGAGGAGCGGCGCCTGTTCGAGGAACTCGCCGCCAAGTCCACGTTCGATCCGAGGAGGCGCCAGTGAACTCGGACGCGCCCGTGAGCCGGGAGGCGCCAGTGAACTCGGATGCGCCCCTGAGCCGGGAGGCGCCAGTGAGCCCGAAGGTGACAATGAGCGTGCACGCAACGGTGACCTACGCACTGGCCCGGCCCGCGCGCCTTGACCTCGAAACGTTCGCCCGTGCCACCGGAACCCACCCTGACCTGGTCCGCCGGCTGGTCACCCTGGGCGTGCTGGACGCGGAAACCGACCGGGCGGGGCGGCTGTGGTTCGCCCCGTCGCAACTCGCGGCCATGGCCCGGGCCGAGCGCCTGCGCGCCGGGTTCGCCCTCAACTACGCGGCCCTCGGCCTCGTCGCGGACCTGCTCGACCGGATCGAGGCCCTTGAGGCGGCAGCTCGCCGTAAGTCCTAGGCTCTGGAGGCCAGCTGTGGACCCGAACCGACTGACGCAGAAGTCGCAGGAAGCGCTGCACGACGCGCAGACCAAGGCGCTCCGCTTCGGCCACACCGAGGTGGACGGGGAGCATCTGCTCCTCGCGCTGCTCGATCAGCCTGACGGCCTGGCGTCGCGGCTGCTCGGGCAGGCGGGAGTGGACACGGACCGGCTGCGGGCTGACGTCGAGGCGGAGCTTGGCCGCCGCCCGCGGGTCAGCGGCCCGGGCGTGGCACCCGGCCAGATCGCGGTCACCCAGCGGCTGTCCCGCCTGCTGGACGCCGCGGAGCGCGAGGCCCGGCGGCTCAAGGACGAGTACGTGTCCGTCGAGCACCTCGTCATGGCGATGATCGACGAGGGGTCCACCTCGGCCGCCGGCCGACTGCTGCAGCAACAGGGTCTCAGCAAGGACAAGTTCCTTGAATACCTCACGAAAATCCGCGGCAATCAGCGAGTTACATCCGCGATGCCGGAGGCTGCTTACGAGGCGCTGGAGAAGTACGGGCGCGACCTGGTCGCGGACGCCGCCGCGGGTCGACTCGATCCGGTCATCGGCCGGGACTCTGAGATCCGGCGCGTGGTGCAGATTCTCTCCCGCAAAACCAAGAACAACCCGGTCCTCGTCGGCGACCCTGGTGTCGGCAAGACCGCCATCGTCGAGGGTCTCGCCCAGCGGATCCACCGGGGGGATGTGCCCGAGGGGCTCCGGGACAAGGTCGTTTTCGCGCTGGACATGGGATCGCTGGTGGCGGGGGCGAAGTACCGGGGCGAGTTCGAAGAGCGGCTGAAGGCGGTGCTCAGCGAGGTCACCGCGGCGGCCGGGCGCATCCTGCTGTTCGTCGACGAGTTGCACACGGTCGTCGGCGCCGGCGCGGCCGAGGGGGCCATGGACGCGGGCAACATGCTCAAGCCGATGCTGGCCCGCGGCGAACTGCACATGATCGGCGCGACCACGCTGGACGAGTACCGCAAGTACATCGAGAAGGACGCGGCTCTGGAACGGCGGTTCCAGCCCATCCTCGTCAACGAGCCGTCGGTCGAGGATGCCATCTCGATCCTGCGCGGCCTGCGCGAGCGGCTGGAGGTGTTCCACGGGGTCAAGATCTCCGACGGCGCCATGATCGCCGCCGTGACCCTGAGCCACCGCTACATCTCGGACCGGTTCCTGCCTGACAAGGCGATCGACCTGGTGGACGAGGCGTGCGCGATGCTCCGCACCGAGATCGACTCCATGCCCGCCGAACTCGACGAGCTCACCCGCCGGGTGATGCGGCTGGAGATCGAGGAGGCGGCGCTGTCCAAGGAGAAGGACAAGGCGTCCCAGTCGCGCCTCGCCGATTTGCGCAAGGAACTGGCCGACCTGCGGGCCGAGGCCGACGCGATGCGGGCGCAGTGGGAATCGGAACGCCAGGCGCTGCGCAAGGTGCAGGCGCTGCGGGCGGAGATGGAGCAGTTGCGCCTGGAGGCCGAGCGGGCCGAGCAGGCCTACGACCTCAACCGGGCGGCGGAACTGCGCCTGGGCAAGCTGCCGGAACTCGAGCGGCGGCTGCGCGCCGAAGAGGAGCAACTGGCCAGCAAGCAGGGCAGCGCGCGGCTGCTGCGCGAGGTCGTCACCGATGAGGAGATCGCCCAGATCGTCTCCCGGTGGACCGGCATTCCGGTCAGCCGGCTCCAGGAGGGGGAGCGGGAGAAGCTGCTCCGGCTGGACGAGATCCTGCACGAGCGGATCGTCGGCCAGGACGAAGCGGTCCAGGCGGTGGCGGACGCCATCATCCGGGCCCGCTCGGGCATCAAGGATCCGCGCCAGCCGATCGGCTCGTTCCTGTTCCTCGGGCCGACCGGGGTCGGCAAGACCGAGCTGGCCAAGACGCTGGCCGCGGCGCTCTTCGACACCGAGGACAACATGATCCGCCTGGACATGAGCGAATACCAGGAGCGGCACACGGTGAGCCGCCTGGTGGGGGCGCCGCCGGGCTATGTCGGCTACGAGGAGGGCGGCCAGCTGACCGAGGCGGTGCGGCGCAAACCCTACTCGGTGGTGCTCTTCGACGAGATCGAGAAGGCGCACCCGGACGTCTTCAACACGCTGCTCCAGGTGCTCGACGACGGCCGGCTCACCGACGCCCAGGGCCGCACGGTCGACTTCCGTAACACGGTCATCATCATGACCTCCAATATCGGCTCGGAATACCTCCTCGACGGCGTGACGTCCGACGGGGAGATCAAGCCGGACGCCCGCAGCCTGGTGATGGGTGCCCTGCGCAGCCAGTTCCGGCCGGAGTTCCTCAACCGTCTCGACGACGTCGTGCTGTTCAAGCCGCTGACCCAGCCGGAGATCGAGCGCATCGTCGACCTGATGTTCAACGGCCTGCGGGAGCGGCTGGCCGCCCGGTCGCTGACGCTGGAACTCACCGAGGAGGCCCGGCAGTTCATCGCCAATCAGGGCTTCGACCCGGTGTACGGGGCCCGCCCGCTGCGCCGCTTCATCGCCCGCGACGTGGAGACCCGCATCGGACGCGCGCTACTGGCCGGCGACGTCCAGGACGGCGCTGTGATCCGGGTGGACGCGGCCGAGGGCGAGATCATCGTCAGCTACGAGAACCCCGGGTGAGCACCAATGCCACAACAAGCAGGGCCACAACAAGCAGGGCCACAACCAGCCGAGCTGATCCGATGCGAGAACTGCGGCAAGATGAACCGCGTGCCGGCCGCCGCGAGTGGAACCCCCCGGTGCGGTAACTGCCACCAGCCGCTGCCGTGGATCGCCGCCGCGGGTGAGGACACGTTCGCGGAGGTCGCCGAGGCGTCGGCTATCCCCGTCGTGGTCGACATGTGGGCGCCCTGGTGCGGCCCGTGCCGCATGGTGAGTCCCGCCCTGGAGCAACTCGCCCGCGACATGGCGGGCCGAGTGAAGCTGGTCAAGGTCAACGTGGATGAGGCGCCCAAGCTGCAGCAGCGGTTCACTGTGCAGGCCATCCCCACCCTGATGGTGCTTCGGAAGGGCGAGGTCATCGCGCGCAAGGCGGGGGCCATGCCACTGCCAATGTTGCGGGAGTGGGTCGAGGGCGCGCTCAGCCAGGCCTGATCGGTCAGTAAGGTCGCCGCGTCACCCCGTCGCCGCGGCGCCGCTTCGCGCACGTCACGTCACGCGGCCACGGATATGGCTGGTGCCGGGGCGTCGCTTTCGTTCACGTGGCGTCACCGCGCGGCCCCGCCGCCGGCCGGTGCCGCGGCGTCGCTTCGCGCCCGCGACGTCACTGAACGCCTCCACCCGCGAGGTCGCTCCGCGGGTCGAAGAAGGTTTAATCCCTAAACCGGCGATTGTGCTAAATGTCCCATCTGGTCACCAGGCTCCTGGCATGTCAGGGTGATGGGGAGGCCATTTTCCATGGTCAGGGCGTGGGAGGGCCTATGGGTAGAGAAGTTCCGGCGATCACGGTGAGCCAGCAAGACAGGCGCCGCTACCGCGAGAAAGTGCGTCGTTGCCTGGATGTCCTGGCCCGGATGCTCCGCGAGTCGAGGTTCGAGACCGCGTCGCAGCGGGTGGGACTCGAGATCGAGTTCAATCTGGTGGATGAGGCCGGGACGCCGTCGATGAAGAGCGCGGCGGCGCTGAAGGCGATCGACGATCCGGACTGGGCGGCCGAGCTGGGCCAGTTCAACCTGGAGATCAACGTGCCGCCGCGGCCGCTGTCCGGCGATACCCTGGCCCAGCTGGAGACTCATGTGCGGGACAGCCTGCAGCGCGCCGACCGCCGGGCGCGCGACGTGGGCTGCCGGCTGGCGATGATCGGTATCCTGCCCACCCTGCGCGAGGGCGACGTGGGGGAGGAGTCGATGTCCGCCCACCCGCGCTACTGGCTGCTGAACGAGCAGATCTTCGCGGCGCGCGGCGAGGATGCCCGGATCCTGATCGAGGGTCCGGAGCATCTGCTCACTCACGTGGACAACATCATGCCCGAGGCCGCCTGCACCAGTGTCCAGTGTCACCTCCAGGTCAGCCCGGAGTCGTTCGGCATCTACTGGAACGCCGCCCAGGCCGTGGCCGGCGTGCAGGTCGCCGTGGGAGCGAACTCGCCGTTCCTGTTCGGCCGGGAACTGTGGCGGGAGACCCGGATCACGCTGTTCCAGCAGGCCACCGACACCCGCCCGGAGGAGCTTCAGGCGCAGGGGGTGCGGCCCCGGGTGTGGTTCGGGGAGCGGTGGATCACCTCGGTGTTCGACCTGTTCGAGGAGAACATCCGCTACTTCCCGGCGCTGCTGCCGCTCTGTGAGGACGAGGATCCGGTGACCCAGCTTGAGCAGGGCCGCACCCCGGAACTGGCCGAGCTGACCCTGCACAACGGCACGGTGTACCGCTGGAACCGTCCGGTCTACGCGGTGGCGGACGGCCAGCCCCACCTACGGGTCGAGAACCGGGTGCTGCCGGCCGGCCCGACGGTCGCAGACGTCGTCGCCAATGCCGCCTTCTACTACGGTCTGGTCCGGGCACTCGCCGAGGCGGAGCGGCCGATCTGGACGAGGATGTCCTTCGCGGCAGCCGGGGACAATCTGCTTGAGGCGGCCAGGCACGGGATCGACGCGAGCCTGTACTGGCCGGGCCTGGGCGTGGTCCCGGCGACCGAGCTCACCCTGCGCTGCCTGCTGCCGCTGGCCCGCGAGGGGCTGCGCCGGTGGGGAGTGGACTCCCGGCACGCGGAGCGGTACCTGGGCATCATCGAGCAGCGCTGCCTGGCCGGGCGGACCGGGGCCACCTGGCAGGCGGAGACCGTGCACGCGTTGGAGCGGGGCGGTCGGATGTCCCGGAACGCGGCGCTCCGGCAGATGACACAGCGCTACATCGAACACATGCACAGCAACGAGCCTGTGCACACCTGGCCTCCGGGGTAGCCTGTGGTTGCCGGGAGGTAACTCTCAGGTACAGAATATGCCTGCGGCACGACCCGTGCTGTGATCCACCGCCTCACTCGGGAGTGCTGCCGTTGGTGGGAAGGATCTGGCGTCTAGCTACCGGGACGCCGCGCGGTCGCGCCATCGCCATCGCGTCGGTCGTCATCGTCGTCGCTGCGCTCGTTGCCACCGGGATCGTCTTGCTGGGAGGCGGCGGCGGCAGCCCGCCGAAGCCCCGCCCGCGGCCAACCCCCACCCCGACCCGGCCCGCAGTGCCGCTGCGGTCGCCGTTCACTGGAGAGCTGGTGAAATCGCTCGGCCCGGTGCTGGCCGTGAAGATCGACAACATTGTGGATGCGCGGCCGCCGACCGGCCTGACCGCTGCCGACATCGTGTATCTCCTGCCGGTCGAGGGTGGGCTGAGCCGGATACTCGCGGTCTTCTCCTCACGCTTCCCGCCCGTCATCGGGCCGGTGCGCAGCAGCCGGGAAGACGACCTTGAGCTGCTGCGCCAATTCGGCCGGCCGGCCTTCGCCTACTCCGGCGCCCAGCCGCAGCTGGTGCCGGTAGTGCATAACGCGCGGATCGTGGACCTGTACGCCGGCATCGCCGGCGGCTATTACCGTGACCCGAACCGGCTGATGCCGCACAACCTGTACGCGCACACCCGGCAACTGGTCGCCGAGGCGCACGGCGCGAGCACCGCCCATGACATCGGCTTCCGGTTCGGGCCCGCCCCCCCGGGCGGCACAGTCGCGGCTTCCGCGTCCGCGGCCTACCCGGCCGCCTCGTTCACGTTCCGGTGGTCGGCGGCCAAGGCGCGGTGGCTGGTCTGGATGGACGGCACGCCCGCGGGCACGACCGAGGATGGCCAGCTCGGCGCGGCCACCGTCGTCATCCAGTACACGACGGTGCGCACCTCCCGATTCCTCGAACAGGGGGTGCGGCCGCCGTACGCGGAGACGACCGGTTCCGGCACCGCGCTAGTGCTGCGGGACGGGAAGGAGTGGCACGCGCAGTGGTCCCGCCCGAACGCCAATGTGGGCACCACGTTCACCACCACCTCAGGCCAGCCAATGACGTTCGCCCTCGGCCCGGTCTGGATCGTCCTCGCCGCCCGGTAGCGGGCCGGCCGCAGGGTAGCGGGCCGGCGGCAGGGCCGCCCGGCAGCGGCTGGGCGGCCGTCGGCCGGAGAACGCGGTGGATGCCGGGGCTGTCCTCGGCGTACGCTGCGACGTTGTGCTCCCTCACGTCACCGCGATCCGCTATGTCACGCCACTACGCGAGGGCGGATCCCTGCCGGGCCTGATGGAAGCCGATGACCTGGGCACCTACGTGGTCAAGTTCCGCGGTGCGGGGCAGGGGCGGAAGGCGCTGATCGCGGAGGTGGTCAGCGCGCGGCTGGCTCGCGCCTGCGGCCTCGCGGTGCCGGACCAGGTGACTGTGGACCTGGATCCGGCGCTTGCCCCGGGGGAGCCCGATCAGGAGGTCCAGGATCTGCTGCGGGCCAGTGCCGGGCTCAACCTGGGTATCGACTACCTGCCGGGCGCCCTGGACTTCGACGCCGCCATGGGCGGGGTCGACGGGCTGCTGGCCGGCCGGGTCATGTGGTTCGACGCCCTGGTCGGCAACGCCGACCGGTCCTGGCGCAACCCGAACATGCTGCTGTGGCACGGAAAGCTGTATCTCATCGATCACGGGGCGACGCTGACCTTCCATCACCGGTGGGAGACCGCGGCGGCGGCCGCGGCGCGCCCGTATGATGCGGCCGACCATGCGCTGGTCGGGCTCGGCGCTCGGGTCGACGAGGCTGACCAGGAACTTTCCGTTCTGATAACGGAGCGCCTGGTGGGCGAGGCGGCCGCGGATATCCCCGAGGAGTGGCTGGTGGATGAGCCCGGTTTCGACCGGCCCGATCAGGTCCGCGACGCCTACGTCACCCAGGTCGCCAGCCGGCTGCGCGCGCGGCAGGCGTGGCTGCCTGGCCTGCGCGCGGCGGCGGCCAGCGGGGCCCCCCGTGTGCACCGGGCGGCGGCCGGCCAGGGTCGGCCGGCCTGGCTCACCGGCCCGCGGGACCACTCCGGGGCCGGGCCGCGGTCATGACCGGCGAACGGCACGCCTTCGAGTACGCGGTGCTGCGGGTGGTGCCCCGGGTGGACCGCGGGGAGGCCATGAACGCCGGCGTCCTGCTCTACTGCGGCCCGCTGAAGTACCTGGGCGCGCGCGTCTACCTCGATATCGACCGGTTGCGTGCCCTGGATCCCTCGGCGGACGTCGCCGGGATCGAGCGCGCCCTGCACGCGGCCGCGCAGACATGCGGGCCGCAGGCACCAGCCGGGCCGGCCGGCCTGGAGGACATCGGCCGCCGGTTCCGCTGGCTCACCGCCCCCAGGAGCACCGTGGTCCAGCCCGGACCGGTACACACCGGCCTAACCAGCGACCCAGACGCGGAAGCCGAGCACCTCCTGCAACTCCTCGTCCTGCCCACCCGCCCCTGACCGCACCCACGTCCATGATCGCGGTGCCCTGCTCGCCCGGGGAAGTGGTGAACCGGGCTCAAAGCAAAGGCCCCGCCACAAGGACGGGGCCCGCGCCCACCCACCGAAGCGAGTGGGGGGATCAGCACCATCAAACAACGTGGACAGACCACAGCCAATTCCGTTGGGCAAGCTCGGCCCGGCCGTGTCAGGGCACGAGGGGGAAGTACTGGTTGATGAAGTCGTTGCGGAACTTGCCGGCCGGGTCGGCCCGGCTGAGCAGGGCCGCGAAATCGGCTGAGCGCTCGTATAGCGCGCTCACGGCCGGTGCGGGCACGGTGAACAGCTTTCCCCAGTGCGGCCTCGCCATGAGGGGCGCGAGCCGGTCCTCCATCGCGGCGAGCACCGGGAGGACGGCCGCGGTGTCGTTGATCCAGGTGAAGTGCAGCGCGACGGTGTCCCGCTGGTAGCTCGGGCTCATCCACAGGTCATCCGCGGCGACGGTGCGGATCTCTGAGATCTGCAGGACCGGGGCCATACGCTCGCCCAGGCCGGCCATCGCGTCCTGCGCCTCCGCCGCCAGATGCCGCGGCAGCAGGTACTCGGTCTGGATTTCCTCGCCGCTGCTGGGCGTGAAGTCGAGCCGGAAATGCGGGAGCCGCTCGTGCCACGGACCGGGCACGCCCAGTTGCTGTGTGGCGTAGCTGGCCGGGCCGCTGGGAAGGGGGTGCCGTGGCCGGTCCGCCCGCCTCGCGCCCATCCACCGTGCCTGCGGTCTCCACGAATCGTGCTCGCCGATCCGGCGCTTGAGCCACACCATGCTGTGCCGCGAGCCCAGCCAGCTGGTGAACACGCTCACGCTGTAGGCGCTGGAGAAGATCTCCTCGAAGTGGGCCTTCAGCTGCTCACCGGGCAGATCCTCAAAAACATCTTGCCGAACGTCAAATGTCGGGATGATGTCCAAGCTCATCCTCGTGACGATGCCGAACGCGCCCAGGCCGACCACGGCGGCCCGGAAGCGGTCACCGTCGGCGTCCCGGCACAGGACCGTCACCTCGCCGTCGGCTGTGACCGTCTCGATCGCCGCGACGGCCGTCGCCAGGTTGCCGTTGGCGTCCCCGGAGCCGTGGGTCGCTGTCGCGCACGCGCCGGCGGTGGAGATGTGCGGCAGCGACGCCAGGTTGTGCAGCGCTAGCCCCTCGGCGTGCAGGCGCTGGGCCAGTTCCCCGTACCGGATTCCGGAGCTGACCGTGACGGTCGCCCGGTCGGGGCTGATGTCGATGACCGGCGGCAGACCGGCGGTCGAGACCAGTACCCCGGCGGAGTCCGCGATCCGGTTGAACGAGTGCCCGGTGCCCAGGGCGCGAACCTTGCTGCTCGTGGAGACCAGGTCCTGGAGTTCCTCCAGCGAGCGCGGCCGGTGCACCCGGTCGGCCTGGTACACCACGTTGCCCGCCCAGTTGGCCGGTCGCCCGGACATCCCGCACCACCTTTCCGTCGCCAGACCGTTTCCGGCGCCAGACCCGCAATTCTCGCGCGAGCAGCGCAACCGCAGCGATCCGGCCCACGGGCTACCTGTGCCGGCTGTGCACCCATCCGCATCAAGTGTTGGCTGCGGATGGGTGTCCCGGTTGAGGATGGTCCGGGACGGGTGACTGGCGGCGTCGGCCGGCGGAGCTTACAGACTGGGGGTGGGTGATTTGGCCACGAATGCTGAAACGTGGGCGATGCGGCCGACGTGTCGGCGGAGTTGTCGCGGCGGCTGATGGCCGCGGCGGTCGATGAGGCGACGGCCATGTCGGTGCGCGCGACGATCGTGATCGTCGATGAGTCGGGCGTGGTCAAGGAGCTATCGCGGATGGATGGGGCACCACCTGGGCGGCCGCGGTGACCAGGTCGACGAACCGGTGCACCGTCGGCGCGGTGTCGTCGGCCCGCCACGCGACGCAGATCACGGAGGGCGGCACACCCTGGCTGGCCACGAACGCGAGACCCGGGCGGGCGTAGAAGGTCTCGGCGGACGCCGGGCAGAGGCTGATGCCGTGCCCGGCGACGACGTGTTCTCGCCATTCGTCGATGGTCCGGGCGACGGCTCCGATGATCGGCTGGTCACCTCCTGGCCGGGGGTCGATAAGCCAGTCGTCCCGCCAGCGGACCGGGTCGCAGCCGTCGGTCGCGGCTTCCGCGGCGATCCAGGGAAGCCCGGCCACGTCGGCGAGCCCGAGCTTGTCGCGCTGGGCCAGCGGATGGCCTGCTGGCAGGACGAACACGCGTGGCTCCTCCGCGATGGGCTCAAGGCTGATCCCGGGTGCGCAGATGGGGGGCCGGACGAAAGCGACGTCGGTGGTGTGGTCGAGCAGGCCCGCCGCCGGCTGGGTGAGATCGAAGGTCCGCAGGCTGACCTCGATCTGCGGGTGCGCCTGCTGGAACGCCGCCAGGAGAGTAGTCGGTGTCTCACCGGCCGCGGCGACGTTCAGGCCGACGTTCAGCCGGCCGCGAATCACGTGAGCGGTGTTGCGCGCCGCGGTGACGCCGCGATCGAGGGTGGCTAGCGTGTCACGTGCGCTGTCAAGGAAGGCGCTGCCCGCAGCGGTGATCTCCACGCCGCGGCTCGTCCGTTCCAGGAGCCGGACGCCGAGAAAGTCTTCGAGCTGCCGGATCTGGGAGCTGATGACCTGCTGGGCGACGTGGACACGCCGCGCCGCGGAGGTGAAGCTGGCTTCCTCGGCGACGGCGACGAAGTACCGCAGGTGCCGCAGCTCGATATTCATCCCGGCCGATGGTACCGGGACACGCCGGCCCCGGCCGGGCCTTACCAGGGCGGTCCAAGCGCCAGGTGGCTACGTAGCGGAGGGACATTCATGACCAGCGAGGACGACAAGGCCAGCGCCGCAGCGCAGGGCGCCGGGCGTGGCAGGCTGGCTCAGCTGATCGCCACCCGAGGGGGCCTGGCCGCGCCGGAGGCCCCGTTTGTGATCGAGCACCGCGAGGCACTGATCTACATGCTGTGCGAGGCGGCTGAGCTCGAGCACGGCATCATGTGCCAGTACCTGTTCGCCGCTTTCTCCCTCAAGCAGGCGGCCGACGAGGGGCTGACCGAGGCGGAGCTTGCGGCTGTCACCCGCTGGCGGAAACTGATCTCCCATGTGGCCACCCAGGAAATGCTGCACCTGTCCTTGGTGCACAACCTGCTGTCAGCGATCGGCGCGGCCCCGCACCTGGCCCGGCCGAACCTGCCTCATCCCGCTGGCCACTACCCGGCTGGGGTGCAACTGGCCCTGCTGCCCTTTGGGGAGCAGGCATTGCGTCACTTCATGTTCCTGGAGCGTCCCGAGGGGATGGACCTCGACGACGCCGAGGGGCTGGCGGCCGCCGACCGCGCGGCTCCGCTGATAAGCGAGCGTGACATCGTTCCGCGGGGACAGGACTTCGCGACGGTCGGGCATCTCTACCGGTCCATCGAGCAGGGCGTCGCCCACCTGGCCGAGAAGTACGGCGAGAGCTGGCTCTTCGTCGGGCCGCCCAGGGCACAGGCGACCGAGGAGCATTTCCGCTGGCCGGAGCTGGTCTCGGTGACCGGGGTGGCGTCGGCGCAAAAGGCCATCGACACGATCCTGGAGCAGGGCGAAGGCCCGCGGGGAGACTGGCGGAACGCGCACTTCGGACGCTTCGTGGAAATCCTCGATGAGTACGAGCAGATGAAAGACGCCAACCCGGCCTTCGACCCGGTCCGCCCGGTCATCGCGGCCAATGTGCGTCCCAGCGAGCGTGACGCCCAGATCGCGCTGATCACTGACCCGTTGACGGCCCGCGTCACGGACCTGTTCAACGTCGCCTACGAGATCCTGCTGCAGATCTTCGAGCGCTATTTCGCGCACACGGACGAGACTGACGCCCAGCTCGCCGCGCTGGCCGATGCGACGATCGCGCTGATGTTCCGGGTCGTCAAGCCGCTCGGTGACCTGATCACCACGCTGCCAGCGGGGCCGGATCACGAAGGCAGCACCGCAGGTCCCAGCTTCGAGCTGTTCTACGAAAGCGACTACCTGATGCCGCACCGCGGCGCGGCCTGGGCGTTGCTGGCCGAGCGGCTGGACGAGGCGGCCTGGCTGTGCGAGGAACTGCAGGCGGGACGAGGCCAGCGGATCACCGACCGGCTGGAACCGGTCGGGGCCGCCCTCAGGGAGCTGGCGCGGACCCTGGCCGGTCACCTGCCTGCGGAGAGTTCGCATGCCCTTCGGTCCTTCGGGCCGGCCGCCGTGACGTCCGCCGAGCTCGACTCGCTGCTCGCAAGCGCCCGTGAGCTGGCACAGACCGTGGCCGGGGTGCGGCGAGACAGCGATGAGCGACGTGGCCTGGCTGAGGTGTTCGACGCCGCCGCCGCGGTAGTGACGGCGGTGGCCAGCGGCTCGGCCGCCGGCGCCACCCGGCACAGCGGCGTGGCAGCGCGGATGTGCACCAGCGTGCTGCGGCCGCTCGCGGACGCGCTCGGCCGGTCCCCAACCGGCGCCGGTGGTTCCGCGGCCGGGGGCTCGGCCGGTGGTTCCGGGGCGGACGGTGCGCAAGCCGTGGAGCGCGGCGGCCAGGTGGCGGCCACGCCGCCCGGGATACCGGATCTGGTGTGGGAGGCGGCCAAGACGGCGACGCGGCTGCGGGTCCGCCTAGCCGAGGCTGGCGGTGCCCCGCCGGAACTGGCCGAGGCGACCGCGGCATTGCAGTATTTGGCGTGCGTGCTTGGCTCGGCGGACGAGCAAGCCAGCCGGCTCGCCGAACTCTGGGATCTTCAGAACGGTTTGCCGGCCGTGATCCAGACGGCCAGCAACGGGCCGTACCTGGTGACGAACGTGCCACGTCTGCTCAGCCACCTCGGTGAGCAGACGCGGCCCACCCCGCAGATGGCGCTGTGCCGCTGCGGCGCCTCGTCCGCCAAGCCGCTCTGTGACGGCACGCACGCCCGCATCGGCTTCACCGACACCAAGGATCCCAAGCGGGTCCCCGACCGGCGCGACACGTATGCCGGCCAGCAGGTGACGATCTTCGACAACCGGGGGATCTGCCAGCACTCGGGTCTGTGCACCGACCGCCTGGCCACTGTCTTCCGGACCGGCGGGGAGCCATTCGTCGCCCCCAGCGGAGGCAGGCTTGATGAGATCATCCGGGCCGTCCGTGACTGCCCGTCCGGTGCGCTCAGTTTCGCGGTCGACGGCCGTGAGGCCCGCGACCAGGTCGACTGGCATGGCGGGCGGGAGCAGGCCATCGAGGTGACCAAGGACGGCCCCTACCGGATAACCGGCGGGATCGCGCTCACCGACGCCGATGGCGGGGACGTGGCCCGCAACTCGGGTGCGTCGCTGGAGCACTACGCCGTGTGCCGGTGCGGGCACTCGCAGAACAAGCCCTTCTGCAGCGGCATGCACTGGTACGTCGAGTTCCGCGACCCGGTGCCTGGGCCCGGCCACGAGCCGACGCTCTTCGAGTGGGCGGGCGGGTTTCCCGCGCTGACCCGGATGACCCGGTTGCTGTACGAGAAGCACGTCCCCGCCGACCCCTCGCTGGCTCCCGTGTTCGCGAACATGCCGGCCGACCATCCCCGGTGGGAGGCAATGTGGCTGGGCGAGGCCTTCGGCGGTCCGGCCCACTACAGCCAGCAGCGCGGAGGGTTTCCGCAGATGGCCACGCGGCACGCCGGCCGGGCGCTGACCGAGGAGCAACGGGCCCGCTGGGTCGCCCTGGCCGGCCGCGCTGCCGACGAGGCGGGCCTGCCTGCCGACCCATCGTTCCGGGCGGCGTTCTTGTCCTGTATCGAATGGGGCTCCCGGGTGGCCGTGGCACAGTCACAGCCCGACGCCCCGCCACCGGGCGGCACCACCATGCCGCGCTGGGACTGGGGCGCGGCCGGACCGCCAGACGCCCCGGCCGGTCCGGCACAGGATGAGCAGGACAGCCGGCCGGTGGCGGTGCCCGGGCCCGGGGAGGCGGTGAGCTTTGCCGCGCATGTCCAGCCGTTGTTCCGCCAGCGGGACCGCCAGTCGATGACGTTCGCGTTCGATCTGTGGTCCCACGACGACGTCAAGGCCCACGGGCCGGACATCCTCGAACGGCTCCGCAACGGTTCCATGCCCTGCGATGGCGCCTGGGCCGACGACAAGATCCTTCTCTTCCAGCGCTGGGCCGAGTCCGGCATGCAGCCATGACCGGGTGATCACCACACGAAAGGCCAGCGACATGCATGACACAGCGACCGCCGCCAGGCAGGCACGCGCCCGCCCAGGCATATGCCTTGACAGGCATATGCCTGGGCGAGCATGATACGGAGGTGACAACGGTATTCGAGGTGCTCGCCGAGCCCAGGCGGCGCCAGATCCTCGATCTGGTACGCGATCGGGAGCGTTCGGTGGGCGAGCTTGTGGCGGAGCTGTCGGCGACCCAGCCCTCGGTGTCCAAGCACCTGCGGGTGCTACGCGAGGCCGGGCTGGTGGAGGCGCGCGTGGATGAGCAGCGGCGGCTCTATCGGCTGCGGCCGGGCCCACTGCGGGAACTCGACGCGTGGCTGGCCCCCTACCGCCAGGCCTGGGCCACCAGCCTGGACAAGCTCGAAGCCCACCTCGGCCAGATGGACCACGGCGAACGGAGGAGTCCCGGATGAGCCGACCGGATGAGGCCCGGAGGCAAGGCACCCTGGAAGAGATAGACGGACGCTGGCGGCTGCGCTTCACCCGCGCCCTCGCTCACCCTCCGGAGAAGGTGTGGCGGGCCATCACCGAACCCGAGCACCTGCAGGCGTGGTTCCCGCACACCATCAGCGGCGAGTGGATCGTGGGCAGCCCGCTGACCTTCCGCGACCCGCAGGGCCGGGGACCAGACTTCGACGGCCAGGTGCTCGCGTACGCGCCGCCGTCGCTGCTGGAATTCCGCTGGGGCACCGACGTGATCCGGCTTGAGGTCAAGAAGGGCGACGGCGGCAGCACGCTCACCCTCCTGGACACGTTCAACGAGGTCGGCAAGGCCGCCCGGGACAGCGCCGGCTGGCACGAGTGCCTCGACATGCTCGTCTACCACCTCGACGGCGAGCGGCCGGGCCAGCGGCCGGGCCAGCGCTGGGCCGAGATATTCGCCCGCTATGTGGAATCCTTCGGCCCCGAGGCGTCGGCCATCGGGCCGCCCCCCGGCTACGAGCCAGCGGCCACCGCCGATGAGGCCCGGGGGTCGTCGGCCTAAGGATCGCGCCGCCCCAGGGCGCGGTCAGCCGGTGACGTAGCGGCGGAAACCTACCGCGTACTCGCAGCCGGCCGCCATGCCGAGGTATCCAGCCATGTTGCGCAGGAATTCGTCCGGGTCGAAGGCGCGGCCGAGGCCGTCGAGGTACGCCTTGTGCTCGCGCAGCGACGCGACGCCCGCCTCGATCGTGGCCGTGACGTCCACGAAGTGGGTCGGGTCGCTGACGCCGGCCACGTACACGTGCTGAATCCCGCCCCAGGCCGTTCCGGCGTCCTCGAACAGCCACGGGTTGGCCGCGTCCCGGCATGCGTCGAGCGCCGCGAGGCCGACCGCCCGGTGGTCGGAGTGGTTGACCACGCCGCCATCGCCCCAGGTGAGCTCGAAGTTCATCGTTATGACGACGTCGGGCCGGTGGTCGCGCAGCACCGCAGCCAGGTCGCGGCGCAGCGGCAGGCCGTACTCCACGAGCCCGTCGCGGTGATCGAGGAACTCGACGTCCCCCACGCCGACCACGGCCGCGCTGCGCCGCTCCTCGTCCTCGCGCAGCGGGCCCACTACGTCGGGGGCCATGCCCGCGATCCCCGCCTCGCCCCTGGTGGCCAGCGCGTAGCACACGTGCTTGCCCTGGCCGGTCCAGCGGGCCACGGCCGCAGCGACACCGTACTCCAGGTCGTCGGGGTGCGCGACCACGGCGACGGCCCGTTCCCAGTCCTCCGGCATCGGCTCCATTGCGCCTCCTCGTATCCGTGAGACGATCACATCATGGCCCCCGTGACCTCACAGGCGTCCGGGAACATCCGGCTCAAGCAGCCGTCGGGGCGGTGGATCCTGCTCGCCGCCGTCCTCGGGTCGAGCATGGCGATGCTGGATGCCACCGTGGTCAACGTCGCGCTGCCCACGATCGGCCGGGATCTGCACACCTCGCTCGGCGGGCTGCAATGGACGGTCACCGCCTACACCCTGACCCTGGCCGGGCTGATCCTGCTCGGCGGCTCGCTGGGCGACCGGATGGGCCGGCGCCGGATCTTCGTCACCGGCGTGGTGTGGTTCGCCGTTGCCTCGGCGCTGTGCGGGCTGGCCCCGGACATCGGCGTGCTGATCGGCGCGCGGGCGCTGCAGGGCGTCGGTGGAGCACTGCTCACCCCCGGATCGCTCGCCATCATCCAGGCCTCGTTCGTCAGCGACGACCGGCCGCGGGCGATCGGCGCGTGGTCGGGCCTGGGTGGGGTGGCCGGGGCGGCCGGCCCGCTGCTCGGTGGCTGGCTCGTCGGAGCCGCCGGTTGGCGCTGGATCTTCCTGATCAACCTGCCGCTCGCGGCGGTGGTGGTCCTGGTGTCCCTCCGGCATGTGCCGGAGACCCGCGATCCCTCCGCGCACGGCCGGTTCGATGTGACCGGCGCCGTGCTGGCCGCGCTCGCCCTGACCGCTATCACCTACGCGCTCATCGAGGCGCCGGTCAGCGGGACGCCGCAACTCGTGATAACCGTGGCGGTCGGCGTGGCGGCAGCCGTCGCGTTCGTGATGGTCGAGCGCCGCCGGGGCCGGCCAGGCGAGCCGACGCCTCCCATGCTGCCCCTGGATGTTTTCGGATCCCGCCAGTTCACCGCGGTCAACGTGGTGACCTTCGTGGTCTACGGGGCGTTTGGCGGGGTGTTCTTCCTCCTCGTGCTTGAGCTTCAGGTGGTATCGGGGTTCTCGCCGCTGCAAGCGGGCCTCGCCCTGGTGCCCGCGACAGTGCTCATGCTGCTGCTGTCCGCCCGGGCCGGCGCGCTCGCGCAGCGGGTAGGCCCGCGCTGGCTGATGGCCGGGGGCACCCTGACGAGCGCCGCTGGGTTGCTCCTGCTGACCCGGATCGGGCCGGATGCCTCCTATCTGGCCGACGTGCTGCCCGGTATCGCGGTGTTCGGGCTTGGTCTCAGCGCGACCGTCGCGCCGCTGACCGCCACCGTGCTGGCCAGCGCCGATGTCCGGCACGCCGGCGTGGCCAGCGGCGTCAACAACGCGGTCGCCCGGGCGGCAGGCCTGCTCGCGGTGGCCGGGCTGCCACTCGCGGTCGGGCTCAGCGGGGCTGGCCTTTCGGCCGCGGATTTCGAGAGCGGTTTCCGGAAGGCCATGGTGGTGTGCGCGGTCCTGCTGGCCGCCGGGGCGGTGCTGTCCGCCCTGACCATCGACAACAACGTGCTCCGCCCGGAGCCGGGTCGCACGATCCCCGAACCCGAGTGCCTCATCAACTGCGCGGTCGGCGCGCCGCCGCTGGAGCCCGCGGATCGCCCCGGTAGCGCCGTGGCTGGTCCAGCCCGGCACTAAGCTCATACCCTTAAACCTGTTTATGCCAGGTCGGCGTCTGGGGCTTCCGTAAACCTGTTTACGCCAGCTCGGCGCTTGGCGCTGCCGCCCGAAGTCACCACACGGAGAGCCCGCACCCATGCACTGGTCACAGATGCACATCCCGACCCTCCGGGAAGATCCCGCGGACGCGGGTGCGCCGAGCCACCGGCTGCTGCTCCGGGCCGGGTACATCCGGCAGCTGATGGCGGGGCACTACTCGCTGCTGCCGCTCGCCCTCCGCGTGCGGACCAAGGTCATCGAGATCATCCGGCAGGAGATGAACCAGATCGGCGCGCAGGAAGTGCTGCTGCCCGACATGCACCCGGCCGAGATCTGGCAGCGCAGCGGCCGCTGGGAGATCATGGGCGAGGAGATGTTCCGGCTCACCGACCGCAAGGGCGCCCAGCTCGCGCTCGCCATGACCCACGAGGAGATCTTCGCGACGCTCGCCGCCGAGCTGAGCTCGCACAAGCAGCTGCCGCAGGCCTGGTACCAGTTCCAGACGAAGTTCCGCGACGAGCCCCGGCCGCGGGCGGGGCTGCTCCGGACTCGCGAGTTCACCATGAAGGACTCCTACAGCTTCGACATCGACCGGGTCGGCCTCGACGTCTCCTACGACCGGCACCACGCCGCTTACGTCCGGATCTTCGAGCGGATCGGCATTCCGGCCATCGCCGTCGAGGCATCAAGCGGCACCATGGGCGGCAGCGACTCCACCGAGTTCATGTGTCCCTCACCGTCCGGTGAGGACCTGGTCGCGTACTCCCCGGCCTGCGGCTACGCGGCCAATCTGGAGAAGGCCACCAGCCGGCTGGCCGATGTCGCTGATGGGCCAGGCCGGGCTGCGCCCGAGCGCTTCGACACCCCCGGCGCCCGCACCATCGAGGATCTGGCCACCCGGTTCGGGGCCCCCGCCGACCGGCAGATCAAGACGCTCGTCTACGTGCTGGACGGCCAGCTCACCCTGGTGCTGATGCGCGGTGACCACGCGCTGAACGCGCAGAAGCTCACCGACGCCACGGCGGCGGCGGTGATCCGCCCGGCGCAGCCGGACGAGATCGTCGAGGCGCTGGGCGCTCATCCCGGCAGCCTGGGTGCGGTGAGCGTGAGCGGCCTGCCGGTGATCGCGGACCACGCGCTGGCCGGACGGCGCGACATGTTCACCGGGGCCAACACCGACGACGTTCACCTGCGTGGCGTTGATGTGGAACGGGACATCCCGATCGGCACGTGGGCCGACCTGCGCGAGGTCCGGGCCGGCGAGCCCTGTCCCCGGTGCGGCGAGCCGCTGGAGCTGGTCGAGGCGATCGAGGTCGGGCACATCTTCAAGCTCGGCGACCGCTACTCGAAGGCGTTCGGCGTGACCGTGCTCGGCCCGGACGGCAAGGCCACCCCGCTCATCATGGGCAGCTACGGGATCGGGGTGGAGCGCGCGATGGCCGCGATCGTCGAGCGTCACCACGACGAGCGCGGCATCGTCTGGCCGCT
>DASWFT010000447.1:0-2387 GCA_036394075.1 Streptosporangiaceae bacterium
GGCGCGCCGCGTACGGCGGTACACGTCGTTGGCCCAGGAGGATGTCCCATCGGCCTACGGATGCAGCCGCGGAACGAGAAGTTCTTTCCCTTTGCCGGCAAGGCCCGAACGCCGTCGAGCGCGCCGCCATTCTCCCGGAGGCCGTCGCGCCAC
The DNA here is from genome assembly GCA_036394075.1 of Streptosporangiaceae bacterium. Taxonomy (GTDB): domain Bacteria; phylum Actinomycetota; class Actinomycetes; order Streptosporangiales; family Streptosporangiaceae; genus JAWWPY01. The sequence continues at coordinate 154 of DASWFT010000447.1, forward strand.
GCGAGCGCTGGGCGAAGCTCGCCAAATGGACGACCGCCGAGCTTCACGGCCGCCGTAGCCCAAATCGGCACGGAACAACATCGGCCCGTGATCATCGCTGCCAGCTCGTGCCAGGCTTTCCCGCCTAGGTGGTGGAACATGTTGAATTGCTAGCGCAGCAGCTGGTGCAGTTCGGCCTCGCTGCGCTTACTCACATGACCATATGGGGGCCGGGCCCCCTTCCCTGCTCAGCCCGGTAGCGCGATGCTCCGGGTGAAGGTACGAGCTCGGGAAAGGAGGCCCGGCAATGTCTGTCTACGTCGGTATCGACGTGCACCGCAAGCGGTCCCAGGTGGCGGTGGTCGCCGGGGATGGGCAGGTGCAGCTCAACCGGAACGTGGTGAACGGGTCGGAGCCGATGCTGCGGCTGATCGGCGGGCTGCCGGCTGGGACGCCGGTGGCGTTCGAGGCCGCATACGGGTGGGGCTGGCTGGTGGAACTCCTGGAGGACTACGGCTTCGACCCGCACATGGTGCACCCGCTGCGGTGCAAGGCGATCGCCTCGGCCCGTTTGAAGAACGACAAGGTCGACGCGGCGATCTTGGCGCAGCAGTTGCGGGCGGATCTGCTGCCGGAGGCGTGGATCGCGCCGCCGGCGGTGCGCCAGCTCCGGGCGCTGCTGCGGCACCGGGCCAGCCTGGTCCGGCTCGCCACCCAGCTGCGGAACCGGATCCACGCGGTGGCCGCCGACCACGGGTATGACCGGGCCGGCAGCTACTGGACCGGGCCGGGCCGCGGCTGGCTGGCTGAGCTGGACCTGCCGGTGGTGTCCCGGGAGATCGTCATCGACTGCCTGGCGTTCACCGGCGCGCTGGCACCGGCGATCGACCGGCTCGATGGCGAGCTGCGCGCACACGCGAGGGCAGACCCACGGGTCAGGGTTTTGACCACGCTGCCGGGGGCCGGCCAGTTTCACCGCGCTACCACCTGCTCGCCGGCGCCCAGGCCGCCGGGATACCACCAGCCTGCGAGCCTTGAGACCGGGAGGGGGTCACCAAGCCCCGGGCGCGCTCGCTTCAGCGGCATGAGCCGCGGCCACCAGGCCGCGCTCGATCACATGACTGAGCAGCCCGGTCCCCGGACACATGGTCATGGCATCCCGCCTGCTACATGACGGGACGCCGAATGGGTGCTTGCGAGACCACTCCGCCTGCCACGCGCCGGGGACAACGACCCTCCCACCACCAGCACGAAGAAAGGACCCTTCTTCGCTCTCCGATGATCCGCCGCCGTTCGTCGGCGTCCAGCTCGTTCGTCCTCGCCGCTACGCGGCTGCGGGCGCTCCAGCTTGACCCCTCCCGCACGACAGCGTGACCCAGGCAGCTGCGAGGAAGATCCCGAAAAACAGTCAGCCCAGCCCGGACGGGGAACAGCACGTCACCGGGCCAGACCCCATGCCCTCTTGACAACAGTGGCCCCCATGGGTGCCGATGAGCGGAAGTCCCGATCTGGATCTAAGAGTCTCATCAACCCGGCCAGGACGATCGTCTGCGAGCCGGAGTGTCTCTTACTGCTGAGGCGGGCGCGGCACGAGCATCCCAAGCGCAGAAGACAATGCATTAACATTGGCTTTGTTCTTTCCGTAATCTACCATTTGAATCCCACGGCATGAGCTCTTGATGTCGACTGTTCCTTCAGCGCCGACTGTGATGGTAATAATTTCGCCCCATGAGCGGATTCCCATTTTTGTCCTGGCCTCGATCTGCCCGGTTTCCGGATTCGATGCCACGACGCGGAATCCGCACTCTTGTACCGCCTTCAAGCAGGCTTCGAATACTTCGCTCCGCTCCGCGGAGACGGTTATGCTGCTCTGGTGGCTCGCGGGCATGCTTCCTCCATTTGCACGACATTCGGTGTCATAGCCGGGAACACGCTGGAAAGTGCTCCCCAGATCATGCCTCTTGCTGCGGCGTCGGCACAACGTTTGCCTGAAATCTCCATCAGGCGGGCATGATGCCCACATAGGCACTCTCCTGCCGCAGGTAGCGCGTTCCCTGCTAGAAGCCGTCTCTACGCTGGTGTACGGCGGGATGAAGGATACGGGCCCCGCGGGACCAGCCACGCTGAGACGTAGGCGCTGCCGCAGCCGAGCTCCACCACCGCCACGTCAGCCAGGCCGGCCGGAAGGACCGGCAACCGTGACTGGGGGATACACCACATCCCCCAGTACGGCTCAGCGGCCGCCCACCGGGAGC
>DASWFT010000448.1:0-12490 GCA_036394075.1 Streptosporangiaceae bacterium
GCGATCTTCGACGCCGCGGTCGGCGAGGTCAAGCGGCGCGGATCCGCGACGCTGCCGGGGGACCAGGCATTCCAGCTGCACGACACCTACGGGTTCCCCATCGATCTCACCCTGGAGATGGCCAGCGAGCAGGGGCTGGCCGTCGACGAGGAGGGGTTCCGCAGGCTCATGGCCGAGCAGCGGCAGCGGGCCAAACAGGACTCGATCGAGAAGAAGACGGGAAACGCCGACATCTCCGCGTTCGCCGCGCTGCTGGAACGGTCCGGGCCGGTCACCTTCATCGGGTACGACCAGATCACCGGCGACGCCACGGTGACCGGGCTGCTGGTGAACGGCGCGCAGGTCGCCGCGGCCGGTGCGGGCACCCAGGCCGAGGTCGTCCTCGACCGCACCCCGTTCTACGCCGAGGGCGGCGGCCAGCTGGCCGACGCCGGCGTGATCCGGGTATCGGGCGCGACCGGAGGTTCGGGGGCCGAGTTCGAGGTCCGTGACGTGCAGTCGCCGGTGCCAGGGCTGGTGGTGCATCGGGGAGTGGTCACCGCTGGCGAGATAACGGTCGGCGCGCCCGCGCACGCGGAGATCGACGTCGAGCGGCGGCGGGCCATCTCCCGTTCGCACACGGCCACGCACCTCGTGCACCGGGCGTTCCGCGGCGCCCTGGGCGAGTCCGCGGCGCAGGCCGGCTCGGAGAATTCGCCCGGCCGGCTGCGGTTCGACTTCACCGCGGCGGGCGCGGTCCCGCCGTCGGTGCTGCGTGACGCGGAGGATGAGGTGAATCATGTCCTCATCAACGACCTGGATGTCCGGGCGTTCGTCACCCCGATCGAAGAGGCGCGGGCGATGGGCGCGGTGGCGCTCTTCGGCGAGAAGTACGGTGACCAGGTCCGCGTGGTCGAGGTTGGTGACTACTCCCGCGAGCTGTGCGGGGGCACCCACGTCGCGCGGTCCGGCCAGCTGGGCCTGGTCAAGATCCTCGGCGAGTCGTCGATCGGCTCTGGAGTACGCCGGGTGGAGGCGCTGGTCGGCACGGACGCGTTCCGGTTCCTGGCCACGGAGAGCGTCCTGGTCAGCCAGCTCACCGAGCAGCTCAAGGTTCGCCGGGACAAGTTGCCGGAACGCGTCGCGGCGCTGGTGACCCGGCTCAGGGATGCCGAGCGGGACCTTGACCGGCTCCGCTCGGCCCAGCTGCTCGGCGCGGCGGAGGGCCTGGCCCGTGACGCCGAGGACGTGGGCGGCGCGGCGTTCGTCGCGCACCGGGTCCCCGATGGGACCGCGGCCGACGGGATCCGCAAGCTGGCGCTGGACATCCGCGGCCGGCTGCCCGCTCAGCGGCCCGTCGTCGTTATGGTCGCAGGCCTGCCCGCCGACCGGCCCACAGTCGTGATCACCGTCAACGAGGCGGCACGCCGGCTCGGCCTGGCGGCTGGTGCCCTGGTCCGGACCGCGGCGGGCATCCTGGGCGGAGGCGGTGGCGGCCGAGATGATGTCGCCCAAGGCGGCGGAGCGCCGCTCGGCGACAATACAACGCGAGCGATTGACGATGCTTTTGGTGCGGTTCGGGCGGTTGTGAGGGACATGACCCGACCCGGTAGCGTACCGTGAGACCGTGCTGCAGCCATACCGTTGCGCCGACGAGATCCGGGGCCGGCGGGACTCTCGATTGAGGGTCGGCGTCAGGCTCGCCATCGACCTGGGATCGGCCAGGATCGGTGTGGCGACGAGTGATCCCGACGGGCTCCTGGCCAGTCCGCTGACCACTGTCCCTCATGGCCGGGGCGACCTGGACAACTTGGTCAGGCTCGCCATCGAGCACAAGGCGATCGAGGTGATCGTCGGGCTGCCTACCGGGCTGTCGGGCCGCGAGGGTGCCGCCGCCGCCGATGCCAGGACGTTTGCGGGCACGCTGGCCAGTCGGCTCGCGCCCGTTCCGGTGCGCTTGGTTGATGAACGTTTCACCACCGTGATCGCGCATGAGGTGCTGCGCCGCAGTGGCCGGGGATCACGGGACCGGCGGGCGGTGGTGGACAAGACGGCGGCGGCCCTGCTGCTGCAGGGAGCGCTCGACGGGGAGCGGCTGACCGGCAGCCCGGCCGGGGACATCGCGGAATCCGGCCACGGAGCCCCCGGGTGAGCCGCCACGCGCGGAGGCGGGCAGCAGACGAGCACGATGGGCAGGGAGCCGGGGACCAGGGGCCGTCGGCCGATGCCGACCCGGTCTCCGCCAACTACGGCACTCAGGGCCGCTGGCCGCAGGATGACCTGACCGGCCAGGAACCCGGCGCGGCTGCTGGTTTCCCTGGCGCCGCTCCCGGTCGGCGACACGCCAGGCCGGATGCCTGGGCGGCTGACCAAGGCCTGGGGGCGGAGGAGCCCTGGCCGCCGCCTGCGCCGAGCCAGGCGGCTGAGCGGGGCTGGGCGGCTGAGCAGACTGATCCGACGGCGGAGCCGTTCCGGTGGACCCCGGACCGCGCCAGCGCGACACCGGATCCCTACGCGTGGGTGCCCGATCACGGCGGGGATGCGCCCGGTTACGGTGCCGGGGGGGCTGACTACCGCAGTGGCGCGGGCGATGACGTGGGCGGCCCCACAAGCTACGAGACCGGGGCGGCCGGCTATGGCGGCCGGACGGCTGACTACCGCAGTGGGGCGGCTGACTTCAGCGGTGGGGCGAGCGACTACCGCAGCGCGAGCGATTACCTCAAGGCGCCACCTGATTACGAGAATGAGGTGCCTGACTACGGCAGCGGGCCCGATTACGGCAGCGCCCCTGATTACGGCAGCAGCGGGCCTGATTACGGCAGCAGCGGGCCTGATTACGGCAGCGGGCCTGATTACGGCGGTGGCGTATCCGGCCGCGGCCACGGCCAGGGCCACGGCACGCCGCTGACGCTAGGCGCACCCTGGGGCGACGACACCGGCTCCGGCCCGCTTCCTCCGCTGCCGCCCCCATCCCTGCCAGGGCCCGGGCACCCGTCTGGCCCGCTTCCTCCGCTGCCGCCTTCGGAGCTCGCCTGGCGGCAGTCCCTGGCTGATCCTCTTCTCACGGAGCCGGAGCCGGAGCCTGACCTGCAGGCTGGTGGTGGCTACGGCGATGAGACCTATCTGGATAGTGCCGCCACCGCGCATCCGGGGTACCAGCCATATGGAGATGACCCCGGGGATCGGCGCGCCAGTGGTGCCCAGGAGGCGCGTGGGTATTCTGAGGCCGGGGGCTGGTACGGGGACGTGGACGAATCCCAGGCCTGGGCGGAGGAAGAGGAAACCTTCGTACCCGGGCTCGACGACAGCAAGAGCAGCCGGCGCCGCTCAGGCCGCGGCTCCGGCAATGCGTCGTCCCGCAAGCGCCGCGCCCGTGGCCGGAGGGCATTCCTGGTGGCCGGGCTGGTCATCGTCCTGATCCTGGTCGCCATCGGCGGTGTCGGCTACAGCTATCTGCGTAAGTACGTCATCCCGCCCGATTTCTCCGGCCCCGGCACGGGCTCGATCGTCGTGCAGATCAAGCCGGGCGAAACCGCCACCACGGTGGGACAGCGCCTGGCCGGTCTCGGAGTGGTAGACAGCGCGCGCGCGTTCTCCCTCGCGGCGAAGGACAGCTCGCAGGGCCGGTCGCTTGAGCCTGGCTACTACCGGCTGCGCAGGCACATGAAGGCGTCCCTGGCGTTCGCGCTGCTGCTTAAGCCGTCCTCGCGGGTGCAGACCAGGATTGCGATCCCGGAGGGCTACCGGCTGTCGCAGATCATCGCCACGCTCGGCAAGCAGACCGGGAATCTCAAGGGGTATCAGCAGGCGGTGGCGAACCCCGCCTCGCTAGGCCTCCCGGCTTTCGCCAAGGGTAACCCCGAGGGGTACCTCTTCCCGGCGACCTACAACATCCAGCCGCAAACCTCACCGCTCGACGTGCTCCGCAGCATGGTGCTGCGGTTCGATCAGGAGGCCGCCAGCGTGAGGCTGCCGTCCGCGGCGGCCCGGGCGCAACTCACCGAGAGCGATGTCATCACCGTGGCCAGCCTCATCCAGGCGGAGGGCAAGCGGCCCCAGGATCTCCCGAAGATCGCCCGGGTGATCTACAACCGGCTGAACCAGAGTCCCCCCATGCCGCTGCAGCTCGACACGACAGTGCTGTACGCGCTGCACTCCACCGCCGCCGACGTGACGATCGCGCAGACACAGGTCAACTCGCCCTACAACACCTACCTGCACACCGGCTTGCCGCCCGGGCCGATCGACAGCCCCGGAGACGCCGCCATCCAGGCCGCGCTGCACCCGGCGGCGGGGAACTGGACCTACTTCCTGACCGTGGACCCGAAGACGGGGCTGACCCTCTTCACCAACAGCTTCACCCAGTTCCAGCAGTTCCAGGCCCAGCTTGCGAAGAACCGCGGGACTGGGTGAGCGCCCGAGCCAAGAAGGCCGCGGTCCTCGGCTCGCCGATCGCCCATTCCCTGTCGCCGGCCCTGCATCGTGCGGCCTACCAGGCGCTCGGCCTTGACGGCTGGTGCTATGCGGCGATCGAGTGCGACGAGGCACGCCTGCCCGGCCTGCTCGATGAGTGCGGGCCGGACTGGGCGGGCCTGTCGCTCACCATGCCGCTCAAGCGGGCCGTGCTGGGCCTGCTCGATCACGCGGAGCCGCTCGCCCTCGAGGTGGGCGCCGCCAACACGGTTGTGTTCGCCGGAGGCGCCCGGCACGGGCACAACACCGACGTGCCGGGCATGATCTCGGCGCTGACCGAGGCGGGGCTGCCGGAACCAGGATCCTCGCCGCTCCCGGGGAGCGTGCTGATCCTGGGCGCAGGGGCGACCGCCTGTTCCGCCCTCGCCGCCGTGCGCGGCCTCGGCACACGCGAGGTCACGGTGGCCGTCCGCGACACGCACCGGGCGGCCGGCCTGCGAGCAGCCGCCAGCAGACTGGGCATGGCCGTGGCGCTGATCCCATTCGACACGCCAGAGGACGCGGCCCCAGATTTGCTCATTTCCACCGTGCCGGCTGGCGCCGCCGACATTCATTCCGAACGAATCCTCGCCGGTACTCTCGTCCCCCGGTTCGTGCTCGATGTGGTGTATCACCCATGGCCAACGCCGCTGGCCATCGCTGCGCAGCAGTCCGGGGCCGCCGTCGCGGGCGGATTCGGCCTGCTGCTGCATCAAGCGGCCGAGCAGGTTTCGCTGATGACAGGCCTGGCGGCGCCCGTTGAGGCGATGCGGGCGGCGGGGCTCGCGGCGCTTAACACCTGAGAACGCCGGGGTGTGGCGGCCAGGGGGCAGCCCGGCATCCTGGGAATACCATGCGTCGCCGGATTGCTGTTAGTCTTACGAAACGACCAGCCCGGCATGCCCGTGCTGGGCGTGCAAGCGGAGGACCACCTCCCACCTAGCCGGCCATAAGGCTGGCAGGTCGGCTTTCCGGTCTCAGGACCGGCGGGTCAGGCTGGGCGCAGCGGCACGAATCGGGTAATGGCCGATCGGGTGCCGCAGCAGCCTGGCGCCGCGCCCCCTGGCGCCGGGTCCGCATGACCCAGCCCGGGTGGCCGTGGCATTGGTGGCTCCGCGTGCATGCCATGCGGGGCCTTTTCTGTGCGCGGCGGCTAGCCGCCGATGGAATGGCCCGGCAGGGATGGTTCAGTACATCCCCCGGGTAAAGAGGCCCGGAGGGAATGAGGCCCAAGGAGGTCACATCAGCGCCGAACCCCGTATCAACGAGCGCATCCGGGTTCCCGAAGTAAGGCTTGTCGGTCCTAACGGCGAGCAGGTCGGGATCGTCGCGATCAATGACGCGCTCCGGCTGGCCCAAGAAGCGGACCTCGACCTGGTGGAGGTGGCGCCTACGGCGCGGCCCCCAGTCGCCAAGCTCATGGACTACGGCAAGTTCAAGTACGAGTCCGCGCTCAAGGCCAGAGAATCACGTAAGAACCAGGCACAGACGGTCATCAAGGAGATCAAACTCCGGCCGAAGATCGACCCGCATGACTACGGCACCAAGAAGGGCCACGTCGAGCGGTTCCTCCGGCAGGGGGACAAGGTCAAAGTAACGATCATGTTCAGGGGACGCGAGCAGTCCAGGCCTGAGCTTGGGTTCCGGCTGCTGCAGCGGCTGGCCGGCGATGTCGAGGAACTCGGCTTCGTGGAGGCCACGCCCAAGCAGGACGGCCGAAACATGATCATGGTGATCGGCCCGCACCGGAGAAAGAGCGAGACGAAGGCAGAACGCGCAGCGCCTCGCGAGGGCCCGGCCCCGGCCGAGCACCCCGCACCACGGGTGCGCCGGCCTCCGGCGCCGTCCGCCGCCGAGGTGCGCGACGCGGCCGAGAAGACTGAATCGGAGGCGCAGGCAGGAGCCTGACCGCTGAAGCAATAGCGTCGTGCGCGCGGAGGCGCGAGTTGCGCGCGCCGAGGATGTCATGCCAAAGGCGCGCAGAGAACGTCGTGCCGAAGGCGCGCCAAGAACACCGTGCCGCAGGCACGCTATGAACGTCGTGCCGAAGGCACGCTATGAACGGAGACGACGGCGACCATGCCGAAGATGAAGACGCACAGTGGTGCCGCGAAGCGGTTCCGGGTGACCGGCACCGGCAAGGTGATGCGCCGCCGCGCCAACCGTAACCACCTGCTTGAGCACAAGGCGAGCAAGCGGACCCGGCGCCTGTCCAGCGATCTGACGCTGGCCAGCGCGGATGTCAGGAAGATCAAGAAGTTGCTGGGGAAGTAGCCCACCCGCCTCAAGGGAGTCGAAGAAATGGCACGCGTGAAGCGGGCGGTGAACGCCCACAAGAAGCGCCGGGTCGTCCTTGAGCGGGCGAGCGGCTACCGAGGCCAGCGGTCACGGCTGTACCGCAAGGCCAAGGAGCAGGTTCTCCACTCGATGACGTACGCCTACCGGGACCGCAAGGACCGGAAGGGCGCGTTCCGGAGGCTGTGGATCCAGCGCATCAATGCAGCGGCCCGGGCCGACGGCATGACCTACAACAGGTTCATCCAGGGCCTCAAGACCGCGGGTGTTGAGGTGGACCGCCGGATGCTCGCCGAACTCGCCGTCGCGGACCCGGCCGCGTTCTCCGCTCTGGTGGAGGTCGCCAAGGGTGCCCTCGCGGAGGCGGGCACGGACCAGGCCCCGACCAGTACCGCGGCGGCCTGACGCCGCCCCGGTCAGGCGACGGGGGCCGGGCATGACGGCGGCGGCCGGCCCCGAGCTCACCAGCATCCGTTCCCCCCGGGTCAAGTCTGCTCGGCAACTCGCCAAGCGAGCGTTCCGGCAGCGGACCCGGTCGTTCCTGGCCGAGGGCCCGCAGGCAGCCGGCGAGGCGCTGGCCATCCCTGGCGTGGTCACGGAGTTGTTCATCACCGCGCCCGCGCAGGCCCGCTACGGCGAGATCGTCCTGCTGGCCGCCGGGCAGGGGGTGCGCGTGCACCTGGTCAGCGGCGAAGTCATGGCCGAACTCGCGCAGACAGTCACCCCGCAGGGCATCCTGGCGGTCTGCCGGTTCGTGGATGTCCCGCTCAGCCAGGTCACCGCGGCGGCCCCGCCGCTCGCGGTCGTCCTGGCGAACGTGCGTGACCCAGGGAATGCAGGCACGGTCCTGCGGACCGCGGACGCCGCCGGTGCCCAGGGCGTGATCTTCTCCGAGACGTCGGTGGACCCCTACAACAGCAAGTGCGTGCGCGCGTCGGCCGGCAGCCTGTTCCACGTCCCAGTGGTGATGAGTGTGCCGCTGCCCGCGGCGGTCGCCGCCCTGCGCGACGCTGGCCTGCGGGTGCTGGCCGCCGACGGCAGCGCCAAGCGCTCGCTCGACGACCTTGATGCCGGTGGCTGGCTGCGGCAGCCGACCGCCTGGCTGTTCGGCAACGAGGCCTGGGGGATGCCCGGCGATGTGCTCGCGCTCGCGGACGAGGCGGTCGCCGTGCCCATCTACGGCCGGGCGGAGAGCCTCAACCTGGCGGCGGCCGCCGCGGTCTGCCTGTACGCGTCTGCGCGCGCGCAGTGCTAGCCCGGGGAACCTGCTAGCCCGGGGGACAACCCCCGGACCCCCAGGCATTTGGCACTAGCCCGTGCTAGCCCGGGGGACAACCCCCGGAGCCTCCGGGCATCAGTGCTCGGTAAGAGGGGGCTGCCGCGCAGGGGTCCGGGCGCGCTAGAGTCTGATCACGTTGCGTCATTCACGCTGAACACAATCGATGAAGCCGGACGGAGGCAGGCGGTCAAGTGGACGGGCTGAGCCCCCGCCGGGCAGCGGCAGCAGCCCTGGCCAGCGTGCCGGCCGGGGCGGTCGTCGCTTCCGGCGGCCTGGTCTGCGCCGACGAGTTGCCTGACGGGGTGATCGTCGCCGACCACGCCGCACGGATCGCGATATTCAACAAGGCGGCCGCGCGGCTCACCGGCATCGACGCGCTCAACGCCTTGGGCCGGGACGTCAGGCAGGTGCTGCCGTTGCGCGACACGGACGGACGCAGCTGGTGGACCTTGGTCGACCCGTACTGCGGGCTGTCCACCCGGACCAGGCATCCGGAGACATCGCTCTACCTGGCGAACGGCACCGAGCTTCTCGTCACGGTGGGCTATGTGCGCGGGCCCCGGGGCCGTGATTTCGGCGCCCGGCGGCTCGGCGACCCAGGCGCCGTGCAGCGCATTGTGATCACCCTGCGCGGAGCCCAGCAGCGTGCGCGTCTTGAGCGCCGCCGGGCCGACCTGGTGTCCACCGTCGCCCACGAACTGCGCTCGCCGCTGACCAGCGTCAAAGGCTTCACCGCGACGCTGCTGGCCAAGTGGACGCGATTCACCGACGACCAGAAACGGGTCATGCTGGAGACGGTCAACGCCGACGCTGACCGGGTGACCAGGCTGATCACCGAGCTGCTGGACGTGTCCAGGATCGAGGCGGGCCGGATCGAGATCCACCGCGAGCTAGTGGACATCCCGCACCGCGCTGAAAAGATCGTCGCCGGGCGGGTCGCGGCCGGCGACTCCCCGGACCGGTTCCGGATCGAGGCCGCGACGGACCTGCCTGAGACCTGGCTGGACGCGGACAAGGTGGACCAGATCCTCGGCAACCTCGTCGAGAACGCGGTACGTCACGGCGCTGGTACCGTGACGGTTGTGGTGCAACCGGTCGAGACTGTCAGCGCCCGGGCCCGGATCCGCCCGGACGGGGCAGCGGCGACCCCCGGGGCCGCTGGTGCCGGTGCCGTCGTGGTGGCCGTGCGTGACGAGGGCGATGGCGTCGCCCCGGAACTCGTGCCGCGGATCTTCCGGCAGTTCTGGCGCGCGAAGCGCCGTGGCGGTGCAGGTCTCGGCCTGTACATCGTCAAGGGCCTGGTCGAGGCGCACGGTGGGACGATCACGGTGCAGCGGGCCCCCGGCGGCGGCGCCGAGTTCCGATTTACCATGCCCGCCGGCGCGCCTGACTTCGGGTAACCGGTCGGCGCCGGGGGCCACCGCCCCTGGCACAGCCGGGAGACCGGAAGCCTGCCCCGGCGGGCGGCCCACGAGGCGGCCAGCCAGCGGGAGGGGACTCGCTGGGCACCAATCGTTCGGCATGATGGTGGGCCGCAGCCTCCGCAGACCGTTCCTCTTTCATCTTGCCCGCAGGAAAGCAGAGCCAATGTCCGCACCGAACAAGCACTACGACCCCGTGGAGGTGGCGACGCTGTCTCCCGATGAGGTGTCCCGCTTGGCCAGCGAGGCGCTCGCCGCCATCGCCGCCGCCCAGACACTCGATGAGCTGAAGGCCGCGCGGCTCGCGCACGCGGGCGACCGCTCGCCGCTCGCCCTGGCCAACGCCGAGATCGGCGCGCTGCCCCCGGAGGCCCGCGCCGAGGCGGGCAAGCGGGTCGGCGCGGCGCGGCGCGAGGTCGGCGAGGCGCTCGCGGCGCGCCAGGCCGAACTGGAAGCGGAACGCGACCAGCGTGTCCTCATCGAGGAGGCGGTGGACGTCACCTTGCCGTGGGACCGGGTGCCGCCCGGCGCCAGGCACCCGGTGACCACGGTCGGCGAGCGGCTGGCCGACGTCTTCGTCGCCATGGGCTACGAAATCGCCGAGGGTCCCGAGGTCGAGGCGGAATGGTACAACTTCGACGCGCTCAACTTCCCGCCCGACCATCCGGCGCGGGACATGCAGGACACCTTGTTCGTGGCCGCCCCGGACGGTACCGCGTCCTCGGGCGTGGTGCTGCGCACGCACACCTCGCCGGTCCAGATCCGGGCCATGCTCACCCGTCCGCTGCCGCTGTATGTGGTCAGCCCGGGCCGGTGCTTCCGCAGCGACGCGCTGGACGCCACGCACAGCCCGGTGTTCCACCAGATCGAGTGCCTCGCCGTGGATGAGGGCCTGACCATGGCCGACCTGCGGGGCGCTATCCGCGCGTTCGTGGACGCGATGTTCGGTGAGGGGCTGCGCACCCGGCTGCGGCCCGACTTCTTCCCGTTCACCGAGCCGTCCGCGGATGTGTCCATGGAATGCCATGTCTGCCGGGGCGCATCGACGCGGCCGGGCGGGGAGCCGTGCCGGGTGTGCCGGTCCCAGGGCTGGATCGAGCTGGCCGGCTGCGGCATGGTCAACCCGCGGGTCCTGGTCGCCTGCGGGATCGACCCCGACCGCTACAGCGGCTTCGCGTTCGGCCTCGGCGTCGAGCGGACCCTGATGCTCAGGCACGGGGTGACCGACATCAGGGACACCTTGGAGGGCGACGTCCGGTTCAGCCGCGCACTCGGGAGGGAGGCCTGATGCGAGTTCCACTGTCCTGGCTGCTGACCGCCGCGGGGCTCGATGAGGGAACCCCTGATACCGCGCCGGACGAAATCGCCCGGCGGCTCACCGCTGCGGGCCTTGAGGTCGAGAGCGTCGAGCAGGTCGGCCACGACATCCGCGGCGTGCTGGTGGCCGAGGTCACCGGCATCGACGAGCTGACCGGGTTCAGGAAGCCGGTCAGGTACTGCCAGGTGTCCACCGGGGAGGGCGAGCCGCGCGGAGTGATCTGCGGTGCGGTCAACTTCGTGGTGGGGGACCGGGTGCCGCTGGCGGTGCCCGGCGCCAGCCTTCCAGGCGGCTTCGAGATCAGCGCCAGGAAGGCCTACGGGCGGATGTCCGAGGGGATGATCTGCTCGGCCGCCGAGCTTGCCATCGGGGATGACCATTCCGGCATCCTGGTGCTGCCCCCCGACGCGCCGCTCGGCGCTGACTTCGTGGCCTACGCGGGGCTGGCCGACCACGTGCTCGACATCGCGGTGACCCCGGACCGTGGCTACGCCCTGTCCATCCGCGGCGTGGCCAGGGAACTGGCCACCGCCTACGGGACCAGCTTCGCTGACCCGGCCGGCGCCGGGCTTCCCGAGGACGTCGCGGCCGTCTCTCCTGAGATCTACCCGGCGAGCATCGAGGACCCGTCGGCGTGCGACCGGTTCGTCCTGCGCGAGGTGCGCGGGTTCGATCCGAATGCGCCCACCCCGCTGTGGATGCGGGTGCGGCTGGCCCGGTCCGGGATGCGCCGCGTGTCGCTGGCCGTGGACGTGACTAACTACCTGATGCTGGAGCTGGGCCAGCCCCTGCACGCGTTCGACCGGTCCCGCCTGACCGGGCCGATCGTGGTCCGCCGGGCGCGGCCCGGGGAGCGCCTGGAAACGCTGGACCACGTTGTCCGTGAGCTCGACCCGGATGACATCCTCATCACCGACTCCTCCGGTCCCATCTCGATGGCGGGCACCATGGGCGGCCTGGCCACCGAGATCTCGGCCGACTCCCGCGACCTGGTCATCGAGGCGGCGCACTTCGACCAGCGCGGCACGGCCCGGATGAGCCGGCGGCACAAGCTGTTCAGCGAGGCGTCCTACCGGTTCGAACGCGGGGTGGACAGGGAACTGCCGATCCCGGCGTCGGCCAAGGCCGTCTCCCTGCTGGCTTCGCTCGGCGGCGGGACCGCCGTGCCCGGCTGCACGCACGCGTTCGTCGAGGTGCCGCAGGTGACGATCACCATGGCGGCCGACTACCCGGACCAGGTGGCGGGCCGTGTCTACGGCCGCGACACGGTCGTGCGCAGGCTGCGGGACGTGGGATGCGTGGTGACAGTCCCCCCAGCGAGCGCGGTTACCGGGCAGCACGACCACGGCAAGCACGAAGGCGGCCCGCCGCTGCTGACGGTAATCCCGCCATCCTGGCGGCCGGACCTGCTGTACCCGAGGGACCTCACCGAAGAGGTCATCCGGCTGGAAGGGTATGAGAACATCCCGGTCCGGATGCCCCGGGCGGCGGTGGGCCGCGGGCTGACCGCGCGGCAGCGGCTGCGCCGCGCCACCGGCGGGGTACTGGCCGACACGGGCTACGTCGAGGTGCTCAGCCCGCCGTTCGCTTCCGCTGCCGACCACGACCGGCTGCTGCTCGCGGACGACGACCCGAGGCGGCGGGCACTCGTGGTCGCCAACCCGCTCAGCGACGATGAGCCGCTGCTGCGCACCACCCTGCTGCCTGGCCTGCTGCGCGTCCTGGCCCGCAACGCCGGGCGCGGCT
>DASWFT010000449.1:0-5870 GCA_036394075.1 Streptosporangiaceae bacterium
GAAGTCCGCGAACGGCGCCGAGATCATCGGCAGGTGCGTCCACGGCGCGGTGACCCAGCCGTCCGGGGTCCGCACGAACACCTGGGACAGGTCGTAGGGATCGTGGTGGACCTCCCACAGCCCTCGCCGGGCGGTGACGCCGGAGTGCTGGCGCCGCCACCGCCCCAACTCCGGGCTGTCGTAGGTGCGGTAGTCGATGCGGATGCCGTAGTCGTTGATGGCCCGCCACGCCACCGGCAGCAGCTCCAGATAGTCCTCCCCGGCCAGGGCCAGCGGCAGATACCCGGCGGCCGCGACCAGCGCCGCGTACCTGTCGTTGGGCGAGACAGCCCGCTGGGGGAAGTACGGGTCGCGCAGCGCATCATGGGGCCGCTGTTGCCACCCGCAAAGCAGCCACTCATCGAGCAGGTCCTGAAGATCCGGCACCGTCCAGGCGGCCTGCGCGTCGACCCGGTCGCCGCGAAGCGTGGTATTCGAGCCGGTGTAGGCGGCCACATGCTGACAGAACAGAGCATTGATCGCGCTAAATGTGGCCTCGACGATTCCCTTGTCCGTCGGCGTTCCAGGCCGGCAGTTCTGCACCGAGACGCCCAGCCGGGCGCAGGCCCGCGTGAACGTGTCGGACACGAACACCTTCCCGCCGTCGATGACGATGGTGTCCGGCACGATCACCGGCTTGGCCGCCGCCAGCTCCATCCGCGCGTCCACGCCCAGCAGCCGGGCGTGCGGCAGCCGGGACGCAGACATCCGCAACGCGGTCGCCCAGCCCGGCCGCATCGGCTCGGGCACCAACATCCGGGCCAGCAGCAGCGCCGCGTCCACCGCCTTCGTGCCCACCGGCCGCAACACCGCCGCGCAGATCGTCCTCGTCGCGACATCGACCGCGATCGTCAAGTCGGCGCGCACCGGCATTCCCGACTCCAGCAGCACCATCACGTCGATCGGGGTCGAGTCGATCTGCACCTGCTCACCCGGTCGGGCGGCGAACGTCGGCGTGAACGCACCGTCGGGCCGGTTCGCTGTCTGCCGGCGGGTTACCGCCGAGGCGAACGTGTGCCGCCCGGTCGACAACGCATCGAGCAGCTTGTAGAAGGCGGTCCGGCCCGGCAGCGGCACCACCCCCGGCCCGTAGGCGTCCTCCACCGCCTTGACCACCCGCCGGATCAGCCGGCCCCGGGTGCCCGTCGAGACGTGCGTCTCGGCGTCGATGACCTGCCGCGCCACCGCGACCACGCGGGCATCGGCCCGCCCAGTGGCCTCCCAGGTGCGCACCGCCCGCTGATCCACCAACCCCCACAGGCCCTGCTCGGCATAGCGCACCCGCCGGTACTGCACCGTGCGCAGACTCACCC
The DNA here is from genome assembly GCA_036394075.1 of Streptosporangiaceae bacterium. GTDB lineage: Bacteria > Actinomycetota > Actinomycetes > Streptosporangiales > Streptosporangiaceae > JAWWPY01. Next base: position 1,353 of record DASWFT010000449.1, read on the forward strand.
CCAGCTCCGCCGCTTTGGCCAGCTTGCGTTGCGACAGACTGCGCGTGGCCGGGTCATACTCCAGTCGCGGCAACGTACCCGGTCCGGCACCGGGCGGCAGCCCGGTGTCCACCTCCACCACGTGCCGTTCCCACTCCCGCGCCTCAGCCAGCACCTCGCCCGGAAGGCTGTCCAGCAGACCGAACGGCTCCACCCGCGGCAGCGGTTGTCCGTCGACCACGGCGAAGCCCGGCGAGGCCATCAGATGGGCGGCCAGCACCGCCTGCTCCGCGCCGACCGCCGAGCGCAACCGAACCGACGTGCCCGCCACCGCGACCACCTGGTGCTCGCCGCCGTCGAAGCTCACCCAGTCGCCCGGTCGCAGCACCGCCAACGCCGGCGCCCCCATCACGCCACCGGCCCGGTAACGGCGGTGGTAACGCTCGTGCAGGAGTGCAGCGGCACCGACAGGTCCGCCACCAGGTCGTGGCGCCACAACAGGTGAAACAACACCGGCAACACCGCGATCGGATCACCCACCGCCTCGGCGCCAGCCAGCAACGGCACCGGCCCGGCGAACGCCACCCGTAGCGCCGCCGCCAACCCCGGCAGATCACGACGTGGATGCCGGTACCCCGCCAACCACCGCAGATTCGCCGTCCAGATCAGGTTCGGGGCACCAACCAGCCGATGCTCCCAACCGACCAACTCGCACGTCCGACGCGTCGCGTCGAACGCGACCAGGTGTCCGGCCGCCGCTCCACCGGCCGGCAGTCGACCACCACCGCCGAACCATCCGCACGGCGGGCGAAATAGTCCGGCACATGCGAACGGACCCGGCCCTCCACCGTGGTCCAGAACAGACAGAACGGCTGCGACGAGATCCCCACCACGCTCGGATCGAAGTCCAACGCCATCACATGACCTGTTAACCGAACTAACCCAGGTCAGGGCTCTTTCCCCGTTATCTCCCGACAGCACTGACGGTGACTGGGAACCCGGTCAGTTCCAGTTCTCGGCTTCCCCGGCCGGGTCCGGCTTGTGCTGGAATCTCGGTTCGTCAGCAATCGTGACGGACCTGGGAGGCTGGTGCGGTGCCTGAGCAAGAACGGAACATCGACGCGCTTGTCGTTCGGAGGGTCGGCCGTGTCGAGGAAGTCCCCGGCGGGCCGGTGCCATACCGGCTGGTCGATGCGTCCGGGGCCGAGGTGGCGGCCGTGTCGGAGTTCCTGAGGAACATGACGGCGTCGGACTGCTCGCCGGGCACGGTGCGTTCGTACGCGTTCGAGCTCCTTGGCTGGCTCCGGTTCCTGGACGCGGTGGACGTCGCGTGGGACCGGGCGTCGCGAACCGAGGCCCGCGATTACGCGCTCTGGCTGGCCCGGACGCGGAAGCCGCCGCGGAAGCGCCGCGGGGACAGCCTGCCGCCGGGGGCGGCGAACCCAGTCACGGGGAAGGCGCACCCGGCCGAGACGTACTCGGCGGCGACCCGCCGGCACGCGCGTGCCGTGGTCCACGCGTTCTATGAGTATCACCGGGCCGAGCACGGCCGGCCGCTGGTCAACCCGTTCCCCGCCGCCCGCGGCGGGGGCGAGGTGAACGCGCACCATAATCCGCTGCAGCCGTGGAAGCGGCCCGGGAAGCCGGCGCCGTATCAGCCCAGGGCCGTCAAGCGAGTCCCGCGGGCGATCCCGGACGAGCGGTTCAACGAGGTGTTCGCCGGCCTGCCCTCGCACCGCGACAGGGCCCTGCTCGCGTTCTGGATCTCGACCGGGGCCCGTGCCCGGGAGCTGCTCACCGTCGTGCGGAACAGGGTCGAGCCTGCAGACCAGCTCATCGGCGTGATTCGCAAAGGAACCAGGGCGCTGCAGATGCTGCCGGCGTCCGCCGACGCGTTCGTCTGGCTGCGTCTTTACCAGCACGAACTCGGGGACGAGGTGCCGGCCGGGCCGGACGATCCGCTGTGGTGGACTCACCGGCGCCCGTTCCGGCCGCTGTCGTATGACGCCGCCCGGATGATGTTCAGCCGGGCGCAGCGGGCCCTGGGGTCGAACTGGACGCTGCACGACCTTCGTCACAGTGCCGCGTATCGCATGGTCAGCGACGAGCACATGTCACTGGTCGACATCCAGTGGGTGATGGGTCACGCTCACCTCTCGACGACGGAGATTTACCTGACGCCCAGCCCTGACCAGATGGTCGAGCGTCTCCTCGCTCACCATGCGCGGCAGGCGGAGGCTCCGCCGCCTGCCCCGGCGCCGGGCTACCGGCCCGAGGTCCTGGATGCCCTGTTCGGCGGCCCGGCGGCCCGCAGCAGGGCGGTCTCGTGACCGGCGTCGCCACGACGGCGGCGCCGACGGCAGGGAACAGCGCGCCCGCGAAGCGGGAGCAGCACCCGCCCCGGCCCAGGCCGCGGTCATGGCCGGAGACCTGTCAGGACCGCGACGCGCTGACGGAACGGCTGTCGTCGCCGCTGTTCCCGCCCGCCAGCGCCGAGGTCCGCCGGTCCGTGCGCCGGGGACTCACCCTGCTGCTGGACTGGCTGGAACAGCAGCCCGGCTCGACGTGGCAAGACCGCTGGCTGGCCAGCGGCGCCGAGGCCGCAGGCCCGGCCTGGGCGGACCTGGTCACAGGCGGCAGGCCGCCCCTTGCCGCCAAGCACGTCCGCAATGACCTGCTGACGGCTATGCGGCTGATGCTCACCGGTCAGGTGCTGCGCCCAGGCTATGGCTGGCTGCTGCGCTACCGCCCCAGCGTCCTGCTCGAAGAGGCCCGCAGCCGGATCGACCCGGCCGGCTTCGCCCGGCTCCGGGCTCATTTCGACGCGACCGGCCGGCGCAACCCCCAAGACCTGAAGGAGGCACTCAACCGGGTCGCCTGGATCCTGCTCAGCAAGGGCGGCCTGATCCGCGACATCACCATCGGCGACTGCGTCGAGCTCGGCGACGCGCTGCAGGAGCACCAGTGCCAGGGAGCCAACAACCGGCCTCTGTTCTACGCGCTGCTGGCCGAGACCGGCGTGCTGCCCGCCGGCGCACCGCCGATCCTGCGGGCCGCCAGGATGACCGGCCAGCTCACCCCCGCCGGGCTCGTCGCCAAGTACGGCCTGCAGGACGAGTCCATGCGGAAACTGTTCATCTCCTACTTGGCCGGGCGGGCCGCCGAACTTGACTACGCTTCCCTGGTCGGCATGGCCAACACCTTGTGCGGCAACTTCTGGCGGGACCTGGAACAGCATCACCTGGGCATCTCCTCGCTGCGCCTGGACACCGAGGTCGCCGCCGCCTGGAAGGAAAGGCTCCGGCAGCTCACCGACCGCGACGGGCGGAGGGTCGGCGACCGGGCGAACGTCCGCAGCCAGCTGCTGACTGTCAGGGCGTTCTACCTCGACATTGCCCAGTGGGCCGCCGAGGACCCGTCGCGGTGGGCTGAGCACGCGATGCCGTGCCCGGTCAGGGCCAGCGAGTGCTCGATGGCCAAGGAACGCAAGCACCGCAAGGCCGCCATGGACCAGCGGACCCGCGTCCGCCTCCCGGTCCTGCCCGCACTGGTCCGCACGGCCGATGAGCAGCGCAAGGCGGCCCGGGCCAGGCTGGACGCAGCGCTGCCCGCGGCACCGGGCCAGGTGGTCGAGGCCGGCGGTGAGAAGCTGCTGCGCAAGAACGCGGTCGCGGGCAGGATCTACGTCACCGACCTGGCCACCGGCCGCCGGCGGGACCTGACGTTTGAAGAAGAACGCGCTTTCTGGGGCTGGGCGACCATCGAGGTCCTTCGGGCCACGGGCATCCGCATCGAGGAACTGGCCGAGCTGGCTCACCACAGCTTCGTCGCCTACAAGCTTCCCAGCACCGGCGAGATCGTCCCGATGCTCCAGATCGCCCCGTCCAAGACCGACGCCGAACGGCTGCTGCTGGTCTCGCCCGAGCTCGGGGAGGTCCTCGCCGAGGTCATTGGCCGTGTCCGGGGCGGCCGTGCCGTGCTGCCGCTGGTGTCTGCCTACGATCCTTACGAACGGACCTGGAGCCCGCCGATGCCGTTCCTGTTCCAGCGTCCCCGCGGCCCCGAGCAGCGGGCGATATCCCGCACCACGCTGCGGCAGTTCCTCAACCACCTGCTCGCCGTGTCCGGGCTCACCGATGCGTCGAACAGGCCGCTGGTATTCACGCCCCACGATTTCCGGAGGCTCTTCGCGACCGATGCCCTCCGGTCCGGGCTGCCCCCGCACATCGCCGCAAGAATCCTCGGGCATGCCGACCTCGGAACCACCATGGGGTATGCCGCGATCTACTCCGAGGATGTCGTGTCCCACCACCGGGCCTTCATCGCCCGGCGACGCGCCCTCCGCCCCGGCGAAGAATACCGCGACCTCACCCCGGGCGAGTGGGACCAGTTCCTGCACCTCCCTGTTAACTGCACCTCATCTGGATCATCGACCGGGCGCCAGGCCTGGTCTGCTGAGAGGGCGAGGCGTGGTGGAGGACGTACGGCGCGGACTGATGGAAGGGCTACGGTCGGTCCCTGCGGCGGGGGCGGTGGCCG
>DASWFT010000450.1:0-1585 GCA_036394075.1 Streptosporangiaceae bacterium
GGCGGCAACCACCACGAACGGATCGGCGGGCGCGACATCGGTCCACGCTGCTGGCAGGGAGAACAACTGCCCGTTCTCGTCATGCAGGTGGACCCGGTCCTCGCCCCAGTTCTGGCGGTAGGCGACGAACTCGAAGTCCCGCCCGGACAGCGGGTGGAACGGGTGCGTCACCCGGACACGCCGGTACCGATCGTGCGGATCAGGTGTAGTTGACGATGCGGGGCAAACAGGCTTGCGAGAGGGCATTCGGGGGAATCCGCTCGCTGCTGTTCGAGTACCTGCCCGGCTATACCGGAGTGGATGTCGCCGACCGCGGCGCCGACCCCGAATCCGGCGCGGTGCTGACCATCGATGAGATGGAGCACCTGATCGCCACCTGGATCGTGAAGATCTGGCAGAACCGGCGTCTTGGTGAGCACGCGCCGTGCTGGGACCCGGCAGGCGACCACAGCCCCAGCACGCTGTTCGCCGCAGCGATGGGCCAGGGCGGCTTCGCGATGGCGATTCCCGGGCCGGAACTGTTCTATGAACTGCTGCCCGCCTGTTTCGTGAAGATCCATGGCCAGCGCGGGGTGAAGATCCGCGGGCTCTGGTATGACGGCCCTGCCCTGGATGGCTACCGGAATGAGCCGTCCAGCCGTGGTGGCCGGTACCGGGGCCGGTGGGTGATCCACCGCGATCCCCGCGATGCCCGGACTGTCTTCTTCCAGGATCCGGTCACCCACGTGTGGCAGCCCCTGCGCTGGAGCGGGCTCCCGCCCGAGGGGGAGGTGCCCTCTTTCAGCGATGCCCGGGTGCATGACCTGCTGCGTGCCGCCAGGCAGGCGGGCCTGAAGCCCCGGTCAGACGCCGAGTTGCTGCCGATGCTGCTGCGGTTGATCGGGGCGCACATCCCGGTGGGCCAATGGCCGACCCGCATGACCAGGGCGCACCGCACCGGGCACGCCCGCCAGAGCACCCAGGCGAACGCGGCGGCCTCAGACCGCCCGGCCTGCCCGCCTGGAGCCCCCGGGCCCGCAGAGGAAGCGAACGTGGCGGTGTTGCAGTGGCCAGGCAGAGCCCGCCAGGCCGGGAACGCGGTGGACACCGAACGCCGTCGCAGGCGTGAATCGGCTGTCCCGTCGAGGCCAGAGCCGGCGCCGCTGATGCGAGATGCCCTGCGCCGCCGCAGCATGCTGCGCATCCCGGACGAGGACCCCGGTGAGGAACAGGTACCGGCGGGCGACGCCGATCAGGAACAGGCGTGAGGCCCGGACGCGATGCCACCGGATCCGCGGACAGTACCAGCGGCGGCCTCGTCCCGTTCGTGCTGCCGGGGCCGCTGCCGATGCGCGAGACCCTGGCCGGCTGGCAGCGGTGGCGGGCCACCAGGGACACTTTCCAGCCCGCCCCGCACCTGGACCTGACCGCCTGGCGGGCACTGTCACCACGGCGGCGGATGCTGCACGACCTGCACCGCGCCGCCACCCACGCCAACCTCCCCCTCCAGCAGACCCCCATGAGCCAGGCCGTGACCAGGCTGCTGCGCGGCAGGATCGAGAGCAACGCGCTCAAGCACAAGCCGTCCACCCGCGCCGGGGTGATG
>DASWFT010000451.1:0-1924 GCA_036394075.1 Streptosporangiaceae bacterium
GTCCCTCCGCCGGAGGCATGTTCCCGGCCGGCGGGTCAGCGGGTGCCCCGGCAGGGCGGGGCGCCGAGCCCGCCAGCGGGCTGGTGTCGAGGTACCTGACCTCGTAGACCCGCTTGGTGAACTTCCAGCCGTCCGGGGTGCGCTGGTAGCGGTCGTGGTAGATGGCGTAGTTCAGCCCCTGGCGGCCGTCGCGGATGCGGGCGAGCTCTTGCATGTAGGCGCGGCCGGTTGCGGTGTCGCCGTCCAGCTGGATCGTGCCCGGGTGCGTGGTCTGCACGAAGAACTCCCACTGGTCCTGCAGCCGCTCACCCCCGGCGCGGATCTCCTCCTGGCCGGCCAGCTCGACGGGAATGTTGGGCATCCGCAGCACGCCGCCGGGGGTGAACAGCGACGCGAGGCGGGCGGAGTCGCGCATCATCGCCGCGTCGGTGAACTCGCCGCGCAGCGCCTCGATCTCCACGCGATCAGCGATGGCCTGAAGGTCGGTCATCGGTTCCCTCCCTGCACTAACTTTCGTTTTCCGGCAGCCGCGCCAGATCAGACACCGGTCCGATGTGGCCAAGCTTGTCGGGATTGACCACGGCGCGGATTGCCTGGACCATGCCGTCGGCGACGTCGAGCGCGAACACGCTGACCACGCGCCCTTCGGCGTCGTGCGCGACGGCGCCTGGCTGGCCGTTGACCCAGGCCAGCCGCAGCGAGACGCCGAGCACCCGGCCCCGGCGGAACAGGCCGGCGAGGTGCCGCGTCACCTGCTGCCGCCCAGCCAGCGGCTTCCTGGCCACCTGCGCCTTGCCGCCGCCGTCCCCGTGGACCGTCACGTCGGGCGCGAGCATGCCAAGCAGCGCGTCCATGTCGCCGCCCGCGGCGGCCTCGAAGAACCTGCGGGCCAGTTCCTCACCTTCCGCCCGACGGGCCGGGGGCGGCGGCCTGCCGGGCGCCTGCACCCCGGCGGCGATGCGCTGCCTGGCGCGGGCGAAGATCTGCCGGCAATTCACCTCGGTCTTGCCGGTGATCATCGCCACATCCGGGTAGCCGTACCCGAACACCTCGCGCAGCATGAACACCGCCCGCTCCACCGGCGAGAGCGCCTCCAGCAGCACCAGGAACGCCATCGACAGCGAGTCGGCCAGCTCAGCGTGCTCCGCCGGCCCCGGCTCGCCGGCGGGCACGACGACCGGCTCGGGCAGCCAGTCCCCCACGTACGTTTCCCGCCGCACCCGCGCCGAACGCAGGTAGTTGATGCCCAGCCGGGTCACCGCCGTCGCCAGGTACGCCTTCGGATCGGCGATCATGGTCCCCGCCTGGCGCGCCCGGGTCAGGCCAAGGAACGCGTCCTGCACGATGTCCTCGGCGTCGCCCACCGATCCGGTCATCCCGTAGGCGATCGAGAACAGCAGCGGCCGGTACCCGGCCGCGCCCGTCTCATCCCCTGACCCAGGCACGGAACCCCTCCCGCCAGCTCGCATACCGCGGCTCCCAGCCGAGCTCCTTCTTTGCCTTCTCGTTCGAGTACCCGCGCGAGCTGATCATCTGGGCCACTACGAACTCCCCGGCGAGCAGCCGCCCGAGCCAGGCCGGCATCCGCAGCGGCGGCTTCGCGCCCGCGACCTCGGCCAGGTAGGGCAGCCACTCCGCGACTGGGGCCGGGTCGTCATCCACGACGTTGTAGATGCCAGGCGCGCCGCGGCCGACCGCGGCGACCGTCGCCGCGGCGGCATCGGTGATCTCGATGAACGACCAGACCCCGGTCCCGCCGCCGATCACCGGCACCTGCCGCTTGCGCACCGCCTCCACCAGGAAGTCCCCGGTGCCCGGCCCGTAGAAGCCGCCGTAGCGCAGCACGAGCCCCTCCCGTGCCTGCGCCGGCACCGTCTTCTCCACATGCGCGATCGCCGCCGGCCCTTGCATAGCCGACCGGATG
>DASWFT010000452.1:0-7050 GCA_036394075.1 Streptosporangiaceae bacterium
CTGGCCGACCACAGGCAAGCCGAGCTTCTGTTCGTAGAACACCCGCGCTCGGGTCAGGTCCGTCGCCGCGGCGAAAGCCACCACATCGCTGGACTTCAGCATGTCATCTCCCTGGGTTCGGGTCCGGGTCACGCGGAGACCGCGGGTCACGTGCGAACGAGTTCCGCGACCCGGCCCAGGTCGCGCAGGTCGCCGCTGATGGAGAACGTCGTGAGGACGGTCTGCTTCCACAGCTGGATCTCGTCGGCAATCTTGGCCCATGGGCCGATCAGGGCGACGTCTTCGACCATGCAAACCGGGACAGCCGCGATGGCGCCCTTCTTGTCGCCGGCGAGGTAGAGATCCTGGATGGTCCTGGCCTCCGCCTCGTATCCCATCCGAGCGAAGACCTCGTGATGGAAGTTGACGTCGCGGGCGCCCATGCCGCCGATGTAGAGGGCGAGAGAGGGCCGGAGCCGGTCAGCCGCTCGCTCCAGGTCGTCATCGACAATGATGCTGAGGGGGCCACCCACGACATCGAAGGTGGCGCTGGTATGCCGGGCGCCAGGGCGGGCAAAACCTTCGGCGAGCGCAGCGGCGTAGAAGTCGTTCATCTTGGGCGAGAAGAAGATCAAGTTCCATCCGTCGGCGATTTCCGCCGCCAGCGCGACGTTCTTGGGGCCCTCCGCACCGAGGTAGATCGGGATTTCGGTCCGGTACGGATGCAGGATGGAGCGCAGCGGCTTCCCCAGCCCTGTCCCTCCCGCGAACGGCAGTTGGTAGTGCTTGCCGTCATATGCGACGGGTTCCCGGCGGGCGACGATGGCGCGCACGATGTCGATGTATTCCCGGGTGCGCTCCAGGGGACGTGGGTACGGCTGGCCGTACCAGCCTTCGACCACTTGCGGGTTGCTCGTTCCGATTCCGACGATGACGCGGCCGCCGGTCAGATGGTCCATCGTCATTGCTGCCATCGCCAGTGTGGCTGGTGGGCGAGCCGACAGCTGGGAGACGGCCGTACCCAGGTGGACATGCGACGTACGCGATCCCCACCAGGCCAGAGGTGTCCACGCATCGCTGCCGTAGGCCTCCGCGGTCCAGACCTGGTCGAGCCGCAGCCGATCGGCAGCCTCGAACACGTCTGCCGCTCCGTCTGGTGGTCCGGCGCTCCAATAACCGACGCTGGTGGCAATCTTCATCTTCAGCCTTCCCACGTTGCAGCGATACCCAACTATGGCCCGCCAGGGTTGAGTGCGACCACCGTGCGGCCGGGGTACAGGGGTGAGGTGGGTGAGGTGCTGGTCGGTACCGCGTCGTGGACGGATAAGACACTGCTGGAATCGGGCTGGTATCCCGAGGACGCGAGAACGGCCGAGGAGCGGCTGGCCTACTATGCGTCACGGTTCCCGCTGGTCGAGGTGGATTCCACGTACTATGCCCCGCCCGCTGAACGGACCGTGGAGGCCTGGCGGGACCGAACCCCGGCCGGTTTCACCTTCAACGTCAAGGCCTTTTCGCTGCTCACCCATCACCCCACCAAGCCGGGTGCGTTGTACAAAGACCTGCGCGAGCGGGTCGATGCGGGTGCCAAGAACCTCTACCTGCGCAAGCTGGACAGCGCGATCGTCGACCAAGTCTGGGACCGGTTCCTGCACGCCCTGGCACCGCTGCAGGACACCGAAAAGCTCGGCGCGGTGCTGATGCAGTTCCCGGTGTGGTTCCCGATCGGCCGGGCGAACAAGGACTACATCGCCGAGTGCAAGCGCCGCTGCGACCCGATCCGGATCTGCGTGGAGTTCCGCAACCATACCTGGATGAGTGAGCGCAACCAGGCCGAGACGCTGGACTTCCTAGCCAGCCACGCCATCCCCTACGTGTGCGTGGACATGCCGCAGGGGTATCCCAGTTCCATCCCGCCGGTCGTGGCGGCGACGGCCGACCTGGCCGTGGTGCGCTTCCACGGCCATTCCGACAAGTGGACCAGTCGCGACATCCACGAGCGCTTCGGCTACCTGTACTCCGAAGCGGAACTGCGCGGCTGGGCTGCGAAACTCCGCGGTCTGGCCGGGCAGGCGCGCATGACGCACGTCGTGATGAACAACTGCTACCGGGACTATGCCCAGAGAAATGCCCAGCAGGTCATCGACCTGCTAAGCGGCGACGACCGCCGGTGAGCGGGCCGGCCGGAGCTGTCACTCGTGGGCCAGCAGGCGCCGCTGGCCCACACGATGACTGAACTGGGCGTCAACGCCGGCGTGGTGGTCGCGCTGTCGCTGGCCCTGGTTCTGGTGCGGCGTTTCGCTCGGCTGGACCGCGCCTGAGGGTTTAGATAGGTCCTTGAGCGGATATGTCCGCCCGCGGATCAGTGGCCCCAGGCCAGCCGTCCGGAGGAATGCTCATGCCGTTACGCGCAGGCGTGCTCACTGCGGCATCGGTTGCCGCTCTACTCGTCGGTTCGGGTTCCGCCAGCCTTCCCGCGTCGGCGGGAACGCTCAGGCAAACCGTCAACGACCTGCCCAAGCAGGCGGTCGCGGTCGGGACGGGGGGCGCCGTGGCGTCCGACGACGTCGAAGCCACTTCTGCCGGGCTGGAGGTGCTGCGCCACGGCGGCAACGCGATCGACGCCGCGGTGGCGGTCGGCGCGACACTCGGCGTGGCCGACCCGTTCGTCGCGGGCATCGGCGGGGGCGGCTATCTGGTCTACTACGACGCGCGCACGCATCGCGTCTCGACCATCGATGGCCGGGAAACGGCGCCGCGGCTCGCGACGGCCGGCCTGTTCATCGACCCGGCCACGGGCAAGCCGCTCGCCTTCCCCGTCGCGGTGACCAGCGGCCTGTCTGTTGGGGTCCCAGGGACCCTGATGACCTGGCAACAGGCGCTGGACCAGTGGGGCACGGAGAGCCTCGCACAGGTGCTGCGCCCGGCAGAACGCGTCGCGCGCCAGGGGTTCCCCGTGGACGCGACCTTCCGCGAGCAGGTCCGCGAGAACGCAGCCAGGTTCGGCCAGTTCTCTTCGACCAGCCAGTTGTTCCTGCCCGGGGGGCAGCTTCCCGTGGTCGGATCAATCTTCCGTAACCCGCAACTGGCGAGCACCTACGCGGAAATCGGGCGTCGGGGTGCCGCCGACTTCTACGGTGGCGCGCTTGGCGGTGACATCGTGAACACCGTCGAGAACCTGCCGCTCGCTCCGGGCGCGACTCTCACCCCGCGGCCGGGCCTGATGCGGATCGGCGACCTGCGTGATTACGCGGCGCTCGTGCGGGCCCCGACGCACGTGAACTACCGCGGCTACGACGTCTACGGAATGGCACCCTCCTCCAGCGGCGGTATCACATCGGGCGAGGCGCTCGACATCCTGTCCAACTTCGACCTGCGGGCGATGACCCGGGTGCAGGCGCTGCACCACTACCTGGAGGCAACCAGGCTCGCGTTCGCCGACCGTAACCGCTACATCGGCGACAGTGCCTACGTGGCGGTGCCGGTGAAGCAATTGCTGTCCGAGAGCTTCGGGCGCCAGCGCGCCTGCCTGATCAACCCGGACAAGGCAATGATCAGCCCGGTCGCGCCGGGCGATCCGTTCGCGGGCTCCGGCGGGTGCACCCCGGCGGCACCGACCTCGGCACGCCAGCCCGACCAGGGCACCAGCACCAATCATTTCGTGGTGACCGACCGTTTCGGCGACGTCGTTTCCTACACCAACACGATCGAGCAACTCGGCGGCAGCGGGATCGTCGTTCCTGGCCGCGGGTTCCTGCTGAACAACGAGCTGACCGACTTCAACTTCACGCCGCTGCAGCAGGGCGTGCCCGATCCGAACCTGCCCGCCCCGGGTAAGCGACCCCGGTCGAGCATGTCACCGACGATCGTGCTCAAGTCAGGCCAGCCGTGGCTCGCGGTCGGCTCGCCGGGCGGCGCCTCGATCATCACGACGGTGCTGCAGATCCTGTTGAACCGTATCGACTTCGGCATGACGCTGCCGCAGGCGATCGCGGCACCGCGGGCCTCGCAGCGCAACGGTGCGGTAACGCAGGCCGAGCCTGCGTTCATCGCCGCACCGACCACGCCCGGTCTGGAGCAGCTTGGCCAGTCGTTCGCGATCGCCGACACCTCGCCGCTCGATCCGAGCATCAAGATCAGCCCCAATATCGGGGCCGCCACCGGCCTTGAGTTCCTCGGCAATGGGCAGGTCCTCGCGGCCGCGGAACCGGTGCGCAGGGGCGGCGGCGCCGCTGGAGTAATCGACCCCTCCGGGTGACGGCGCGGATGCGGATCCCGGGCGCATCCGGCCCTGGCAGCGGTGCCAGATGACCGTCTGAAAGCGAGGTGGCGCACACCGCGCCCCCGCGCGCGATAACTCGCCCGGGCGGTCCGGGCTTGCGACTTAGCTTTCCCGGCCCGCGCCGCGCGCCAGGTGGCTGAGGCGGCGCAGCGCGCGGTCGAGGCCGGTCCCGAACGGGTTGTCTTGCACGAGGTAGGTCCATGTCGCGGTGGGCCGCTTCAGTCCGGCCGCGCTGAGATCGACTCCCCCGTTGGTGATTGCGGCGGTCTGGAAGGTCTCGGCGGATAGCTCCTCGACTTGGTCGAGCAAGCGAGCGAAGAGCCCGACCGCTTCCCGGTGGAACTCGGTCAGCGGGTCGAGCGCCATGATGAACGGGTTGGGGCCATGTCCGAGCGCGCGCAGGTGGATGCCCTCGCGGATCCCGGCCAGCACGCCGAGGTAGTCCGCCCAGCCGCGATCGAGGTGGTAGAGGACGATCTGCCGGGCCGCCCCGGCGAGCACGCCGGCATCGACCGTTGCGGCGAGCTCACCGTACTGGGCCGGGCAGCGCCCAGCGAGCGCCCGCAGGGCCGCGTCGGTACGCAGCACGCGATCGCGATGCTCAAGCACAACACGTCGCTGGTCCTCGATGAGCTTGTTATAGCGCCAGGTGTTCCGGTGAACCTCCAGGTTGGCGCCTTCGGCAGCGCGCTGCGCGTGGCCCACCGCCCAGTGCGCCCGGGCATCCCGGGCCCGGCCACCGGCGGCCACATCCCGCGGCGGAGCGGCGTCCGGAGCGTAACTGGCGATCAGCTCGTCCTCCATGCTGACGAAGAAGACCGAGCCGCCGGGGTCGCCCTGCCGGCCAGATCGCCCGCGCAACTGGTGGTCGAGCCTGCTGCTCGCATGACGCCCGGTGCCGATGACATACAGTCCGCCCAACCCGGCTACCTGGTCGCGGTCACCGCCGCGGCCGCCCAGGCGGATGTCGGTACCACGCCCGGCCATCTGGGTCGATACGGTGATCGCGCCGTACACGCCGGCATCGGCCACGATCGCGGCCTCTTCCGCGTCGTTCTTGGCATTGAGTACGGCACAGGGCAGCCCGGCGGACCTGAACCTGCGCGCCAGCCGTTCGGATTCGGCTATGTCAAGGGTGCCGATCAGGACCGGCCGCCCGGTGGCATGCGCGGCGGCCACCTCCCCCACGAGTGCCTCCTCCTTCTGCCGCAAGGTGGCGTACAGCCGGTCCGGCTGATCCTCGCGCACGCACGGCCGGTTCGGCGGGATGACCGCTACCTCCAGCCCGTAGAACTGCCGAAGCTGCTCACCCACCGTCACGGCAGTGCCGGTCATGCCGCAGACGCGCGGGTAGCGCCGGACCAGGGACTCGACTGTGATGCTGTCCAGGATCTCGCCGCTCTCGCTGGCGGCGAGGGCCTCCTTGGCCTCGACCGCGGCCTGCAGGCCGTCAGGCCAGCGCTGCAGCCGGGCGACCCGGCCACGGAACGCGTTGATCAGGTGAACCCGGCCGTCGCGGACGATGTAATCGACGTCGCGCCGCAACAGCGCGTGTGCGTGCAGGGCGACGTTAAGCCGGGTCAGGGCGTCGAGATGCCCGGCGGCGTACAGCTCGATTCCACCGAGGGCATGCTCGGCGGCGCGTGCGCCCGCGTCTGTCAGCTGAACATTGCGAGCATCGTCGTCAACCTCGTAGTGCAGGCCGGGACGCAGCCCGCGCACGATCTCCACCATCCCGAGGTCGGCGTCGCCCTCGTTGGCCGCGCCCGCGAGCACGAGCGGCACCAGCGCCTCGTCGATGAGGACCGAGTCGGCCTCATCGACCAGAACCACATCCGGGTCCGGCAGCACCAGGTCGGCCACATCTGTGGCGAGCCGGTCGCGAAGCACATCGAAGCCGATCTCGCTGACCGGCGCGTAGGTCACCCGCGCTGCATACGCGCGCCGCCGCTCCGCTGGCGTCGACGCCTGGCCCACGCAGCCGACCGTGAGGCCCAGCAGGTCATAGACCGGGCGCATCCACTCGGCGTCCCTGTGGGCCAGGTAGTCGTTGACCGACAGCACGTGCACCGACCGGCCACGCAGCGCGTACCCGGCGGCGGCCAGAGCCCCGGAAAGCGTCTTCCCCTCGCCAGTGGCCATCTCAGCGACATGCCCGTCCAGCATGACCAGGGTGCCGAGCAGTTGCACGTCGTAGGGGCGCTCCCCCAGCGTCCGGCGGGCCGCCTCCCGCCCGATGGCGCAGATCTCGGCACCGTCCCGCGCGCCACCGGCCAGGCCGGGCAGCGCCCCGTCCGGCAGGTCACGCAGCGTCTCCTCGCGCGCGGCGATCACAGGCAGCAGACGCCGATACCGGGTGAGGTCGGCCGTGCCCGGCTTCTGCAGGAACCGGCTCACCCGCTCGCGGAAAACGCTCACGAGACGCACTCCACCTGGTTTGCCACGGTCAGCTCCACGTGATGTCAACGCCCCACGCCGACCTTCCCGTTCCCCGGGGCGGGTCGTCAGCGGCCGAGGTAGGCCTTCGCTAGTCCATCGGGGCCTGGCCCGTTCGTCGACAGGTCGAAACGGCACGAGACCACCGGGTCGGATTGAACCGCCTGGGCACGGGCCTCGGGCAGGTAACACCGCGGAGAGGCAACTCCGCAGAGGATGATCACGATTGTGGAGGGACCATGAAGTACATGCTGATCCATTGCGTCGACGAGGCATTGGAGATGAGCCCGGACGAAGTCACGGAGGTCGAGGCCTCGCTCGCGGCCTGGATCGAGGACACGGTCGCCCGCGGG
>DASWFT010000453.1:0-10204 GCA_036394075.1 Streptosporangiaceae bacterium
TCTGGGCCCGCGCCCGGCCCGGCAGAGCCGTCGAGCAACTGCTCAGCGGCTTTCCGGTGGATCCTCCGGGGATGGCTTGTGCTCATCTCACTTCCTCCAGCGTCGATTCCCCTGCTCCTGTCACTCCTCCAATCGCGTCACTCCCGGGGGCGTCGTTGTGGCCGATGCGATAGGGCGCTGGGCCTCCCTGGTGGCGGGTAGTCCCCGGCCTGCTCCAGGCGCTTGGCCAAGGTGCGCAGCCCCCGGTAGGCAGCGGTCCGTACCGCACCTGCCCGCTTGCCGAGAACCCGGCCCGCGCTCTCCGCATCCAGCCCGACGACGACGCGGAGCAGCACCGCCTCGGCCTGATCGGGTGGCAAGGTCGCGATCAGGCGGACGGCCGCGTCCGTCGAAACCGCGTCCAGGGCGCAGGCCGCCGTGTCATCGGCAGCGGTCAGATCAGTCAGTTCCTCGACCGGCACCGGGGTGACCGGCGGGCGGCGGCTGTGGCGTCGCAGGTGATCGATGGCACGATGGCGGGCAATCGTCGCGACCCAGCCGCGGAAACCGTCGTAGTCACCATGAAAGTTCTGGAGATCGCGGGCCACCTGCAGCCATGCCTCGGACGCCACGTCCTCGGCGTCATCACCGACCAGGGCACCCAGGTAACGCAGCAGGCGGGGCTGGGTGTCCCGGTACAGCCTGCGGAACGCCTCCGGGTCGCCACGCTGCGCATCAGCCACGGCCGAGGCGAGATCCGGAACGCCGGGCTGAGGCGATGGATTGACCGTCTTCGCGTCCCCGATGGGCAGCGCAGTATCCACCGATCGGTCCATCGGCACATCATGGGGCATTCGGGGGAGCAAAGGGCGGCTGAAGATGATATGTCAGGATCTTGCCGGTGAAGCTCTGCCCGAACAGCTCGTGCCGCGGCTCGATGATGAGACCTTTCGCCGGATCGATGCCACCGCAGCCGGAGATCGCCTCGTGCGAGACCAGGGCCGGGCCCGCCACAGTGCCGGGGACGACTTTCCTGCCCCGCAGGATGACCACCGGAGAACGCCATGTCACCGCGGTGTCACCGTAGATCCCCGGGTGGCCGGAGATGACCGCGCCACCGGCCCGTAACGGCGGCGTCGACGCATTCGTCGAGCGTGCCGAACCAGGCCTCGAGGGCGAGAATGGCGGGCAGGTAGTGCGCCTGCCTCGCCGAGTCCGTGGCGAACACCCTGGTGCCCAGGGGCGGCACCCCGGACATCGCGGGGCAGGAGTCGGCCAGCACCTTGCCGCCGGCCCGCTCGATGATGTCGGTACAGCCGCTCCGGTCGGCGATGACCTTGAGCGCGCGCGGCACCATCAGCCACAACTCCGTGCCCGGGCTGAGACGGCGGCCGTCAAGCGCCCTGGCCGCCTGGCGGATCTGGTCCACTGAGGCGTGCGCGCGGCCGAGCAGGACGAAGTCCACGTCGGTGCTGGTGCCCTGGGAGTTGAGATCCTCATAGACGGCGCGGCGCTGGTCCGCGCCGTAGCGGACCGCGTCCGGCCTCGGCGCCGGGCCGAACGCGGCCGCCTCGGTCGGGGCCTCCGGGGTGATCCCCGGGATGTGGTACAGCTCGACGCCACCAGACGTGGCCGCGGCGGCGCCGAAATGCTTGAGCCCGGCCAGGTCGGGCCGGCCGATGTCGC
The DNA here is from genome assembly GCA_036394075.1 of Streptosporangiaceae bacterium. GTDB lineage: Bacteria > Actinomycetota > Actinomycetes > Streptosporangiales > Streptosporangiaceae > JAWWPY01. The sequence continues at coordinate 1,666 of DASWFT010000453.1, forward strand.
CGGTGATGACGGGGCGCTCCTCGCCGGCCAGTCGGCCGGCGAAGTAGCCGAGCATCCCCCATTCGGCGAAATCGTCAACCCGGACAGCGACATCGATCAGGTGGGTGCCGTACCGGTTGCCATCGAGGTGGTTTCCCCAGCACGGTACCTTGCCAGTGAGGGAGGCGGCACCGGTGGACGCCGCTCCCTCACAGTTGGTCCTGGCGCCCAGCACGGAGTTGGCATAGATCACCGCGGATGACTCCATCCACGAGCAGTGCTCGCCGCGCACCGGGATGGTGCCGCATGTCGCCACCCGCATGGGCGGGATCTCGAAGTCGTCGTCACAGTCCAGGTTGATGACCGCGAATGCCCTGTCCCACCCGACCTCGGCGACCAGCCGTGCCCTCACCGGGGACAGCTGGGTCATCGTGCCCGCGACGTTGCGGACGTCACACAGGTGCCGCAGCCCAGCGCCTCGCCGTACCGCACGAGCAGGTCCATCGCGGCGGCGACCGCGGGGCCCTCGATGCCGTCGAGCATCCCCTTCTCCTCGTCGGTCAGCCTCATCTCCGGCTCCCTCTGAGCACAAGGGCGGGACATTGCGGGGGCCTGCCGGATGCCATTTCCTGCCCTGGTGGCCTTAGCCGCCTGGAGGCGGGCTGAGCGAATAGTCCTGCTGGGCCCGGGCGTAACTGACGAACTCATCCAGCGAGCCCGGATTCGCCATCGCGTTGACGTTGGCCGCGTCCTGCGGGGGCGTCCCGAGCAGGATCCGGCGCACCGGTACCTCCATCTTCTTGCCGGTGAGAGTGGCCGGGATCTCGCGCACCTGGATGATCTGGTCCGGCACGTGGCGCGGCGTGTACTCCTGGCGCAGCCGATCACGTATCTTGCGCCGGAGCGCGTCGTCGAGCAGCCGGCCGCCCGACAGCGTGACGAACAAAGGCATGAAGAACCCGCCCCCGGGCAGGTCGAGGTTGACGATGAGGCCGTCGGTGACCTCCTCCACCGAGGCCAGCACCGCGTAGATCTCCGCGGTCCCGATCCGCACGCCGTGCCGGTTGAGGGTGGCGTCCGAGCGGCCGAGCACGAAACAGCCGCCGCGGGAGTTGATGCGGAAGAAATCACCCTGGCGCCAGATCCCGGGGAAATCCGCGAAATACGACTGGCGGTACCGGGTGCCATCCGGGTCTCCCCAGAAGCCGACCGGCATCGACGGCATCGGCTCGGTGATGACGAACTCGCCCACCTCATCGATGACCTTCTCGCCGCGCTCATTGAACGCGTGCGCCGCCACGCCGAGGTGGCGAGTCTGGATCTCGCCGGCATAGACGGGAAGCGTCGGCACGCCCCCGACGAACCCGGTGCAGACGTCCGTGCCGCCGCTGCCGGTGCACAGCCACAGGTCGGCTTTGACGTTGCGGTAGAACCAGGCGCCGCAGGCGGCGGAGACTGGCGAGCCGGCGAGCATCACCGCCCGCAGCCGGGAGAGGTCAAACCGCTCGCCCGGCACGATGCCGGCTCTCGCCATGAGGTCGACGTAGGCCGGGCTGGCGCCGAAGAAGCTCACGCCCGCGTCCTGGGCCACCTGCCACAGCACATCGGGCCGGGGATGCGCGGGGCTGCCGTCGAACAGCACCGGGCACACCCCCAGGAGCAGCGAGCTGACCAGGAAGTTCCACATCATCCAGCCGGTGGTGGTGAAGAAGAACATCCTCATCCCGGCCCGCAGGTTCATGTGGAGGCTCTGCAGCTTCAGCTGCTCCAGCAGGATCCCGCCGTGCCCGTGCATGATCGGCTTGGGCAGTCCGGTAGTACCGGACGAGAACAGGATCCACAACGGATGGTCGAACGGTACCTGTTCGAATCCGAACTCCGCGGCCGGGACCGGCGGGTGGTCGAGAGCCGCCGCCCAGGTCAGCGCGCCGGGAGTGGTGGGATCGGCCTGTTGCGGGTACAGGTACGGCAGGTAGATCACGTGCTCGAGGCTGCCGAGCGCATCGATGATCTGCCGCATCTCCGCCGTGCGGTCGAACTCCTGGCCGCCGTAGCGGTAGCCGTCCACGCAGAAGAGCACCTTCGGGGCGAGCTGGGTGAACCGGTCGATCACCCCGCGCCAGCCGAAGTCCGGGGAACAGCTGGCCCAGATGGCGCCGATGCTGGTGGTGGCGAGCATCGCGATGACCGTGTGCGGGATGTTCGGCATGCAGGACACGACCCGGTCTCCGGGCCGGACACCCATCGCGCGCAGCCGGGTGGCGAGAATGCGCACCTGGCCGGCCAGTGTTTCCCAGGGCACGCCGGCCAGCGGGGTGGTCTCGCTGCGGTACAGCAACGCGTCCACGCCAGGCCGCTCGCTGCGCAGCACATGCTCCGCGTAGTTGAGCCGCGCGCCGGGAAACCAGCGCGCGCCCGGCATCGCGCGGCTGCCGAGCACGCTGGTGTACGGCGCCGACGACATGACGTCAAAGGTGTCCCACACCGCCTGCCAGAAACCAGCCAGATCCTCGACCGACCAGCGCCAGAGCGCGTCATAGTCGCTGAACCGCAGGCCGCGCTCGCGGCCGAGCCGGTCGGTGAACGCCGTCAGGTTCGCCCTGGCCACGTCCTGCGGGCTGGGCGTCCATAGCAGGTCACCTTCGCGCACACAGGCGACAGTCGCACAGACCGGCAGCTCAGGCAATGCCGGCGGAAACACGTTTGTGAAATCGCACAGCCGTAATGCCACATTTTTTGGGGCGCGCCACAACTTCAGTTAATTGCCGCTGGGAGCGCCTTAGGAGACCTTGTGCCGGTAACGGCTGACCTCTAACATCGGCTCACCTCGCCAAACCGGGCGGGTTTTATTCCGTCACCACCAGGAGGTGGAGACAGGTGAGGATATACGGGCGCGCGTCGGGGATACGGGCAACTGTTGCACTCGTCGCGGCAATCGGAATGACCGCCGTGGCCGGATGTAGCAGCAAGTCGGCCAGCAGCCCGGCCACCAGCGCGCCGAGCTCGCCGAGTTCGTCAAACGCCGCGGCGGTTAGCACATCGCAGTGCGGCACCAAGCCGGGCGTGAAGGCGACCGGCACGCCGATCGCGCTGGGCGGGATCGACACCAACCAGCCGGGGACGTCGTTCACCGATATCGGGAACATGGCAAATGCCTATTTCGCCTGCGTCAACCACAACGGCGGGATCAACGGCCACCCGATCAAGTACTACCTAGCGACCGAACAGACCCAGCCGGCCCAGGTCGCGGCCGACGCGAAGCAGCTCGTCCAGACAGATCACGTGGTCGGGATCATCGGGAACACGAGCATCATCGAGTGCTCGATCAACCACAGCTACTGGGAGAGCCTCGGTTTCTTCATCATCGACTCCGGGATCGCGCCCGAGTGCTATTCAACCCCGAACAGCGCAGCGGTCAACATGGGGCCGCGGTACAGCTCCGACGGCGCCGTGCAGTACGCGCTCGCGCAGCACGCCTCCAAGATCGTGTTCGACCAGTCGAACGTCCCGGGCACCGGGTACATCGCGGCTGGCCCTGCGGCGCTCGCGGCCAACGCGCACGTGCCGATCGTGCAGTTGACCGAGAATGTGCCGATCACGGACGCCAACTCGGTGGCGATCAAAGAGGTCAACGACGCGGGGCCGAACGGCGCCGTGGTCCTCAACTTCACCCCGCCGCAAGCGCTGGTGATCCTCCAGGCCGCGCAGAAGCTCGGCCTGGAGAACCGGGTCAAGCTGTGGGGATGCTCGACGCCGTGCGACACCGACTTCCTCTCCCAGGCGCTCGGCCCGAAATGGAACAACAAGCTGTTCGTCAACGCCGAGATGACCCCGGCGACGACAGCCAACACGCCGACTATCAACCTCTACAAGGCCATCCTCAGCCAGTACGGCAAGTCCGTCTCTGGCGGTGTCGGCAGCTTCAGCGAGTTTGGCTTCGCCGAGGCGGAGATCGTCGTCCACGCGCTGGAGTCGGTCCAGGGCCCGTACACGGTGGCGAGCGTCAACGCCGCGATCAGGGCGGTGCAGGGCTACAACACCGGGATGCTGTGCCAGGTCTGGTCGTACGGCAGCTACCCGATGCACATCCCGAACAACGAGGACTACACGGTCACGCCCAACAACGGCAAGATGGTCGTGGCGCAGGGCTGCACGCAGATCTCGTCGGTTCACCCGCAGATCGCGGCGTACCGCAAAGTCGCGGGCGTAGCGCAGTCCGCGCCATGAAGTGCTTGAGGAGGAAGGCGACCGGAACGTCCGGGTCAGGCTGACGATGCCGAGCTGGACATACTTTCAGCCGTTCGTTGTGAGCGGTCTCGCCCTGGGAGGGGTTTACGCCCTCTCCGGGGTGGGGCTGGTCGTCCTCTACCGGGCCACCGGCGTGGTTTACCTGGCGTTCGGTGCCGTCGGTGCGATGGGTGCGCTGATCGCGTGGTCGCTGATCAAGGACACGGGCGTGCCCGGCTGGGTCGGGTGGCTGGTCTGCGTGCTGTTCGCCGGGGCCGTGACACTGGCCTACGGGATGGTGTTCGGCCCGGCGCTGGCCAAGCGAGATCCGCTCATCAAGGCGGTGGCCACCCTCGGGCTGACGCTCGTCCTGTTCGGGGTGATGGATCTGCTGTGGACCAGCGGCGGTGGGCAATCCCGCGCGATCGCGCTGCCGACCGACAACGGCGGGTTCGTGGTCGGCCAGCTACAGGTGAACTGGACGCAGGTCATCGGGCTGGGGGCCGGCATCGCGATCACGGTGGTGACCGGAGCGTTCCTGCGCTACACCAAGCTCGGGACGGCGATGCGGGCGATGGCCAACGACCGCGACATCACCGCGACGCTCGGGGTGCCCGTCCGGCGGGTAGAGGCGGCGGCCTGGCTCGGCTGCGGGGTGCTCGGCGGCGTGGCCGGGTTGCTGCTCGCCGACCTGGTCGCGCTCGACGCGACGACGCTTACCTTCCTGGTGATCTCGTCGCTGGCTGCGGCGCTGATCGCCCGGCTGCGCTCGATCGCGCTCACGTTCGTGGCCGCGATCGCGATCGGCCTCATCCACGACCTGCTGACCCCCATCCAGGCACTCAGCAACTACCGCGACATGACCCCGTTCGTGCTGGCTGCCGTGGCGCTGCTGGTGCTGTCCCGGCGCAGCGTCATATCACTGTCTCGCGAGGAGGCCTAGTGAGCGAGCCGCCGGGGCGCGGTGCCCCTGGACTGAGGAGCCATGAGCGAGCCGGAGGGGCGCGGTGCCGCCTGGACTGAGGAGCGAGGAACGAGCGACGAGGGAAGGCGGCGCCTCAAAGGCGCCCCGGAGGCGAGCGGAAGGCAGAGCACGAGCGACGAGGGAAGGCGGCGCCTCAAAGGCGCCCCGGAGGCGAGCGGAAGGCAGAGCACGAGCGACGAGGGAAGGCGGCGCAGTGAAGGGGGAATGGGGAGGCGGGCGGGGCCCCGGACGCGGCCGGACGCCAGGTCGCTGGTACGCCCGGCCGTAATCGGGGCGCTGTTGCTCTTCGTGCTGTTCGCGCTGCCGCAACTGCTGAGTCTGTACTACATCGGCGCGATGACACAGGTGGCGGTGTACGCCATTGTTGCGCTCGGACTGGGGGTGCTGGTCGGCCGGGTCGGCCTGGTCTCGTTCGGCCAGGTTGCGGTGCTCGCTATCGGCGCGTGGGTGGCCGCCAGGCTCCTGTTCGCCACGTCGCTGCCGTATCCGGTGGTACTGCTGGGGGCGGGCGTGATCACGATGGTGCTCGGTACGCTGATCGGGCTGCCGGCGCTGCGGCTGCGGGGGCTGTACCTGGCGCTGATCACGCTGATGCTGGCGGGCGGGATCACGGTCGCGCTCGCTACGACGAACTTCCCCAACGGTGGCAGCGGCTTCCTCGGCTACAACGGCAGCTCGGTACACATCCCGCCGATCCGACGCCCGAGCATCGCGGCCAGTGACCCCGCCTACTTCCGCTACTCCGTGCTGGTCGCGGCGCTGATGTTCCTGCTTGTGCTCGCGCACATCAGGACGCGCCCTGGCCGGGCCTGGGCGGCGATCCGGCAGAGCGAGCTGACGGCGCTGGCCGCGGGGATCAACACCACGCTCTATAAGCTGTGGGCGTTCGCGCTGGCGTCGTTCATCACGGGCGTCGCCGGCGGGGTGCTCGCGGGTGCCATCCACTACCTGTACTCGATCGACTTCCCGACCCAGGATTCGATCACGCTGCTGGCCGTGGTGCTGATGGGTGGCGCCTACAGCCTGTGGGGTGCGGTCGTGGCTGCGCTGCTGTACCAGCTGCTGCCGGCCCTGCTCAACAACTGGGCGTGTCGTCCGACTGGCTGACGATCCTGTTCGGCATCGGCGTGCTCCAGGTGCTGACGACCGCACCGGCCGGGCTGGCGTATCAGGTGCCCAAGGATCTCGGGCGCCTCGGGCGCCTGCTGCGCCGCCGTGTGCTGCCCGGCCGTCTGCTGCCCGGCCGTCTGCTGCCCGGCCGTGTGCCGCGCAAGCGCCTGCGCGGGCCCTCGCAGTCCGGGGGTGGCGCAGGTTGAGCGGGCCCCGGGCGATCGAAGTTGACGGCCTGACTGTCCGCTTCGGCGGCGTCACCTCGCTCGATGGCATGAGTCTGACCTTCGAGGACGGTACCTGCGGGCTGATCGGCCCCAACGGTGCCGGCAAGACGACGTTCTTCAACGTTCTGAGCGGTTTCGTCCGGCCGGCCGGGGGGACAGTACGTGCGTTCGGCGAAGACCTGTTGTCGATCGTCCACTTCCGCCGCGCGCGGTGGGGGGTGCGGCGGACGTTCCAGACCGAGCAGGCGATCGAGGAGCTGTCGGTGTTCGACAACGTCGCGCTGGTCTATGAGCACGCCAAGCTGAGCGGCGCCTCGCGGCGCCAGGACGTGCTCGGCGCGATTTCGTTCGCCGGGCTCGAGGTCGATCCTTATGCCACGGTGCGCACACTGGGGGCCGGCGAGCGCCGGCTGGTCGAGGTCGCCCGTGCCGTCGTCGGATGGCCGAAGCTGGTGCTGCTCGACGAGCCCGCCGCCGGGCTGCCCGATGAGGAGACCGAGCACTTGGGCGAGGTGATCCGGCGAATTCCTGAGCAGACCGGAGCGCTGACGATCCTTGTCGACCACGACATGAGCCTCGTGTCTGCCTGCTGCGAGACGACCGCCGTGCTCGACTTCGGTAAGCTGATCGCGTCCGGCCCGACCGCCGAGGTGCTCCGGGACGAGCGCGTGATCCGCGCCTACCTGGGTACGGCGGAGTTCCAGTGAGCGAGCCGCCGGGGCGCAGTGAAGGGGAAATGGGGAGGCGGGCGGGGCCCCGGAGGGCGAGCGGGGAGCAGAGCGCGGGAGACACCGCGCTCGGCCTGCGCGGCCTCACCGTCGAGCGTGGCGGGCGTGCCGTGGTCCGCGACGTCTCCCTTGAGATACCGGCCGGAGAAGTGACTGCCCTGCTCGGGCCAAACGGGGCCGGGAAGTCGAGCCTCGTGCTGGCCGTCGGCGGCGTGCTCCGGCTCCGGGCGGGATCTGTGCTCACCGGCGGCCGCGAGTTCGCGGGCCGCCGGCCGGAGCGGATCCGCCACGCGGGAATCGCGATCGTGCCGGAGGGCCGGCGGCTGCTCTCAGACCTGAGCGTCGAAGACAACATCCGCGTCGCCACCTACGCCCTCTCCCGCGAGCAGGCCCGGGCCGGCCGCAAGCGGGCGCTGGAGCTGTTCCCCGAGATCGAGAGGCGTCTGTCGGCTCCGGCCCGGGCGCTATCGGGCGGCGAGCAGCAGATGGTCGTGCTGGCCCAGGCCCTCGTCTCCCAGCCGCGCTTCATGCTGATCGACGAACTCTCGCTGGGCTTGGCGCCGGTGGTGGTCAACCGCCTGATTCCGGCGATCCGCGCGGTCGCGGAATCCGGGATCGGCGTGTTGCTGATCGAGCAGTTCGCGACCGTCGCACTGGGGCTGGCCAACCACGCCCACATCATGGAGGGCGGCCGGCTGCGGTTCTCCGGACTGGCCAGCGAACTGCGCGAGAAGCCAGCGCTGCTCCGGTCGGCCTACCTGCTGCGCGGAAGCACGGGCGCTCCCGCCGCGCCGCAGGCCGCGGTCCCCGATGACGATGACCAGATTTGAGCCCAAAGTGGTCTGTAAGGGGAGTCTTCTTTGACTCAAAGCACCCCCTTAAAGACCACTGGTGGCCGATCAGACGAAGAGAGCGTTGTTGACTGGCAGCCCGTGCTCCTTGCAGTAACTCAAGTAGTGGTCGATGTACCAGAAGACGTCGAACGTCTGGGTGAGATTGTCGTCGTCGTCGTAGAACTCAAGCGAACCATTCAGCCAGAACACGGTCTTCATCCCATTCGGGTCGTCGCACACCAGCGTGTGGATGACACCTGGGCTTTCGTGCACGTAGCCGCCCGGCCTCGCGACCCAGTCGTATTCCAGGTAACGCCAGCTGCCCTCGAGCACGAACCCCGAGACAGGAAGGGCCGCGGTGCTTGTGTCGGCCGAGCATCCCGCCGCCCTCGACCCAGAGCATGTTGGTGAAGGAGTTGTTGCGGACGTCGAAGGCGAGGTGGCGGATGT
>DASWFT010000454.1:0-3567 GCA_036394075.1 Streptosporangiaceae bacterium
CCGCCGCCGACCAGGCCCGCAAACGCCGCCAAGCCGGACGCGACCAGCTCGCCGACGAATACAACTTCATGACGACCAGCCGCCAGGCTGCATAAGCCAGCCGTCCGGCTAATGACGCTTAAGCGTCAAAACAGCAGCACATAGCCTTGGTAAGGAGAAAGCGTTGCGGCGTGACGCGCACCTGTACAGCGAGGTGATCAGCCCGAAGTGGTACACCGTTGAGCAAGTGGCACTAATGCTCGGCTACGGGCTCACCAAGACGAAATACCTGGTTCTGTCCGGCCAGATCCGGTCGGTTAAGGACGGCGGGAACCGGCGCATTCTGCCCGAGTGGGTCGATGATTATATTCGCAGCAAGGTAGAGGAGATGACCGTATGAGCAGACGCCACAACGGCGAGGGATCAATCTACCCGGTTAAGGACGGCTACCGGGGTTACGTCTGGTGCACCAACCCCGGCGGAACCCGCTACCGCAAATATGTCAAGGGCAAGACTTACGAAGCCACCCAGCGCGCATGGCTCAAGCTCAGGGACGATGCAAGCCGCGGACCGGTCAGCTCCGACGTATCCAAGCTCAGCGACTTCCTCTCATATTGGCTGAGAGAGATCGTCCAACCGAATCTCGCGCCAAAGACATATCAGACGTACGAGCTGTTCGTACGTCTGCACATTGTTCCTCACCTTGGTCACAAACGGCTGGACAAGCTTCAGGTCAAGGACATAAGGCAGTGGCTCAACAAGCTTGGCGGCATCTGCCAGTGCTGCGCCCAGGGCAAAGACGCTGCTCGGCCCGAATCTAAGCGGCGATGCTGTGCGATCGGCAATTGCTGTCGGGAAATTCTGGCTCCGCGAAGCCGTAAGGATGCCCGAGACACACTTCGCGCTGCTCTTACCTGCGCTATCGAGGAAGAGATCATCACCCGTAACCCCGTGACCGTGATCCGCCTGCCAGCGCCAAGGAAATACAAGCGCCGTGTGTGGACTGTAGACGAGGCGCGCCGGTTCCTGGAGTCAGCTCGTCGAGACGAAGACGCTCTGTATACGGCTTACGTCCTCATCCTCGTCCTTGGCCTGCGCAAAGGCGAAGTTCTCGGGCTCACCTGGGATCGGATCGATCTTAAGACGGCCGAGCTTTACATGGGCGAGCAGCTCCAGCGGGTCACTGGCAAGCTTATCCGTCGTCAGGTCAAGACCGAATCATCCGAAGCGCCTCTGCCGCTCCCTGACCTGTGCGTCATCGCGCTGAAACTCCGGAGTGAGGTTTTCTCAGCAAGGTTGAATCGGTCACACGGCACATAACGCCCATGCGGGCAGACACGCGGATACAGGCGGACATCGCCGGGAAGGCGCGGAGCTCCCGGTAGAAGAGTAAGTACTCGGAAGTCCTGTGAACGGGCATGGCGACAGTCGGCGTGGCGGTGTGCGGTGGCCACGCCGGTGGCGGTATTACCGGTGAGGGGTTTTACCCGTCGGGCGGGGGCTGTGCCCAGGTGCGGAGGTCTTCGGGGCTGGCGTTCCAGGGCAGGAACCGTTCCAGCGCCGGCCCGGACAGGGGTTTCCCGCCGTTGCGCCCGCATTCGTCGAGGCAGGCGGTGAGGTAGGTCAGCTCGTTGAGGCCGGCCATCCGGGCGGTGGCGGTGACGGTCCAGATCACGGCGGCGTTGCGGGCGGTGTCCCCGTTATGGGAGCCGCGGGCGTTCTTCCTGGTGACGACGGGACCCCGGATTGCTCTTTCCGCGACGTTATTGTCCAGGCTCACCATCGGGTAGCCGCGGTGCGCGGCCAGGCCGTCCCATTCCCGGTCCAGGGTGGCGAGCGCCTTCTTCGCGGGCTCGGCCAGGCCCGGGGCCTGCGCCTGCGTCTTCCTGGTCTCGTCGATCACGGTGAGCGCGCCGTCCCATGCCCGGCCTGCCTTCTCCAGCCGGGCCGCGGCAGCGGCTTTGGACTGCGGGGCGGGCGCTGTGTTCTCCTGCCAGGCCGCCATCAGCTCGTCATGAGCGCGGTACAGGTCCCGGATCCGGTCCAGCCACGCCTGCGTCCAGTACCGCAGCTGGGCGGGGTTCGCGTCCCCGGCCCGGACGAAGTGCCTGCGGATATGGGCCCAGCAGTAGAGATTGACCAGCCCGTCTGCTTTCTTCCCGGCGCACTCGTACACCGTGTAGAAATCGCTGGAGAGCACCAGCCTTCGCGGCCCGCCGTCCGCGTCGTCCGTCAGCTGGCCGGTCTCCGGGTCGATCCCGGCGTGGCGGGCCAGGACGGCCCCGGACCTGCTGGGGTCCATCACGAAGCAGCAGGTGTCCGGGCCGACGAAGACCCAGAGCCACCATTTCGCCGGGCCGCCGCCGTCACGGGGGACGAACACCCGCCACGTGGTTTCGTCCGCGTGCAGGTGCCACGAGCCACGCGACCGCTCCGCGATCGCGTCCGCCAGCGGGACGAGCAGCGTCCCGGCCTGCGCGCACGTGCCCGCCAAGGTGGCCGGGGAGATCTCCGCGCCCTGCCGGGACAGGCCCGTCACCAGGGAATTCAGGCTCCGCCCCGCGACGAGCCGCTCCGTCAGCAGCATCGCGATGAAGGCATTAGTGAACAGGCCCTTGCCGATCGCCTTCGGCGGGCCCGGCGCCATCACCGTGGCCGGCACCCGGCAATCGCACGCCCGCTGATAGCGCCTGCGGCAGTGCGCGGCCACCCGGATGGTCACCTGCCAGTCCAGCTGCTCCCCGGACCAGTGATCCCCCAGCGCCGTGAACGGCTCCCCGCACTCCGGGCAGCAGTACCCGCCGCCGGGAAAGTCCCAGAACACCTCGAACCGGGGAAGATGCGAGTAATCCCGCCTGCCCGCCCGCGCCCCCGGACCCCGCTTCTTCCCCGTGCCGCTCCCGCGCTCCCGGCCCTGGCCGCCAGCATCATCATCACCGCCGGCCGGCGGCCCCGGAGGAGACTTCTCCGACGACCGCCCGAACAGCATCCGCTGCAGCACCGCGAAGTCAGCACGCAGCTCCTCCAGCTCAGCGTCCCGCTCCGCATCACGCTCCAGAAGGCGCGCGTTCTCCTCCCGCAGCCCCGCGATCTCCGCCCGCTGCCTCTCCGCCAGCTCCGACAGCTGCCGGTTCGCCTCCAGCGCGGCATCCAGCGCCTCCAGCAGCGATGCCTCAGCACCCCTCGCATCCGGGACCACGCCAGCCGCAACCGTCACGCAGCACAGCAAACACCCTGAGCATCCGCAAATCATGCACCCCGCCAGCGTGTCGCTCTCAGCAGCCCCCGTAGACGCCAGCAGCCACGTCACACGATTTGCGAAGACTTACGGATAGGGCCGGTAATGCATATGGACCCTATCAGCCGGTCCGCTTCGACATAGCCACGATGGATTTCGCGAAGCGCCGACAATACCGGGACGGCGCTGGCCTTCGACAAGTTGCTGAGGAGAGGCGTCACTTCTCCCGGGCTCGGGCCCGCAATGTCGGCTGGCAGTCCTCCGGCACGATCGGGCCGGCAGGTGGCGGCCGCCTCCGGAGCGAACCCGAGCGCTAGGCGGGCCGCCGGGGGCAGGCCCAGCCCATCAGC
>DASWFT010000455.1:0-3683 GCA_036394075.1 Streptosporangiaceae bacterium
CCGAGCATGTCGTCGGGCACCTCCAGTGCGATGGAGTCGACGTTGTTGCCGGCGAAGTCGTCGTGGCCCGTCCACACGAGTCCGTGCAGGGCTCCCTCGACGTCGGCGAAGAACGGGTCACTGCGCAGCCCGGCGGACAGCCGGATCGGGCCGGCCTGGACGGGCTGGACCGTGCTGTCGAAGCTGACCGGGAGGGAGTTGGTGAGCTGTTCGCCTGCTGGTCCGGGCTGGCGGGCCTGGGCTCCGGTGGCATACCAGGCGGTCCCGGTTTGCGTGCCGTTCTCGTACTCGGAGAAGGTGAAGGTGAACGCGACGTCGGCGTGCAGGTCGCCGTCGGTGTCGATGTTGATCCGGTAGACCGCGTCGGGGTGGAACTCCGGGCCGGTCGTGGGCGCGGGTATGGGGGGCGGGGCGCTCGTCGGGTTCGAGTCCATGATCAGCACCGTCTTGCCGGGCTGGTGACGGTGCAACAGCCCGTGGTGATGCTCGCCCCCGGGTGCCTGGAACACGAACACGTCGGTCAGGTCCAGGCGCCTGTCGTCGCCTGGAAACTTGAGATTGTCGGCGCTGAAATGGTTAGACATTGTGGCTCCTTGGGTGGTGATTGCGGGGACCGGCGGTACTGCGGCCGGGCCGAGGCAGGCTAAGGTCCGGGCCGTGATGGCGTGACATGGGCGGCGGCGGCCATCTGTTGTTGCGGGACGCTCCGCGTGGCCTGCGCGCCCGGGCGGTTGGGTGGCCGGGGTTCAGGTGCGCAGGAAGTCGAGCAGGGCAGTGTTGACCTGGTCGGCGTGCGTCCAGGTGATGGCGTGCGGGCCACCCTCGACCACGACGAGGTGCATGTCCTTGATCAGGTCCGGCAGTCGGCTGGCGGTCTTGTCCAGCGGCAGGACCAGGTCCGCGTCGCCATGGATGACCAGCATGGGCACGTCGATCTTGGGCAGGTCGTCGCGGAAGTCGGTGGTCCAGGTGCCGATGCAGGCCACCGCGGCGGTGGCCGATGCGGTGACGGCGAGGTTCCAGCTGGTCTGGTAGGCCTGGTCGCTGACCAGGGTGCCGCGCAGGGTGTCGATGTTGTAGAAGTTGTCCAGGAATCCCTTCATCCAGGCCGGGGTATCGGCCCGGGCGGCCTGGGCGAACCCGTCGAACAGGCTTTGCGGCACCCCGTCGGGGTTGTCGTCGGCCTGCAGCAGGTACGGCGGGATCGGGGAGACGAGCACGCCCTTGGCCACCCGTGCCGACCCGTAGTTGCTCAGGTAGCGGGTGACCTCGCCGGTGCCCATCGAGTGCCCGGCCAGCACGGCGTCGCGCAGGTCCAGGTGTTCCAGCAGGGTGTGCAGGTCGGCGGCGAAGGTGTCGTAGTCATACCCGGATGCCGGCTGGCTGGACTTGCCGAACCCGCGCCGGTCGTAGGTGATGACCCGGTGCCCAGCGTTCAGCAGGACCGGGACCTGCTTGTCCCAGGCGCGGCCGCTGAGCGGGTAGCCGTGGATCAGCACGACGGGCTGGCCGGCGCCATGATCCTCGTAGTAGATCTCGATGTCGGCGTTGTTCTCCTGGCCGACGGTGACTGTGGGCATGGGGCTTCCTTCCGCTGGCGGGGATGGTCGGCGCCTGCGGGGCCAGGCGCCGGCTCATCGATCTGCGGGGTGGTACTTTTGCCTCAGCGTCGCGCTCCGGGGGGCGCGTCGCGCCCGTGGTAATCACTGGCCGATGCTCTGGTTTGCGGTCCGGGCCACGCCAGTACTCGCTCGGAACCATCTGTTGAGCGTTCATCTGCACCACGCTGAACGAACATTCTCTGGCTGCACATGCAGCACGATCACCGAGGACACCGGCGAGTAGCGGCCCTGCTGACGGCGACCGAACCCGACCACACGGTGGGTGGCGTGGGACGAGCTTCCGACGACGATCACCACGGTCTAGTTGGCGGAGGCGCGGTCACGCCGCCAACCGCCGAGCCTGGGGTAATGGCGCAGATCCCCCATCAAAGAGCGGCCGGGCGCCTGGTCTCCGGGTTCGGTCCCCCCGGGTAGGCTGACGGGCGGGCATCAGTGGTGTCTGGCTGGGAGGCCGTGTGAGCGTTCATGCCTGGCCGGGCGACCGCAGCGCGGCGTTCCGGTGTCGCCTTGCCGCAGTAGGCGGTGCCGCCACCATGGTTGCTGTGTAGCGTCGGGCCGATGACGGCACATTCTGGTATCAGGGGGCCCGCAGCAGGGCTAACGGACCGGCTCAGCGAACGTGGCGTACTTGATCGGTTCGTTGCTGGCGTGCGGGCCGGTGAGGGCCGGGCACTGGTGGTGCGCGGTGAGCCCGGCGTGGGCAAGACCGTGCTGCTTGACTACCTGGCCGGGCGGGCCTCGGGGTGCCTGGTAGCGCGGGCAGCGGGAGTGCAGTCGGAAATGGAGCTGGCCTTCGCGGGGCTGCATCAGCTGTGCGCGCCGATGCTGGATCATACTGAGTCTCTTCCGGTTCCGCAGCGTGAGGCGCTGCGGACCGCGTTTGGCCTCAGCGCCGGTCCAGTGCCAGACCGGTTCTTGGTTGGCCTGGCCGTAGTGGGCTTGCTGTCCGGGACGGCGGGGGAACGTCCGTTGGTGTGCGTGGTGGATGACCAGCAGTGGCTGGACCACGCCTCAGCGCAGGCGCTGGGGTTCGCGGCTCGGCGGCTGGCGGCCGACCCGGTGGGCCTGGTGTTCGCGGCGCGGGTTCCGGGCCAGGACGTGGCCGGGCTGCCAGAGCTCGTGGTGGAGGGCCTGGCCGAGGACGATGCGCGGGAGCTGCTGGAGTCGGTGCTGACCGGGCCGCTGGACGCGCGGGTCCGGGACCAGATCATCGCCGACACGAACGGGAACCCGCTGGCGTTGCTGGAGTTGCCGCGAGGGCTGACGCCGGCGCAGCTGGCGGGCGGGTTCGGGCTGCCCGGCGCGGGACCGCTCGCCGGGCGGATCGAGGAGAGCTTCGGGCGGCAGCTGGAGACGTTGCCAGCGCAGACCCGGCGGCTGGTGCAGCTGGCGGCGGCCGATCCGTCCGGCGATCCGATGCTGGTGTGGCGGGCGGCCGGGCAGCTCGCGATCGGCGCCGGGGCGGCGGGGCCGGCGGTTGAGGCAGGGCTGGCAGAGTTCGGCGCGCGGGTGCGGTTCCGGCATCCGCTGGCGCGCTCGGCGGCCTACCGGTCAGCATCGGTCCAGACGAGGCAGGAGCTGCACGGCGCGCTGGCCGAGGTCACCGACCCGGCTGTCGATCCTGATCGGCGGGCCTGGCACCGTGCCCAGGCCGCACCGGGCCCAGATGAGGAAGTTGCTGCCGAACTTGAGCAGTCCGCAGGCCGGGCACAGCGCCGCGGTGGTCTCGCGGCCGCGGCCGCGTTCCTGGAGCGGTCCGCCGGGCTGACGCTCGACCCGGCGCGCCGCGCACAGCGGGCGCTGGCTGCAGCGCAAGCCAAGCACCAGGCTGGCGCACTTGACGCCGCGCTCGGCCTGCTGGCCATGGCACAGGCCGGGCCGCTGGATGAACTGCAGCGTGCCCGCGGCGACCTGTTGCGCGCGCAGATCGCGTTCGCCTCGAGTCATGGCCGTGACGCGCCCCCGCTCATGCTCAGCGCGGCCAAGCAGCTCGAGGCACTGGACGTCGGGCTGGCCCGCGAGACCTACCTGGAGGCGTTCACCGCCGCGCTGTTCGTCGGC
>DASWFT010000456.1:0-11107 GCA_036394075.1 Streptosporangiaceae bacterium
CTACCGCATTGTCCAGGAAGCGCTGACCAACACCATCCGCCATGCCCGCGCGTCGCAGGCCGCTGTCACCCTGTCCTATGAGCCGGGATATGTCACCGTGAGCGTCACCGATTCCGGTCCCTGGCCGCCCAACGGCCCGGCAATGGCCGCCGGAGCGGTGGCGAACGGGCACGGGGGAGGCGCGAATGGCGCGCCGGTGCGCTGGCCGGGACCCCCGCTGTCAGGCGGGTTCGGCCTCGCGGGGATCGCCGAACGGGTCGCATCGTGCGGTGGCAACCTCACCGTCGGCCCGACTGGCGGCGGCGGGTTCGCCGTCACGGCCCGGCTGCCGGCCCGGTGAGCGAGCCGGAGGGGCGCGGCGTCGCCTGGACTGAGGAGCGAGGGACGAGCGACGAGGGAAGGCGGCGCAGTGAAGGGGGAATGGGGAGGCGGGCGGGGCCCCGTAGGCGAGCGGGAGACCGGTGAACGTCCCCGGAGCCCCCGGCCCGATCCGGGTCCTGGTGGCCGACGACCAGGAACTGGTCCGCGCCGGCTTTTGCGTCATCCTCGAAGCCGCCGACGGAATCAGCGTGGTTGGTGAGGCGGCGAACGGCTTCGAGGCCGTGGCCGCGGCCGCGGCGCAGCAGCCTGACGTCGTGCTCATGGACATCCGCATGCCCGGCATGGACGGGCTGGAGGCCACAAGGCTGATCACGGGGAGCGGACCGGAGCCAGGTCCCAAGGTGGTCATGCTCACCACGTTCGACCTTGACGACTATGTCTACGAGGCGCTGCGCGCCGGGGCCAGCGGGTTCCTCCTGAAGGATGCGCCGCGGCACGACCTGATCGCGGCCGTGCGCGCGGCCGCGGCGGGCGACGCCCTGCTCGCACCTTCGGTGACCCGGATGCTCATCGAGGCGTTCGCCCGCAAGCCGCCCGCGACAGCGCCTTCTCCGTCGAGGCTGGCCTCGCTCACCGCCCGGGAACGGGACACCCTCCTGCTGGTGGCCCGGGGGCGCAGTAACGCCGAGATCGCCGGTGATCTCTTCGTGAGCGAGGCCACCGTCAAGACCCACATCGGCCACTTGCTCGCCAAGCTGGGCCTGCGGGACCGGGTGCAGGCCGTGATCCTGGCCTACGAGACCGGCATGGTCGTCCCGGGCCGCCCGCCGGATTAGGCCTTCCATCATCACGGTCATCTGTCCGCCGCTACGACTGAAAATGTTCCGTAGTAATCATGGAGTTCCGGGTCAGGTCAGCGGGAGCCGCCAGTCCTGCCCGACCAGGTCGTGCCCGAAGCTGTGGTGCGCCGCGGAGCCGGTGAGCTCGAAGCCGGCCCGCTGGTAGATCCGGCGGGCCGCGTCGAGAACATCGTTGGTCCACAGTACGATCTCCGCGTAGCCGGCCCGGCGGGCGAAGGCCACGCACTCCGCGACCAGGTGGCCGCCCAGGCCCATGCCCCGCGCCCGCGGCTCGACGAGCAGCAGTCGGAGTTGCGCGGTCGTGTCCGTCTTGCGCATGCAGAACACGCATCCGGCCGGCGCGCCGTCCAGTTCGGCCATCCAGGCCGCTTCGCGGGTCGGATCGGCACGCCCGGCGTAGTCCGCGACGATCTGCGCCACCAGCGCCTCGTAGCTGCCATCCCATCCGTACTCCTGCGCGTAGAGCGCCCCGTTCCGGTGCACGACCCAGCCCAGGTCGCCGGGGCCGGGCGGCCGGATCACGAACGCGGCGGGCCGGGGGGAGCCCTCGATGGTCTGCCTGATGGCCGCCATGGCCGCGGTCAGCCGCCCCTGGTCCTCCTCGGTGAGCGCGGCCAGCAGCGCGCGGATCTGCTCACTAGAGCTGAGATCCAGCATCCTGAACGTTTCCCGGCCCGTCTCGGTCAGGCCAATGACTTGGCGGCGGCCGTCCGAGGCCGCGCGTTCCCTGGTGATCAGGGCGTCGGCCTCGAACCGGGCCAGGATCCGGCTCAGGTAGCCGGCGTCGATGTCCAGTGACCGGCGCAGCGCGGTCACCTCGGCCGGGTCCTCGCGCGCCAGTTCGAAGATCACCCGTGCTTCGGTGAGCGAGTACGGCGTGTCCAGCAGTCCCTCGCGGAGCAGTCCGAGCAGGTTCGTGTAGAAGCGGTTGAACTCGCGCACCGCCGTGACGCGCTCGGCCATGACGCGCTCACCGGCCGCTCCGCCTGCCGTGCCGCGTCCGTCGCCGTGACCGCCTGCCGCAGCATTCGTTGCCGAAGTCAAAGATTTCGTTGACATAGTCAAACTATGCCTCAGGCTGGCCGCCGGATCAACCTCCGGCAGCGGGTCAGCCGCGTTCGAGGGCGATGTCGAGCAGGCCGAGCGGGGGCGAGCCGAGATTCATCATGGCCGTGTGGAACCGGCGCAGCGAGAAGTCCGCGCCCCAGTGCTTCCGCGCTCGCTCACGCAGGTCCAGGATCTGCAGCTTGCCCCAGGTGTAGCGGCCGTAGGTCGGGTCGAAGGTGGCCCGGCGGGCCTCCGACAGCGCGGCCGGCCCGCTCAGGTGGGTGTCCGCCGCGAACCTGCGTGCGCCCTCCTCGACGCTCATGCCCGCGGTGTGCACGCCGATCGCGCACGCGAGCCGGGTGACCCGGACCAGTGCCTCCAGCCAGACGCCTACCGCGAACCTGGGATCATCGGCGCAGAACCCCTCCTCAACGCAGAGTTCCTCCGCGTAGTGCGCCCAGCCCTCGACGAAGGCCGCCGAGTGCAGGGTGCGCCGCAGCGGGGTCGGCGCCCGGCGCAGGGCCCGGCCGTGCGAGAAATGCCCGGGCGCGACCTCATGCACGGTGATGCCGGGCAGGGTGGCCGTGCTGAAGACTTCCAGCCACTCCTCCTGCTCCTGAGCCGGCCAGGACGGATCCGGCGGGGTGATGTGGTACCAGGAGGGTCCCTCTGGCTCGCCCGGTGCCGCGCTGGACATCATGGCCATGCCCCAGCGCCGGGACTCGGGCGCCGGCCCGACCAGGCAGACACCGTCGTGGTACGGGACCAGGTCCCGCTCCCTGGTGAACTCGATCGCCTTCTGGGTCCAGTCCCGTGCCGCGTCGATGACGCCGTCGGGACCGGGGTGATCCCGGACCAGGTCGCGAGCGACCTCCAGCGGCGGCCGGCCGGCGTCGATCCGTGCGGCGTCCGCGGCGAGCAGGCGCAGCAACCTGTCCCGCTCGGCGTCGGCCCGCTCCGCGAGCCTGCCGAGATCCACGTCCATGCCCTCGGCGCTGCTCATCAGGGCGGTGAGCCCGGCCTCGCCGAGCGAAGGATCGGGGTCGCCGTCGGTGGCGGCGCGCTCCACGTGCGCGGCCAGGCGGGCGTGCGCGGCAGCCGCCGCCGCCCGGGTGTCGGCCGGCGCATCGGCCGGGATGCCCGCGGCCAGCCCGCGGATGCCGCCGAGCAGGGCGGTGGCCACCGGCGAACTCAGCCGGTCGAGTGCGGCCACGGCGCAGTCCACGGCCCGCGGCCACCCCGCGAGATGCTCAAGCCGGGCCCGGTCACGTTCGGAGGCCGGAGCGTAGTCGCGGTCGTAGCAGGCCAGGTCGAGACCATCCAGGTGCGGCAGCGGGCTGCGTCGGTGCAACTCCAGGTCGCCGAAGGCGACCCGGGCGCGCTGCTCGAACGCCGCCAGGTGCGCCTCGTCATGCGGATCATCCAGCGGCCCGCTGGCGGCGGCCTCGGACAGCCTGCGCAGGCCCTGGCGCACGCCGTCCGGCGACAGATCCTGGATGGTCCCGTCGTACTCGTGCCGTCCGCTGTACTCGCGCACCTCAGCAACGTCGAGGTCGCACACGGCCCGCAACCGCGGGGGGAGGTCGTCCATGACCCCGACGTTACCGGGCGGCACCCGCCGCGCGCGGATCGGCCGGAATCGCCGGGCCGGCCAGAGTCCCGGGCCGGCCAGAGTCCCGGGCCGGTCAGAGTCCCGGGCCGGCCAGAGTCCCGGCCCGGCCAGAGTCCCGGCCCGGTCAGAGTCCTTGCCCGGGCTTGCCCTCGCCCGCCTTGATCGCGTCAACAGTGAGCGCGCTGCCGAGGTTGCTCGGCACTTTCGCCGAGCAGGTCGTCGCCGTGAAGCTGACATACACCGCCGAGTACTGGTTCGGCGGGAAGAGCCGCAGCCAGTGCGCGGCCACCGGGTGGCACACGGACGCGCTGTAGTTCAGGGCATCCACGACTTGCAAGGTGGCGTGCGCAGTCCCGCCGGGCGCGAGGGTCACGGGAGCCGCGGCCACCGCCGGGTTCCTGCTGGCGGGGCTGCCGATCTGGCTGCCGGCCGGGCTGGTCACGAACGAGATACCCGGGTAGCCGTCGAGGGTGCAGGAACTGCCGGAGACGTTGGTGAAGTTAAGCGGGTAATACGTGCTCCCCGCCGCGGCGCCGCCGCCACTGGCGACGATCGTGACCTTGAGGTCGGACGCGGCGCACGCGCTCCGCGCGGCCGCGCTGCTCGGCGCGGCGGAACTGGCCTGGCTGGCGGCGTCGCTGGCCACAGGGGACACGACCGGGGCCGAGTGCCCGCCAGTGCCCGCCGATGACGTCTGCCCACTGGACGTGCTCTGGACGGATCCGCACGCGGCGGCCAGCGCGGCGCCGCAGACGAGAGCTGCCGCCGCGATTGCCTGGCGGGCCGGGTGGGCCGATGGTGTCATGGACGTGCCCCTTTGTTGTGGCGGAGTCCCTGCTCTGGGGATCCCATGCTGGTTCTACGACTCTTACGACGCGCTGCCGGGCGCGGTGGTTGCTGCTGTCGGTAATCGGGTGCGTGCTCTGCGTGGATCAGCTGCCCGTCAGGAATGGATAGCCCGGAATGCCCCGTCCCTGCCTATTACGACTGCGCCGGGTGCCTGCCGGTTGTGCCCGGCTTCGTCGTGGCCTGCCGCGATACCGTCGGCAGTGTCCAGCCAGGTCGCCGGCCGGACCGCCCGCCGGACCGGCAGCGCGCCGGTGTCACCTCCAAGGAGTGCGCATGGTGCCCCAGGGATCGTCGTTCACCACCCGGCCGCAGCTGGCCGGCACCTTCGGCATGGTGGCGTCCACGCACTGGCTCGCCTCGGCCGCGGGGCTGGCCGTGCTTGAGGCGGGCGGCAATGCGTTCGACGCCGCCGTCGCCGCCGGGCTGGTGCTCCAGGTGGTCGAGCCGCACCTGAACGGGCCCGGCGGGGAGGTCCCGGTGATCGGCTACGACGCCGCGCAGGCGCAGGTGTTCGTGCTCGACGGCCAGGGGCCCGCGCCGCAGGGCGCCACCCTCGCGGCGTTCGGCGCGCTCGGCCTCGACCTGGTCCCCGGCGACGGGCTGCTCGCTCCCTGCGTGCCGGCCGCCTTCGGGACCTGGATGCTGCTGCTGCAGCGCTACGGCCGGCTCGGCCTCCGGGACGTCATGCAGTATGCGATCGGCTACGCCCGGGACGGCTACCCGATGCTGCCCGGCGCGAGCGCCGGTATCGCCTCGGTGGCCGGTTTGTTCCGTGATCACTGGCCGAGCTCAGCCGAGATCTACCTTGCTGATGGGGTGCCCAGCCCGGGTTCTCGTTTTGCTAATCCTGTTCTTGCTGCTGCCTACCAGCGCATCCTCGATGAGGCAGAGGCAGTGGGCAGCGCCCGGGACGGCCAGATCGAGGCGGCCAGGCGCGCGTTCTACGACGGCTTCGTGGCCGAGGCGATCACCGCGTACACCCAGCGAGCCGAGGTCATGGATGTCACGGGGGAGCGGCACCGCGCGCTGCTCACCGGGGCGGACCTGGCCGGCTGGCGGGCGTCGGCCGAAACGCCCGTGATCTTCGACTACGCAGGCCTGACCGTGTGCAAGACCGGCCCGTGGGGTCAGGGCCTGGTGTTCCTGCAGCAACTGGCGCTGCTCGCCGGGTCCGGCGTCGAGGCGATGGAACCGGGTAGCGCCGAGTTCATGCACACCGTGGTGGAGTGCGCGAAGCTGGCTTTCGCCGACCGGGAGGCCTGGTACGGGGACCCGCGGTTCGGTGAGGTGCCGCTCGCGGGCCTGCTGTCGGCGGAGTACGCGGCGCAGCGCCGGGCGCTGGTCGGCGCGGAAGCATCCGGGGACCTTGTCCCAGGTGCACCGGGCGGGATGGCGCCCCGGCTGCCCGGCTACGCGACCGGGGACGTCCAGATACCGTACGGGGCCGGTTCGGGGGAGCCGACCATGGCGGACACCGGGGCCGGCGCCAGCGCGCGCCCGGTGACGGGCCTGCGCGGCCCGGGCGACACCTGCCACCTGGATGTCGCCGATCGGTTCGGCAACGTCGTGACCGCGACGCCCAGCGGCGGCTGGCTGCAGAGTTCGCCCGTCATCCCCGGGCTCGGGTTCTGCCTGGGCACCCGGGCGCAGATGTTCACCCTCACCCCGGGGCTGCCCAACACGCTGGCGCCGGGCAAGCGGCCGCGGACCACGCTGTCGCCGAGCCTGGCCCTGCGCGACGGGGAGCCATACCTGGCGTTCGGCACTCCGGGCGGGGATCAGCAGGACCAGTGGACGCTGGCTTTCTTCCTCAACCACGTGCTCTTCGGGATGAACCTGCAGGAGGCCATCGACGCGCCGGCGTTCCACACCAGCCATTTCCCCTCGTCGTTCTACCCGCGGGAGTCCTGGCCGCGGGCCGTCGACGTGGAGGAGCGGGCGGGGGCCACCGTGATCGCGGGACTGCGCGCCAGGGGGCACGATGTGACGGTCCGGCCGCCATGGTCGCTGGGCCGGATCAGCGCCGTCGCCCGCGACCGGGGGTTCCTGTACGCGGCGGCGAACCCCCGGGGCATGCAGGGCTACGCCGTCGGCCGGTAACCCCCCGGCGGCGTCCCGCCCGGCCTAGCGGCCCAGCCCGCGGTCAGGTCTGGGGCGGGGCTAGGCCCAGCCGCCCAGTCCCTCCCCGCTGGGGCGTCGTCGCCGGGCGGGTAGGGGTAGTGGCTCGATCCTTCGGGCGGGTCGGCCATGTGGTCAGGGAAGCGGCCAGAGTTCGCGGGGGGGACCACGGTGCTGGCCGGGAAGCCGGCGGTGGCGGCCGGGTCACTACCTGCCCCGACCGGGAAGCCGCCATCGTCGGCCGCGGCTCCCGCGTCCTGGGAGACGGCCACGGAGCAGCGGCCGAGCGCCAGCGCGGCGAAGAACACGATCACGACGCCAAGTCCGGTGAAGAAGCCGAGTTCCTCGACTACTCGCCGGGTGACGGAAAACCCGGCTGGCGCCCCGGGGACACCCAGATGCGGCCACAGCCTGTTCACTTCCCGGCCGACGACGAACCAGCCGCCGCCGAGCGCGGCGAGGATCGCGCCGCCACCCGCGATCAGCCTTGAGGCGCTCAGCGTGACGAGCACGCCGCCGAGTACGACTGCGGCGCCCGGCAAGATCTCCAGCCAGAGCCGGGCCAGCGTGAAGTGCCAGGCCGTGTTCGGGGGGGTGTAGGCGTAATGGAGATAGGGACCGACGAAGGGAATCAGCCCGCCCCACGCGCCGAGCAGGATCAGCATCACGCCGCTGAAGGCGCCGCGGCTCCTCGGTATCCCTGACATCCCAGCCATTCAGCTCACTTCCTCTGCGGCCGGTTCAGCCGGTGAGGCCTGCGGCCGGTCTGGTCCTTGCTCGTCGCTGTTGCCGCCACCGAGTGCCTCGGTCCTGACGTTCATCACCGCGGCGAGGTGTCGAAGTCCATTGAACCTGCCGAAGATAACGAAGACAGGGCCATTCCGGCGAGCAGGCCCGATTCCGCACTGCCTGTGAAGCGCTTTATGCACCCATGCGGTTACACCCGGGACGCACCCGTGGCCAGGCGGGGCTCACACGGGCAGGGCCAGCGCACCGACCGTGATGGCGGCGATCGCCGCCATCACGCGCAGCCAGTCGGCGGCCAGGCCGGCCCCGGCGGAGGGGAGCAGGGCGGCACCGACAGCCAGCACCAGCAGCCCGAGCCCAGCGACGAGCACCGGAAGCTGACCGCGGAGCACGCCGGGCGGGGCGGCCGACTCGGCCAGGTGCGTCGCGAGCAGGTAGCCAATGAGCGCGGCGCCGAGCAGCCCGGTGTGCCAGGGCCGTGACCGGTGCAAGGCCTCCAAGGAGAGCGCGCCGATCACGGCACCCTCCGCCCAGGGCACCCGCCGCAGCGTGTCCAGGGCCCAGTGCCATATCCGCACCTGCAGTCGCTCGAAGACGCGGCTGCCGTCCGGGGCCGCCAGCCCTGTAGCGGCGAGCCGGGCCGCCCCGGCCGCGACGCAGCAGGCCGCCAGGACTGCGATGGCCAGGCCGAGCCGGCCGGCGGACCGGACCGGGTAGGCCGCCCAGGCCACGCAGGCCGTGCCGAGCACCGCCGCCGCCACCATGGGCCGCAGCGGTGCGCCGCGCCAGGCGGACCAGCCAGCCATCGTTGGCGCGTCACCTGGGTTCATGGGCATATCACCGGCCCTCGTCGGCAGGTCACCTGCCCTCATCGGCCGGTCATCTGCCGTCATCGGCGGGTCACCACGGGACGCCGCGCGTATGGTGCCAGCGGCAGGTCGAGGCTCTGCTCTCCGTCCCAGTGCACCACCGGGATGCCCAGTTCGCGCAGGGAGAACCTGATCGCCTCCTGTTCCATGCGCCATATCCGGCGGGCCAGCCGGCCGATGCGGGCCCGGCCAGCGCCCGGCTCGGCGGTGAGGACGTCAACGATAAGCACCGCGAAGCCACGTTCCCGCATGTCCCGCAGCGTCTCGACCAGCCTGCGGTCGAGCAGCGCGCTGAAGACCAGGATCAGCGCCCCGGGCGGCAGGGCGGCCCGGGGGAGCCGGCTGAACCCCGGGTCGGCCGACCAGTTGCCCTGATCGGCCAGCATCGCCTCGGCGATCCGGTAGAACTGCCGCTGGCCGAGGCCCGGGACCAGCCAGCGCATCTGGTACCGGTACGTGATGAGCCCCACCCGGTCCCTGGCGGCCAGGTAGGCGCGAGCCGCCGCGGCGGCGCCGCGCAGCGCGAGATCCGCCGCGCCGTGCCCGGGCTCACCGGCGTCCGGGGTGGCATCCACCAGGATGACCACGTCCTGGGAGCGCTCGGCCGCGAAGGTGTTCACCTGAAGGCGGCCGCGCCGGGTGGTGGCCGGCCAGTTGATGCTCCGCTGCCGGTCGCCCGGCACGTACTCACGGACACCGGCGAACTCGATGCCCTCGCCCGGTGCCCGGGCGGGATGCTCGCCGAGCCGGTTCGGCAGCCGGCTGAGCACCACCCTCGTCTGCTGCGCGGCCGGTCGTGGATAGCAGTCGAGCCGCGGCAGTGCCATCACGATGCTGCCCTCCGCGAGCCGCCAGCGGTCGCGCAGGATGATCTCCAGCGTGCCCACGTGATGGCGGCCCCAGCGGGTCACCGCGAACGGCAGCCGGACCGTGCTGCCTGCTCCGCGGCCGGGAGCCTGGCCGCCCGGTCCCGGCAGCGGCAGGATCGCCCGCGCGGGGTGCAACCGGGCCTGCACGGTGTGCTCGCCCTGTCCCTCGATGGTCACGTCCACCACGGACCGCTCGCCCTCCACGGTCTTGGATGCGGTGAGCGCTACGGTCACCTGGAGTTGCTGGGGCCGCTCGCGCCGCCAGGTAGCCAGCAGCAGCACCGCCGGGGCCGCCACGCCGGCGAATTCAGCGCGCCCGGTGATGATCGCGATTACCAGGCCGGCCAGGGCCAGGGTAAGGACCCGGCGGGCATGACCTGACATACCCCAGCGCAGTGCGCTCCGCGGGGTGCGACCCACCGGAACCCCGTGTTGCGCCGGCCCGGGGTGGTGACCCCCCGGAACCCGTTGTTCGGGAGCCAGCATTGCGTTGCCGTTCGGTAGCGGTTCGTTCTTGGTCAGGTATGGGCGCCGGCCGCAGGCCTGGTCCGTGGCGTGGGCACGGTGCCGAGCAGCCCGGCAACCACGTCGTCGGGGCTGACCTGGCGCACCCATAGTTCCGGGCGGAGGGTGACCCGGTGCGCCAGGGCGGGCACGGCTATCTGCTTGATGTCGTCGGGGGTCACGTAGTCCCGCAGGTGCAGCAGGGCCTGGCCGCGGGCCAGCTGTACCAGCGCGAGGGCGCCCCGGGGGCTGGCGCCCACCTGGATCTGCCGGTGGCCCCTGGTCGCCCGGACCAGGGACACTGCGTAGTCCAGGAGGTCCGGGGCGACCTCCACATCTTCCAGTGAGGTCCGCATGGTGAGTAGTTCCGGGGTATCGGTGACCTGTTCCAGCGCCGCGTTCTCCACCCGCCGGTCCAGCCTCCGCTGGAGCATCGCCGCCTCGTCGGCCGCCTGCAGGTAGCCGAGCCGCAGCCGCAGCAGGAAGCGGTCGAGCTGGGCCTCCGGCAGCTCATAGGTGCCCTCGTACTCGATCGGGTTGTCGGTTGCGAGCACCACGAAGGGCTGGGGCAGCTTCCTGGTCTGCCCGTCCATGCTCACCTGCCCCTCGCCCATCGCCTCAAGCAGGGCCGCTTGCGTTTTCGGTGGCGTCCGGTTGATCTCGTCAGCGAGCAGCAGCTGGGTGAAGACCGGGCCGGGGCGGAACGTCATCTCCCCGGTCCGCTGGTCGTACATCGGCGCGCCGACCACGTCGGAGGGCAGCAGGTCCGGCGTGAACTGGATGCGGGTGAAGTCCAGCCCCAGCACCTGCGCGAACGACCGGGCGATCAGCGTCTTGCCCAGCCCCGGCAGGTCCTCGATCAGGATGTGGCCGCCGGCCAGGATGCCGATGAGCACCAGTTCGAGGGCCCGCCGGTTGCCGACGACTGCCCGCTCGACCTCTTCCAGGATGCGGGCACACCGCGCGGCCGTCTGCCGCGGTGTAGGAGTCGTGTCGGTCACAGATGCTCCAGTCGGTCGATGAGGCGGATCAGCGTCCGCTCCGGGATTCCGGGCTCGCCGCGCTGCCCCGGCTCGCCGCGCTGCCCCGGTTGGTCGCGCTGCCCCGGCTCGCCGCGCTGCCCTGGTTGGTCGCGCTGCCCTGGTTGGCCGCGCCGCCCCGGCTCGCCCGGATCGGCTGCCGCGGCGGGCCGGCCGGCCGGGTCAATCCAGTGCCACAGGTCGCCGTCGCGGCCATCCGTGCCGAGCAGCCGGTGCGCCGCTGCGGGGTCCTCGTAGAGGCTGATGCCGTGGCGCTCGGCGAGCCGCGACG
>DASWFT010000457.1:0-2762 GCA_036394075.1 Streptosporangiaceae bacterium
GGACCCTACCGGCTCACATACAATTACGCAACTACAGTTTCGTAATTAGGCTCCACAGAAACCAGGCTCCGCCGAGACGCGCCGGGCATGGGCTCCCGCGCCCTAGACCTGCACGTACTCGATGCCGGCGAGCTGGCAGAAGACCCGCCAGGTGGCCGCGTGGTGGCCGAGGTTCATCACCTCATGGTGCGGGCCGCCCGCGGCCAGCCAGCCGTTGAGGCAGGCGCGCACCCCGGAGGCGGGGTGGAACTGGCCGTACGGCATCTCCAGGGCCGGCAGTTCCTGGCTGTCGAGGTTCTCGCCTTCGGCGACGACCAGGCGGAACCGCTCGCCTTCCAGTGACACCAGCGTGGCCAGCGTGGCCGGCCCCGGCTGGTACTGGAACAGGAACGTGGGCGGGTCGGCCAGCCGGCCGATGCCGAGCGGCCGCTTGATCAGCCTGACCGGCCGGTCGGTGCGCGCGATCTTCCAGTTGCCCTCGCCCATGTGGCTCATCAGGATCGAGTCGGACGGGAAGTCCATCGCGTACATCTCGGTGAAGTGCGCGTCGCCGATCAGCCTGTGCCCGGCGGCCACCAGGCAGGCGGTCAGCACGTCGCCTTCGGCCGCGTAGCCGTAGCCCTTGGCCATCAGGCTGGACGCGGCCGCGAGCGGGAGCCGGCTGAACCGGCCGTCGTCGCCGATCGCGTCGAAATGCGCGGTGTACGCGCCGAAGCCGCGGTCGGCCAGGATGTGCTCGATGGCGACCTGCATCCGGGCATGGTCCTGGCGCTCCTCGGCGCTCAGCCGGGGGTCGATCTCGAAGTTCGCGTCCTCGAACGCGATGACGTCGGCGGCCTCGTCATCGGTGACGGCCAGCATCCCCCGGTACATGTCGCCGGGCGCGACCGCGAGGATCTCCGGGCCGAGGGACCTGATCAGCGCGCTCTCGTCGACCCTGATGTCTCCCATGTCGTTCATGGCGTAGCCGAAGATCGCGGTCTTCAGCGACTTCCACGCGGTGACCGCCGCCGCGGCCCGCGCCCAACGGCCCACGTCGGCGCGGAACTCCTCGCTCTTCCAGTCGTCGGTCAGCACGGCAAACCGCCTTCCCGCGCGGACCATCGCGTTCGCGGTGTCCTGGGCACCGTGCACGCCCTGGTTGTAGGTCATGTCGGCCATGTCCCAGGCCGGCGTCACGTTCGGCTCGGGCTGGATGTTGGCCATGAGGATGGGCAGCCGCGACTCCGACAGGAGCCGCGCGACGCGCATGGCCGGTCCGTACGTGAGCATCACGACCATGACCCCGTCGAGACCGGCGTTCTCGAACTCGCGCATCTCGCGTTCCGCGTCCTCGCGGTACTTGATCGGCTTGCTCGGGATGAAGTCAGCCACCCCGGCCAGGTGCGCGGCGATCTCAGCGGCGTACCCCGCCTGCCGCTCGGCGATCCCCGGGATCATGTCGTCGTAGAGGTCCTGCATGATCCCCAGGATCCCGATGCGCGGCTTACGTTCGGTCATCAAACCAATCCTCCTGAACGGATCCCTGCCGTACTGTCCCCGACACGACGCGGGTCAGCGCTGGCCGTAATGGTCCTTGTACCTCTGATGGAGCGCGTCCACCTGGTCCTGGGTGAGCGCCGGCGGGTCGCCGTACGCGCGGGCGAGGTGCACGGTGCGGGCCACGTCCTCGCACATCACGGCGGCCTTGACCGCGTCGCGGGCGGTGCCGCCGATGGTGAACACTCCGTGGCTGCGCATCAGCACGGCGGGGGAGCGGTGGCCGGCCAGGGTCGCCACGATGCCGCGGCCGATCTCGTCGCTGCCGATCATCGCGAACGGCCCGACCGGGACCTCCCCGCCGAATTCGTCGGCCATGGCGGTGATCACGCAGGGGATCGCCTCGCCGCGCGCGGCCCAGGCCGTCGCGTACGTGGAGTGGGTGTGCACTACGCCGCCGACCTCCGGCCTGTGCCGGTAGACGTAGGCGTGCGTGGCGGTGTCGCTGGACGGGCTGTACTCACCATCAACGGGGTTCCCATCGAGGTCGCAGACGACCATCGACTCCGGGGTCAGGTCGGCGTAGCCGATGCCGCTCGGCTTGATGACGAGCAGGCCGGTGCCCGGGCTGGTGCCGGTGCCGGGAACCCGCGCCGACACGTTGCCGGACGTCCACGCGACCAGGTTGTTGCCCACCAGGGCGGCGTGCAGGTCGCAGACCTCGGACCGGGTCCGCGCGACGGCCGCCGCCACTGCCGGGTCCGTGATCATGACTCGCCGCCCTTCAGCACCCGGTCGCGCAGGTCACGCAGCCGGTGCATGACCTCGTTGGCGCCACGCCCGAAGTAGTCGTGCAGGCGCACGTACTCGGCGTACAGGTCGTCGTAGACGGCGGCGCTCGCCGGGTCGGCCGTGTAGACCGCGTCGTGCTTGCGGCCCATCGCGGCCGCGGCCGCCGGCACGTCCGGGTAGGCGCCCGCCGCGACCGCGGCGTGGATGGCGGAGCCGAGCGCCGGGCCCTGGGTGGAGGCGATCAGGCTCAGCGAGCGGCGGAGCACGTCCGCGTACACCTGCATCACGAACGAGTCCTTCATCAGGCCGCCGGCGATCACCAGTTCGGTGACCGGCACGCCGGCCGCCTCGAACGCGTCGATGATGACCCTCGTTCCGAACGCCGTCGACTCGACCAGCGCGCGGTAGATGTCCGGTGCCCTGGTGGCGAGGGTGAGTCCCAGCACGGCGCCGGACAGGTGATGATCGACAAGTACCGAGCGGTTTCCGTT
>DASWFT010000458.1:0-2374 GCA_036394075.1 Streptosporangiaceae bacterium
GCCGGCGGTGCCGGTTCGTGCAGTGTCTGCTGCGGGCGGCCAGCCCCCGGGACCGGCCAGGCGGCTCCGGGCCGAGGCTCGCCATCTGCCGGTGGTCGTCCCGGCGGCGAGCTGGCGGATCCAGCGCATCCGCTCGGCGGCCGCCTGGGGGGTGGTCGCCGAACTCTTGTGCCATCCGACCCCGCGCAGCCGCGGGTGCCGAGCCGGCGCACGGTGCGGCTGATCGCCTCGGTCACACTTTCGGCGGTCGGTGCGTCCGACCGCTGTAGCTCGGAGGCGAACAGGGCCTCGCACCGTGCGCCGTCCACGTTCAACCGGGCCATCACGCCGCCTCTGGTCAGTCGTTTGAAAAGACTGACTGGGCCGACTCTCCCACGCCGAGTGAGTCTTGTCAAGCGACTAACTGTGCTAAGCTACGAGCATGAGGCTGACGAGCCTGGCGGACTGGAATTGCTCCATCGCCAAGACCCTGGACGTGGTGGGCGAATGGTGGACGCTGCTGATCCTCCGCGATGCGTTCGGGGGCACCCGCCGGTTCGACGACTTCCAGGCCAGCCTCGGCCTGGCCCGCAGCGTGCTGACCGCCCGGCTGCAGAAACTCACCGACCACGGGATCCTCGAACGCCGCGCCTACACCCAGCACCCGCCCCGCTACGAGTACCACCTGACAGAAAAGGGCCGGGACCTCTTCCCGGTCACCACGGCGCTGCTGACCTGGGGCGACCAGTGGGCGCCCACCCCCGGCGGACCGCCGGTCCTGCTTGTCCACGACACGTGCGGGAACATCACCGCCCCGGTGCTGACATGCCCGCACTGCCATACAGAGGTCACCGCCGCCAACACCCACGGCCAGCCCGGCCCGGGAAGCAACCAGCCCGCCGTTGCGGGCGCAGGCGAGTGAGCGGCAACGTCCGCGCCGGCCTCGCCGGCGGTGTCGCGGCGCTGTACCCGGCCTTCGCCGCCCGGGAGTTCTACGACCAGATGCCCGGGGCTCTACCCCGACCGGCTCAACCCGGGCGTCGTCTGGTTGGGGGCACGGGGGCTGCTCGGCGGGTGACCCGCGCGGCCCGGTTGCGGTCCTGCTCGCGGGCGCGGTGCCTGCCTGCCGCTGAGCCGTAATCGGTATCGCGTCCCGCTTGAGGCACCGCAATCCGCCTGGGCTGAGGCTGACGCTGTTCTCGGCCGAGGTTCGACCTTCACAGAAAGGAGATCACCGTGACCGGACCAATTTCCCGCAATCGCTTGCTCGGATCGCTGAAGGAGGCGGCCAGCTGGCCGGGGCAGACCGGAACACCACACCGAGTTCACCCGACCCCGGCGCGACGAGAGGAACCACTGTGATGAACGACTTTGCCAGCCCTATCCGGCGCGGCGCACCACGAGCCGCCGGCCACCGGCACCCGAGATCAGCTCGCGGCCGTCTTGGCCTGGCCGTTGCCGCCGCCGCGTGCCTGCTAACCGTGGCAGCGCCCGCGGCCGCGGCCAGCCCGCCCGTCAGCAACCCGCGCATCATCGCCCATCTTGATTTCAGCCGCGGCCAGACACCGGAGAACCTGGCCCTGGAACCGGGCGGCTCAGCGGACGTCACATTCGCTGCGGCGGCCCAGGTCGCGCGGGTGTCGCTCGCTGGCCAGGTGCGCATCTTGGCTCAGCTCCCCGAGCCCACCGGCGGCGCGGCCTGCCCCGTCCTTGGCCCGCTCCTGGGAGCGCCAGCGCTGACCGCCGGCATCGTCCGCGACCGGGCCGGTAGCTTGTATGTCGCCTTGTGCACCGGCAGCCCAAACCTGCAGGGAATCTGGCGGGTCAGCCCGAACGGATCGGCCCGCCGCATCGCGGCACTGCCCCCGGGCGGCATCCCCAACGGCATGGCACTAGACGACCGCCACGGCCTCCTCTACGTCGCCGACTCCCTGCTCAGTGTGGTCTGGCGAGTATCCATCGCCGACGGCACCGTCTCAGCCTGGGCGAGCGGCCCGCAACTGGCCCCCGACGGCGGCCTGGGCGCCAACGGCCTCAAACTGCACGGCGGCGCGGTGTGGGTCAGCAACACCCAACTCGGGACACTACTGCGCATCCCGATCCGGCCCGACGGCTCCGCCGGCCAGATCCAGACGATCGCCCATGGCCTGCCCGGCATCGACGACTTCGCCTTCACCGGCCCCAGAAACCGCGCGCCGGTCCTGGCCGCGATCAACGGCGACAGCACCGTCGTGCTGATCCGGCCTGACGCCAGCCAGCAGACCGTGCTCACCGCCGCGGACGGGCTGTCCAACCCCTCCGCGGTCGCCATCCGGGGCAGCACCGTCTACGTGCTCAGCGCCGCCTACTTCACCCAGAAGGATCCCAACATGCTGCTGGCCAACCTCGATCACTA
>DASWFT010000459.1:0-23588 GCA_036394075.1 Streptosporangiaceae bacterium
GAACGCGGCCGCCTTGGAGATCGAGTAGGCCGGAATGACCGGCATGGGGGCGAAGGCGTTCAACGACAGATTGTTGACGATGGCGCCCCGGGAACCAGTCAGCAACGGCAGGAAGGCCTGGGTCACGCCATACGTGCCGAAGAGGTTCACGGCGAGCTGCTGCTCGAGCGCGGCGCGATCGCTGAGGTCGTCGTAAAGCGCGATGCCGGCGTTGTTGATGAGGATGTCGAGAGACTCGACTCTCCCGGCAGCGGCCTGAATCTGCGCCGCGCTGGTCACGTCCAGGGTCAGCGGCGTGACGCGCCCGTCCGGGTGGGCCAAGGGCTGGCGCGTACCGGCATAGACCCGCTTCGCGCCTCTCCTCAGGGCTTCCTCGACCAGCGCCTGCCCGATGCCGCGATTGGCCCCGGTCACCAGAACTGCCTTGTCGGTGATTGTCATACACCCTCCTGGTCAATACGGGCGGTCCGCGTTCCGCGGAAGCCCGGACGGTAGTCAGCGGGTGAGACCCCCGCCTGCATGTGTACTTGCGTCATGCAAGCACCGTAACAGAAACTTCCATATATAGCAACCATCTGATTGCGATACATTATGGCAACCAGATGGTTGCGTCAAGCGCGTTCATCCAGCGCGCGTTGCAGCCGGCCTAGCTGGCTGTCCCAGTCGCGGGCCAGGGCGGCCAGGTAGGCCTGGGCGATCGTCATCGGGGCGGCGTTGACGCGGTATCGGATCCGGCGCCGCTCGCCTGGCTCGGCGAGTACGAGACCGGCATCGGCGAGTAGTTCGAGGTGCTTGGTGATCGCCTGCCGCGAGATGGGCAGCAGGGCAGCCAGGTCCGTCGCCGTCGACGGCCCGTGCGTGGCGAGGGCGCCGAGGATGCTGCGCCGCGTCGGTTCGGCGAGCGCGGCGAAGACCGCCTCCGCGACCGTCTCCAGGTCAGGCGGCGGCATCAAGATAGTCGGCGAGGTGGGACAGTTCCTTGCGCCACCCTTCGACATTGCCCTGGTACGCGGTCTCCAGCAGCCCGTCCGGCACCTGCGCGAAGCCGGACTCTACGACGGTCAGCCGCGTTCCTGCGCCGTTTGGCACGAGAGTGAACTCGACGTAGGTACGGCGCGGATCGGCGTCTGGCAGGCCCTGGATGCCCCATGTCCAGGCGAACCTGTTCGGCGGCTCCACAACGGCAATCGTCAGCGTCGCCTGGTGGCTGTTGTCATCGTGGTCCCACTCGACGTGAGCCAAGCCGCCCGGGCGCAGGTCGACGGTGGCACGGTCGCCGAACCAGCCGCCCAGGCCCTCGGCACTGGTCAGCGCGTCCCACACCTGCGTCGGCGGGTGGGCGAGTTCGATGGTCCGTTCGATGCGGTCCGGGATGGGCATGACAGACCTCCACGTATAGCAACCATTTGATTGCTATACGTTAGGGGCGACCAGATGGTTGCGTCAAGCCCGCGGCTAGGCCCGCCTGCGGGAGCGGTCTGGGGTGTTTATGCGCGCTGCGACGGGTACGGTCGGCCGTCAGGTCGTGGCGCAGCCCGAGTGATCCAGGGACGCCGGTGCGTGCGGTCACCCGCAATCCGGCGTCTGCTGGGAGGTGGTTTTATAATGCAAGTACGGGTAGGTTGAGATCATGCTCGGCCGGACCTATGACGCGCAGAACTGCTCGGCGGCGCGCGCCCTGGAGTTGGTGGGCGAGCGCTGGAGCCTGCTGATCATCCGCAACGCCCTGTTCGCCGGGCACACCCGCTTCGGCGACTTCCAGCGAAGCCTCGGCGTGGCGCCCAACATCCTGACGACCCGGCTCGACAGCTTCGTCGCCGCCGGCCTCATGGAGCGGCGGCGGTACTCAGAGCATCCAGAGCACTACGAGTACCTGCTCACCGGCAAGGGCCGCGATCTTGCGCCCGTGATCGTCGCCCTCAGCGCCTGGGGCGACCGGTACGCCGCGCCGCACGGGCCGCCGATCATCTACGAGCACACCGCCTGCGGCAGCGAGATCCATCAGCAGATCCACTGCCCCGCTTGCGAAGAACAGATCGGCCCAGCCGACATCAAGGTACGGCCCGGTCGGGGCATGCTGCTCCCAGTCCCCCCAGACGACCGGGCCGCAGGCCACCGGTGAAGCACACGGGCCCGGGCCGGGGTTGCCCGCCCAGCCCGCAGCCAACCATCAGCTTGCCGTCCATCGCGATCGTCCCCGCGCGTCAGGTATCAATCGGGCAGTAGGCGGTAGGAGCCTATGATCGTTGCGTCGGCCGGGGTCGGTCCCTCGGCGCACCGATCTTTGATGCCGGATTGAAACTCGCCGAACGCGGTCGATGTCGTCAATGGGTTCTCGTCGCCGTCGAGCACCGCGACGTGCAGAAAGCTGACCCCGTCATCGAGGCGGAACGCGGCGTACCGAAGGCCTTCAGGGTTCTGCTTCGCCAACTCAGTGAAAACGTCACGGATCAGGCGCTCGTTCTCGTCGGCACTTTCCTGCTTCGTCTTGTACCGGATCACCTTGGTGACTGTCATGGGTCATCTCCATCTGTTTTCGGCTGTTCGTTGCCCCTGGCTGGGCCTGAATACATCCACTAACAGCGGTCTGCTTTCGCAATCGCGGCCAGGAAGTGTGGCAGCAGCGTCTCCCAGGCGGCGCGATTCCGGTCGCGCCACTCCTCGCCTGCTCTTCCTAGCCGCTCCCAGCCGCGGTGCTCGATCTCGATCCGGGTAGTGGCGGCGCCTTGGGCGAGGAAGCGGATCTCCACCTCGGTGGCGTCCGCGCGATCCCGCCGGAGGTGCCACAGGTAGGCCAGCTGCGTGGGAGGTTTCCATACAGTAACTTCGCCCCAGTCGTGCTCGACGCCATCGGATGTGCGTTCATAGATCCGCCCTCCGACGCCACTCTGCAGGACGATGACGAGGTCCGCCTGCCCGGTCACGGTGTGGTCGGGCGGCCACCATGTGCCGATTCCCGAGGTCCATACCGCGAATGCGTGCTCGGCCGAGCAGGCAACGTCGAAGGACATCCTGAGCGGGGCGTTCATTGCTCCGGCGTCCTATCGGTGTTCTCGGCCAGCAACCGAAACCGCGCGGCGGCGTCGCCCCAGATACCCTCGAGATATGCCTGGACGGCACGCAGCCCCTGCTCCTGCAGGTGATAGATCCGGCGGGTTCCCTGGGCTTGCTCAGCCACCATTCCGGCATCCTTCAACAGGCGGAGGTGGCGCGAGACGGCGGGCCGGCTTATGGGCATCGCGGCGGCGATCTCCTGGACCGGCTTGTCACCGCCGCTGAGCAGGCGGAGGATCTCACGCCGATTTGGATCACCCAAAGCCTCAAAGGGGTCACCGGAGGCAGGCGCCCGGACCATCCGCTCAGCCGCCCGACTCGACTCGCCGCTTGAGCCCTTGGGCGAACTTGTCGAAGGACGGGCCCAGGTCGGGCATCGACCGCCAGATCAGCGCCAGAAGCGGGCCGGTGTACTGTTCGCGCATGTGAAACGCGGTGCCGCCACCCGCGTCCCGGGACAAGTCGTAGGTCCGTACGCCTCGGAACAGGCCGAACGGCATGCCACCGCTGAACCGCAACTGTATGGGTGGTTCGAAGGTCGTCACGTTGACCGGGAAGGTGCGGCCCGGTGCCGCCTGTGAACGGATCTTTATGGTCTCCCCCATGGCGATGCGGCCCTCAACGGCATCGACGCCAGAATCCCAGGTCGCCCAGGTCGCCCCGTCGCTGAGCACCGCCCACACTGCCTCTGGGCTGGCGGCAATCAATGACTTCGCTTCGTAGTGCCGCATCCTGCGACCACTCCTAGCTTACTGGTAACAGCCAGGCTACCGTAACACGCCGGTTACCAATGCGCGACACCACCTCCGGCCCGTGGGTCCTGAGAACCTCCAGGCGGCGTCCGGCCTCCCTGACGGGTCGATCTAGCCTTCCCCCTGGCCGTCAGAGGCTGTCGCCGACCACCACGGGCTCGGTGGCGAGGTCCACCCCGAAGACGTCCCGCACGCCGTCCCGGACCTCCCGGGCCAGGCCGAGCAGGCTGGCGGCGGTGGCCCCGCCCGGGTTGACCAGGGCCAGCGTGTGCTTGGCCGAGATCCTGGCCCCCGGCAGGCCGGGACTGCCCGCGCCTTCGGACGTGCCCTCCTGGCCCGTGTAGCCCTTCCGGAAGCCCGCCTGCTCGATAAGCCACGCCGCGGAGATCTTCACGTAACCGGCGTCCGCAGGGTAGCGCGGGATGCTGACATCGGGGCCGCAGCGCGCGGCGACCACGCCCTGCAACGCGGCGTACTGCCCGGCGTCCAGGATCGGGTTGGTGAAGAACGAGCCGGCGCTGCGGGTGTCCGGATCACCCGAGTCGAGCACCATGCCCTTGCCCCGGCGCAGTCCCAGCACCGCGGCGCGGGCATCCCCGAGCGGAGCCCGCTCACCCTCGGCAAGGCCAAGCCGGTGGGCCAGTTCCCGGTAGCGCACTGGCCGGGACAGGGGGCTACGGTCCAGCCCAAAGACCACATTGAGCAGAACGAAATTTCCGGTGAACCCACCCCAGCCGTCCAGCGCCGCCACCGAGCGGGCGCTGCGTTTGAAGGCGCTGGTCCGGTAGCCGAAGCCGCAGTCACGCGCGGGCAACTCGACCACATCGCCCCGCTCCCGGTCGTACGCACGGACCAGGGTGATCGTCTCGGCAACCTCCTGGCCGTAGGCGCCGACATTCTGGATGGGCGTGGCCCCGGCCAGGCCCGGGATGCCGGACAGGCACTCCAGCCCGGCCAGGCGCTCGGCCACGCAGGACGCCACGACCGCGTCCCAGTCCTCCCCGGCCGCCACGGTCACGGCCACTGCCCCGCTGCCGTTCGCCGAGTCGGCATCGTCGCGGCGGATGCCCTTGGTGGCCACGTGGATCACCGTGCCCGGGAACCCGTCGTCGGAGATCACCAGGTTGCTCCCGCCGCCGAGGATCAGCATCGGCTCGCCCCGCTCGTCGGCGCTGCGGACCTCGGCGATGATCTCCTCGTCGGTGGCCGCCTCGACGAACCGGCGGGCCGGGCCGCCGAGCCGGAGCGTGGTGAACTCCGAGAGAGCTACCTGCTCACGGACCTTCACCACCCGCGGCCAGCTCAGGCCAGGCGCACGACGGCCCGGGCGCGGGTGAGCACCTTGGCCCCGCCCGACCGCGCGGTCAGGGCCAGCACCACCCGGTTGCCGTCGAGCTTCTCCTCCACCTGGCCGCTCACCTCAATGGTGGCGCCGAGGTCGTCGTCGGGCACGACGACCATGGAGGAGAACCGGACGCCGAAGTCCTCAAGCGCACCGGGGTCACCGGCCCACTCGGTGACATACCGGCCGGCCTGGGCCATGGTGAACATGCCGTGTGCGATCACGTCGGGCAGCCCAACCGACCGGGCGATCCGCTCGTTCCAGTGGATAACGTTGAAGTCGCCGGACGCGCCGCAGTATTTGACCAGGCTGAGCCGCGTCACGGGGTAGGTCGCGGGCGCCAGCTCATCCCCCGCCTCGACGTCCGCGTACTTGGTCGTCGCGCTCACCCGGCACCGCCGCGCTCCACGAGCGTCGAGAAGGCCGTGCAGACATGCTCTCCGGCCACGGTGGCGATCTCGGTCCGGGTGGTGAGCAGCACGTTGCTCGCGACCTCCCGGATGGTCTCGATGGTGGACTGCGCCGTCACCACGTCGCCGGCCCGCAGCGGGCGCGCGTACTCGAACCGCTGTTCACCGTGGACCACCATGGCGTAGTTGATGCCCAGGTCAGGATCCCCGATGGCCTGGCCGCTCGCCGCCATGCTGACCACGATGGCGAACGTGGGCGGCGCGATGACGTCCGGGTACCCGGCGGCCTGCGCCGCGGCCTGGTCGCGGTAGATCCGGTTCGGGTCGCCGATCGCCTCGGCGAACTCCGCGATCTTGACCCTGCTGACCTCGTAGGGTGCTGTCGCAGGGAACGTCCGGCCGGCGTAGTCGCGGTTGACAGGCACCGCAGCGGACGCTTAGCGCGTCTCGCGGTGCGGCCGGTGGCAGCGGCAGTTCGGGCAGTACTTCTTCAACTCCATCCGGTCCGGGTCGTTACGCCGGTTCTTGCGCGTGATGTAGTTGCGGTGCTTGCACTCCTGGCAGGCCAGGGTGATCTTGGGCCTGACGTCGGTGGCAGCCACGATGGAGTGCCTTTCTGTGGGGCGGACGGATCGGAATGTGGAGACGGCCGATCGCCCGGCCGTACGCACTGTCAACCGCCCGCGGCCAGGTGTTGATTCCCAGCGCGGGACGGCAGCACAGCTGGCCGCCGCGGCGGACTCGCAGCGAGACCACCGGGACGGCCGGCGTGCTGGTAGCGGAGGCCGGACTTGAACCGGCGACACAGCGATTATGAGCCGCTTGCTCTGCCTGACTGAGCTACTCCGCCGTATAGCCAGAAGCCCACACAGCTTACAGCGGCCGCGAGATATCAAGGACGACCTTCAGCTGGGCCGGGTCGCGGCAGGCGTCGAGCGCACGGGCGACCGCCTCAAGCGGGAAGCGGGCGGTGACCAGGGGGGCCAGGTCCAGCCGGCGCTCCGCGACAAGACGGATCGCCAGGTCGCAGTCCCGGGGGCGGGCCGCCCGCGGGTTGAGGATGGTGAGTTCCTTGAAATACCACTGATAGGTAGGCATGGCGTCGGCCGCGGGCGCCGTGGTGCCGAACACCAGCACCGTGCCGCCCGCGCCCGCCAGGCGCATGGCCTGGGCCAGGGTCTGCTGTGTACCCGCGCTCTCGATCGCGATGTCCGCGCCGCGGCCGCCGGTCGCGTCGGTGACCGCCTGCTGCGCATCTTCCGGTGACGCGGCATGGCTCGCCCCGAACCGGAGCGCGAGTTCTCGCTTCCATCCTGAACGAGTGATGCCGATGATCGTCTCGACGCCGCGGGCCCGCAGCAACTGGATGTGCAGCAGGCCGCTCACGCCGAGGCCGACCACGACCGCGCTGGCCCCGGGAGATGCGCGCAGCCCGTCCTGCGCGTGCACGCAGGTGGAGAGGACCTGCAGCAACGCCGCGTCGGCGGCCGGCACCGAGGCCGGGATCGGGTGCAGGCACGCCTCGTCCACGGCCACCAGTTCCGCGAAGCAACCATCCACGTCCCGCCCGAGCAGGGCACCGCTCCGGCAGAGCTGCGGCAGGTCACGACGGCACAGGTCGCAAGAACCACAGAAAACAGCCGGATTGACCAGAACGGAAGTGCCCGCCAGGACAGTCTCCCGCCGCCCCGGGGACTCGACCCATCCCGTCATCTCATGGCCCAGCACTCGTGGCGGCACGACCGGAATGTCCCCCGCCGCGATCTTCAGGTCGGTGCCGCAGATCCCCGCCTGGGCCACGCGCACCAAGGCCAGCCCGCTGCGCGCGGGCGA
Source organism: Streptosporangiaceae bacterium (assembly GCA_036394075.1). GTDB lineage: Bacteria > Actinomycetota > Actinomycetes > Streptosporangiales > Streptosporangiaceae > JAWWPY01. Next base: position 7,392 of record DASWFT010000459.1, read on the forward strand.
CTGGACGTCGCGGACGGTCACGCTCCCGGGCCCGTCGATGACCGCTGCTCGCATGCGACGCAGTGTCGCGGCGGCGCCGGCGCCGAGTCAAGATCGGCAGCTGGCGCCGACGCGCAACGACACCGATCCCGCACAGGGCACATCCCAACGACACCGATCCCGCACAAGGCACACCCCAACGACGCGGAGGCGCGCCGGGGTGGTGGGCCGGGTGGGAGTCGGCCGCGTCAGGGTGGGAGAGGGTGCGGCGGGGTTTCGTTATGCCGGAATTGTGCGGGTTCGGGGGCCCGCGCACCACCTCAGTCGGCCCGTGCTCAGCCGCGTCTACTCAGCTGCGCCGGTCGTTCACGGCCACGGCCCGGAAGAACGTGTAGCTGAAGGTCCCGCCATCCTCCGCGGTCCGGTCCAGGTCGGCGATCCCCCGGGCCCAGTCGGACCGGCTGATGAGACCGGCGGCCAGTGCGTCGTCGCGGACGGCCTTGACCATAGCGTTGAATGTCCGGCGGGTGAAGCCGTCGACCAGGCCGGGCCGGGACTGGTCGGCGTAGACCACCCGCGGGCGGACCACGACGTCCGTGTATCCAGCGCCGACCAGCAGCGGGTGCAACTGCCGTCCGATCAGCGCGTTCCCGCCCGCGGCGGACTGCAGCCGGACCTGACAGTCGATCACCGCGCGGGCGTATGCGCTGTTGGGGTGGTAGAACGCCGACCCGTGATCGCCCTCGACCACCGTGATGGTGCCCCCGGGGCGCAGCACCCGTCGGAACCGGGCCAATGCATGCTGCGGATCTGGCAGGTGCTCAAGCACGAAACACACGAACATGTGGTCGAACGCCCCGTCGGCGAACGGCAAGCCGTGCAGGTCCGCCCGGCACCATGCCACCCTCGGCTCCGCTGGCGGAGCAGTGAGGCCAGCCACCCTGGCCCGGGCCTGTACGAGAGACTGGCTGGAGATGTCGAACGCGACGATGTGCGCACCCGGGCTGGCGGCGGCCAGGTGCACCGTCTGCGCGCCAACCCCGCAACCGACCTCCAGCACCCGGCTGCCGGCCGGGTACCCGATCCCCGTATGGAGCAACTCCGCGAGGGTGTCCGCCTGGTCGCCCAGCCGGACGGCCTCACTCCCCGAGTACCCGTGCACGTAGCCGACCGCCGTCACCGCCATCCCCCATCTCGTCGCGCCGGATTCTAGTTGCCCCAGCGGCTCAGGCTTCGGACTCGCCACACCCGACAGCCCGGCGGCTGACGAGGCATCGATGACTCAGGACACCAGGGAATCGAATAGGGGCGCGAGACAACTTGCCTTCCAGGTGTAGCAGAGGCCGGCTGAGGCTGAAGCCCCCGGAACCGGTAGATTCCGCTGACACCTACTCAGCAGTCGCCAACCCAGACCTACGCGTCAATCGGTGTGAGCACGAACACAGGAATGATCCTGGTGGTCTTTTGCTGATACGCGGCGTAGTCCGGCCACGCCGCTACGGCTCGCTCCCACCAGAGCGCGCGTTCCCCGCCTGAAACCTCTCTGGCTCCGTAGTCCTTCTTGACCGGGCCATCCTGCAGTTCCACATGCGGGTCCGCGGTCAGGTTGTAGTACCAGACGGGGTGCGTGGGCGCGCCGCCCAGCGAGGCAACAACGGCATACTCACCGTCGTGTTCGACGCGCATCAGGGGAGTCTTACGCAGCTTCCCGGTCTTCGCACCCACTGAAGACAAGATGATCACTGGCCGGCCGTTTAGTTCGGTTCCCTCGGTCCCGCCGGAGCGCTCGTAGAGGTCAACCTGGTCGCGAGCCCATGACGCCGCACTTGGCTGGTACGCACCGGTAAGAGGCATGCCGGCAGAACACAAGCAACCGGCTCGTTTGTTCCCGATGCGTTCACAGGTATATGTCGCGCCCGTAGCACTCGTGGCGGCCGTCGGGATGGCGTGGATCGTCTTTCACGCCGACTCGGGACGAGGGCAGGCGCACACGCTGTTTCAGATCCACACGACGCTGGTCGCGGGCCTGCTCCGTGCCGCGGCGGTCGGGTGCGTGGTGGCGGTCGGCAGCTACCTTCGAGCGCGGCCGAAGAAAGACGGGCCAGACGAGCGCTCCAGGCCTGTGCGGCTGGCACACCCAGGCACTCACATCCCGCCACGCTGACGCCGACGTGCGTTCTGAACACCCGTCTGCGCCGGGCTACCGCTGCTGCTCGGTGGGGCGGATCAGCATTTCATTGACCGCGACGTGCCGCGGCCGGGTAACGATGTAGGTGATCGCATCGGCGATGTCCCCGGCCTCCATCCTCTGCCCGAACTGGTTTCGTATGCCCTCGAGCACCTCGGGCCGGTTGTGGCCAGCCAGCTCCGTCGCGGTGGCGCCCGGCTCGACGAGTGAGACGCGTACGTAACGCCCGGCCAGCTCCTGGCGCAGGGACTCGCTGAACGCGCCGACGCCGTGCTTGGTCAGGTTGTAGACGCCGCTGCCGCTGCGGGCCACCCGGCCCGCCACCGAGCTGAGGTTCACCATGTCGGCGACGTGGCGCGGGCTCTCCTCGGCGGCACGCAGCAGATGGGGCGTCGCCGCGTGCGCGCAGTAGAGCAGGCCGAGCACGTTGAGCTCGACCATCCGCTGCCACTCCGACAGCGGCGCGCCGACCGCCGGGCCGAGCAGCATCACGCCAGCGTTGTTGACCAGCGTGTCGAGACGGCCCAGCTCGGCGACCGTGCGCTCGACGGCGTCGGTCGCCTGCCGCTCGTCGGTGATGTCGGACTCCAGCACCAGCGCGGTGCCGCCCTGATCGCGGATACCGGCGGCGAGCGTGTCCAGCCGGTCCCTGCGCCGCGCCGCCAGCGCCACGGCCGCGCCCTGGGCCGCGAGCGCGGCGGCCGTGGCCGCGCCGATGCCGCTCGAAGCCCCCGTCACCAGCGCGACAGTGCCATCCAGTACTGGCTTCACCGGAACTCGCCCCTCTTGCTCATCGGCCACCCGCTCCCGCTGTCCCGCGGCCATCCTTGCGCCGTCCCTTTGATCGTCCACGGAGGCAGCTTAGGTCAGTCGTGATCTGATACCAGCCGCCACCGTCCTTGGCGAAGTAGTAGTAGAAACGGTCGGCCTTGGAACTGAAGGTGATGCGGAATTCAGCGTTGCGTAGCGTCATTCCTCGCCTCACTCCCGTGGGCCAACGGCCGCTGGGGGTTCAGGACGGCTGCGATGTGTTCGACCATCTTGGTGAGGATGGGTTGTGGTGTGGCGAAGTTGAACCGGAACGCGCCTGCGCCGCCTGCGCCGAAGGCGGGTCCGTCCACGACCGTAATGTGCGCGCGGTCGATGACGAGTTCGCCGGGTGAGTGCGGCAGGTCCATCGCGGTGCAGTTGAGCCAGGCGAGGTAGGTGCCGTCGGGCGGGCGGTAGCGCACCTGTGGCAGGTGGAGGCTGAGCAGGTCGGCGACAAGGCGGCGGCTGTCGTCGAGGTAGGCGACGACTTCGTCCAGCCATGCCTCGCCGTGCCGGTACGCGGCGATGTTGGCGACGACGCCGGGATTGCTCGCTCCGTGTGAGGCGAAGAATCCCATCTGCTCCCAGCGCTCCTGGTCGGGCTCGTTGGTGAGGATCACCTGAGCACATTTGAGGCCGGGCAGGTTCCACGCCTTCGAAGCGGATGTGGCGGTCAGCGTGTGCGACGCGGCGGCGTCGGAGGTGGATGCGTAGGGGATGTGGCGCATCCCCGGATAGACGAGCGGAGCGTGGATTTCGTCGGAAAAGACCCGGCCGCTGTGCCTGTCGACGACGTCGGTCAGTTGCGCCATCTCGTCCCGGGTGAAGACCCGCCCGAGCGGGTTGCAGGGGTTGCAGAAGATGAGTAGATGTCCCCCGGCACGGAAGGCGTCCTCGATTGCGTCGAGGTCGAGGGTGAAGAAGCCGGCGTCGTCATGCATCGGTACCTGGATGATCTCGCGGCCGAGGAAGCCTGGCACGGCGAGGAACGGCATGTACGCGGGCGTGGGCAGGATGACCGGCGAGCCCGGGCGCGAGAAGTGCGTGATGGCGATCTCAAGCGCCTTGATCACATCCGGGACGTGATGGATCAGCGCGGGATCGACGTCCCAGCCGTAGCGGCGCTGCCCGAACTCCGCACAAGCCGCGGCAAGCTCCTCGGCTAGAAACGGCGGCAGGTAGCCGAAGTTCGCGTCGGCAGACAGCCCCGCGAGCGCGTCGAGGATCGGCGGCGCGGCCCCGAAGTCCATCTCCGCCACGGCTGCACCGAACCCGTCCGGACCCGGAGCCGTCCACTTGAAGCTGCCGCGGGCCCGAAGCATCGCCACGGTCGTGGTGTCTATTGCCTGTCTGAGATTTCCTGGCACACCCTTATCCTCCACCGGGTCGATCTCCGCCAAGTAAACAGATCGGGCCGCGCCCACGGGTCTTGACGCTTCTTCTCGCGCCGCCATAGCGTGAGTCCGCCGTCGTCGCCAACGCTGCCGTTCGCGTTCTACTCGGCTGGCCGAGGCGAGGTGATGCCATGTCGGAGGTGCTCACCGCGCCGCGAGTCATTACCGGCGACGAGACCGTGACCGACGGTGCCGTCGTGATCGGCGACCGCACCGTGGACTGGGTCGGCCCCGCCGAAGCGCTGCCGGCTGAGTACGTGGCGCTGCCACGGACGGACTACCCGGGCTCGACGATCATGCCGGGCCTGATCGACAGCCACGTCCATCTCGGGTTCGACGGCGGACCGAATCCGGTCGCGCGGATGCGCGGCGAGACCGACGAGCAGCAGCTGGTACTGATGCTGCATAGCGCGCGGCAACTGCTCGGCGTGGGCGTGACCACCGCCCGCGACCTCGGCGCACGGGCCTACCTGGATGTGGTCGTGCGTGATGCTATCGCCGCGGGCCTGGCCCGCGGCCCGCGGATGGTCGTGGCAGCTCGCCCGATCACCGTCACCGGCGGCCATTGCTGGTTCATGGGTGCCGAGGCTGACAGCGAGGATGACCTCCGCCGCATGGTCCGCACCCACCACAAGCACGGCGCCGACCTGATCAAGGTCATGTCCACCGGCGGTTTCATGACGACCGGATCGGCGCCCTGGTACGCCCAGTTCACCACTGCGCAACTGGCGGTGATCGTCGAGGAGGCGGGACGAGTCGACAAGCCGGTCGCGGCCCACGTGCACGGCATCGAGGGCATCCGCCAGGCCGTCGAGGCCGGAGTCACCACGCTCGAGCACTGTTCATTCGTGACCGAGACCAACGAGCGGCGCTTCGACGAACCCCTCGCCGCCCGGATCGCGGAGCAGAAGATCTTCGTCTGCCCGACTATCAACGTGAACGCGCCCTACGTCGCCGAGCTGACCGGCATCACGGTTGGTGAGCATGTCAAGACGATGCACGAGATGGGGGTGCGGATCATCGCGGGCACCGACGCGGGCATCGACAACACCCCGCACCACCAGTACGTCGGCGCGTTGGAGTACCTCGTGACATTGGGCTTCCGGCCCGGACAGGTGCTCGCGATGGCCACCACCGAGGCGGCGGCGGCGCTTGGCGTCGACGCAATCACCGGCCGCCTCGCGTCCGGCTACGATGCTGATCTCATCGTCGTCGGCGGCGACCCGCGAACCGACATCACGGTGCTCGGCAAGCTGCACCGCGTCATCGCTCGCGGCCGCGACTACCTGCCTGACAGTGGCCGTTTCGACGTCAGCGCACCCGGCACACCGTTCGCGTCCCCCGGACACAGCGTCGATCTCCGGTTGCTCACCGAGGCGACCAGGCGACGCCAGGCCTAGAAGGACTCCATCTCCCGTGCCCCACGGGTGCCCGCCCGTCAGCCTGGCCGGCACCCGCCGTAGATGACGTTCTCCAACTGCTTCCAGTAGACATCGACGCCCTGGAAGCCAGCTGAGCGCAGATAATCCAGTTGCTGGGTGAGCGGGATGATGTAGCGGACGTGGTTGTCATAGAGGGCCTGCTGCTGCGGCGTGTGATGCAGCCGCTTGCTCGCCGCCTCTGGGTCATCACGATCGCTTACCCGCTGCCAGGTGGCTTCGACAACGGGATCCCCCGTGCTCACCGGGTCGTAGTTGAGGTACCAGCCGCCAGGGACGAGGTGGTCGAAAATCTCGGCGAACAGGCCCTGCTTACGTTCATCGGGCAGGTGGTGGACGCACATCGAGGTCACCACCGCATCGAGCGCCGCAGGGACCGCCGCGGGCCACTGGCCGGTCGACATGTCGAACTCGACGTACCGGTAGCGCCCTGCGAACGGCTGCATCTCATGCTCGCCCGCAGCCATCATCTGGGATGAGAAGTCAGCGAGTATTGCCGTGCTGCGCGGGTAATGGCCGAGGATCGCGCGCGACGCAGCCCCGGTCCCCGCTCCTAGATCCAGGAACGTGAACGCCTCCTGTTCGGCGAAGGGGAGGAGGACGGCCATGAACCGCCGCTGCGCCGCACGGTTCCGCTCGTGCTTCTGCGCTTCCGACGCCCAGGTCGTAGCGGTCTCCTCGGACTGCCAGATGGCCGCGTTCATATCCGCCGAATGGTCCATGAGCAGAAGGTTACCGAGCCGTTATGCCGGACCGAGAAGGTCCCACCTATTGCCAGCGATGTCGAAGAACACGGCAACGCGTCCGTAGGGCTCCGTACGGAGCGGTCCCATGAACTGGACCCCATCGGCCGACATCCGCAGGTAGGCGTCATCGAAGTCGTCTACGCGGAGGAAGAAACCCACCCGGCCGGCGGCTTGCTTCCCGATAACAGCAGCTTGGTCCTCTCCGTCGGCTCGTGCCAGCAGCAGGCCTGTGGTGGCACCAGGCGGCCGGACCACGACCCACCGCTTGGGACGTCCATCGTTGGTCAGCGAGGGGAAGTTCTCAACAAGCTCAAAACCCAGCGTGCCGACGAAAAAGTCGATGGCTGGGTCATACTCCTTGACCACGATGGCGACGAGGCTGAGATACATCGCGCCAGCATAGGTTAACCGGCCATCTCGCGGCCCTGGCCAGCCTCGCGCGCCACAGGAGCCGTGGCGTGATCCAGCACCGCGACCGCGACGACCACCGCGGACGCGCATCCATCGAGGATCAGCGCGGATACGTGCGGGGCCAGCAGGCCCAGCAGGCCGCACGCCGCGACCGCGGCGACCCTCGGCCACGAAACGCGGCGCCAGACGGTTAGCTTGAACGCGGCGTGCCCGGCGATGAACAGGGCGGTGCCGCCCAGGATCATCCAGGAGACGCCCGCGGCTCGCCCCGCATTATCGGGCCTTCCCAGGCTGGGCGGCCGCCAGGTGTTCGAGCATCACGGCGTGGTGGCGGAGCACGGCGGTCCTGGCCGCGTCCGCGTCACCTCGGATCACCGACTGGTAGATCGCCTGATGAAGACCCAGTTGTGCCGGGGCCGTACCTGGGCTCAGCCATGACGGCTCCGTCTCGGTGCGCACCCAGTGGTCGTATTCGTAGCCGAGCACCGCAGTGTGCACGCTCTCGTACACCGCCGCCAGATACGAATTGCCCGCGGCCGCCACGACCGTTGCGTGAAACACGGTGTCCGCGGCGATCCACTCAGAAGAGCTGGCGGTAGCGCCGGAGAGCCTGGTGAGTGCGGCCTCGATCCCGGCTGCCTCGGCTGGGGAGATCGCTGGCCGCCGCCCGGAAGCGCGCACCGCTCCCAGTGTTTCCAGCCACAAGCGCAACTCGGCCAGGTCGCCCACGGAGCCGTGGTCGAGGTCGAGCATGAGGGTGACCGACGCGGTGACCATCGCCTGCGGGTGGCGCAGCACATAGGCGCCAGATCCGCGGCGGACCTCGACCATGCCCATGAGGGACAGCATGCGCAGCGCCTGGCTCACCATTGGCCGGCTGGCCCCGAAACGCTCGGCCAGGTCCCGCTCCGAGGGCAGCCGCGCGCCCTCGGCCAGGTTCTCGCGCATGATCAGCCGACGGATCTCCTCAGCCACCTCATCGGAGACTCGCGTGACTGGCACCGGCCGCCTTCCCTCGCGAGTAGCCGGTCAGGGGAGTCTTCTTTGGCTGCAGCTCAAAGGACCCCTCTGACAGATCACTAGCCACGCCCTGAGTAGATTGGCATAGCCAATTTAGCAGAAGGGGTGATCACGCTGAGTGCTCCTACCTCCTCATCCATGACCTCGCCGGGCCCAGTGGACCTGCACCGGATGGCTACGGCGATCCGGCTCCGGGCGGTCCAGATGGTGGCGCCCCAGGGCTTCGGCTACCTGGGGCAGGCACTGTCCGCGGCAGAGCAGTTCGCCGCCCTGTACGGCGCCGTGCTCCGGGTCGGCACTGACCGGGTGGTGTGCTCGCCCGGACACTACGTGATCGCAGCATTCGCCGCCGCCGCCGAACTGGGCCTGATGGATGAGGCCGACCTCGCGACCTATGGGCAAGACCGATCGCGGGTCGAGGCCATCGGGACCGAGCGGACTCCCGTTCTCGACTACACATGTGGATCGCTAGGCCAGGGCCTGTCCGCGGCGGCCGGCTTCGCGCTGTCCGACCGCCTCGCAGGCCGGCCCGATGTCAGGACCTTCACCTTCATCAGCGACGGCGAACTCGAGGAGGGACAAGTGTGGGAGGCGGCGATGTTCGCCGGCCACTACCGCCTGTCCCGCCTCACCGTCCTGGTGGACGCCAACAACTCCCAGGTCGATGGTCCGGTCGACAGCATCACCACGGTTGAGCCAATCAGCGCAAAATGGCGTACGTTCGGCTGGGAGGCCACCGATCTCGATGGCCACGACGTTACCGCGTTGGCGGCGGCCCTGGCCGCCGCCGCCGAAGCCAGCCGACCACAGGTTCTGGTGTGCCGGACGTCCACCCGCCATGGCCTGGCCTGCCTGCCACCGGATGCTGACGGCCACTTCATTAAGCTGCCGCCCGAACTGGCGGCCGCGGCGGCCGCCGAACTCACCGCTGAAATGGGCCCGGCATGACGGCCGGCCAGGCCGGCCCCACTGTGGCCGGGAACCAGGTGGCGGCGCTCGAACCGCCTTACCGCACTGCACTCAAGCCCTACGGCCGCGCCCTGGTCGAGTTGGCGCGGCGGCGCCCCGAAATCGTCTGCCTGAGCGGCGACCTGACCCGCCAATGCGAGATCGACCTGTTCCAGGCGGAGATCCCGGACCGGTTCATCCACGTCGGCATGGCCGAGGCGAACATGATGGGCGTGGCCGGGGCGTTCGCCCGCAGCGGCCACATCCCGTTCGTGCACACCTTCGGGGTCTTCGCGACCCGGCGGCCACTGGACCAGATCGTCAACGCCATTGCCTATCCCCGGCTGCCGGTGCGCATCATCGGCTTCATGCCCGGCGTCTCGAGCCCGGGCGGCCCGAGCCACCAGGCCATCGAGGACGTTGCGCTGATGCGCGCGCTGCCCGGCATGACCGTGATCGACGTGGCCGACGCGACCGAGACCGCCCAGGTGGTCCCAGCTATCGCCGACCTGCCCGGCCCGGTCTACCTGCGGCTCAAGCGCGGGGAGATCCCGGTCATCTTCCCGGACAGCCACCGGCTGTCCCTTGATCATGCCCAGGTGCTGAGCAAGGGCACCGACGTCGCCCTGCTCGCCAGCGGCATGATGGTCGCCCCGGCCCTCGCCGCCGCCACGCTCCTGAACGACCACGGGATCAGCGCCGGAGTCGTCAACATCCCCGTCATCAAGCCACTGGACACCGCGACCGTGCTAGCAGCGGCCACCGCCGCCCGCGTCGTGGTCACCGCCGAGAACCACACCATCATCGGCGGCCTCGGCTCCGCAGTCGCCGAGACCCTGGCCGAGGCCGGCCTGGGCAGGCCCCTTCGCCGGGTCGGACTCCAGGACACCTTCGCCGAAGGCGCCCAGACCGCCCCCTACCTCTTCACCAAATACGGCCTGACCACCCAGAACCTGATAACCACCGCCTGGACCGCCCTGGACACTCCCGGCCCGGCCCCCGTTGCTCCTACCCCCGCCACTGAGCCCGGCGAATACGCCCCTGTGTAGCCGCGCGGGGCGGGGCGGGCGGCCCTTCGCTTCGCCTCCGGCTCTTTACGCTCCGGGCCACCCACCCCGCCCCGCGCTTCCCCGCCCGCCACCAACACCCCTGGCCAGCCCCATACCCGGCCGCCCGCTAAGACTCCGGCACCCGCCCCCAACACCCCTGTGCCAGCCCCACCCCACTGGACCCGGTCGGGCGCAAGGCGCGGACGGGTAGCCCCGGCCCGGCGCGTAAAAGCGCCGAAGGCGCAGCGCAGGGTCGGGGTTGCCCGCTCGCGCCCCGACATCCACCAAAAGGAGAGAACACCAATGGCTCAGAACTACTCAGCGGCGATCCAGCCGACACCGATCGCGTCCCCCGGTGCGGTCATGGGAACGGACTGGGAGCAGCGGGTCGACTTCGCCCGGCTGCGCACGGACCGGGCCGCCAAGGTCCGCGCCGCCCTTGAGGCGTCGGACCTCGGCGCGCTGATCTTGTTCGACATGAACAACATCCGGTACACCACCGCCACTCACATCGGGAACTGGGCGAGGGACAAGCTGTTCCGCTGTGTCCTCGTCATGCGCGGCCAGGACCCGATCCTGTGGGATATCGGGTCGGCGGCCCGCACCCACCAGAAGTTCGCGCCGTGGAACGCCAAGGAGAACTGGCGAGCCGGCATCTCCAGCTGGCGCGGCTCGATCCCCGAGGAGGTAGGCGTGGAGCGCGGCAACGCCAGGCGGATCGCCGGCATTCTCCGCGATCATGGCCTGGCCGACGAGCAGGTCGGGGTCGACGTGGTCGAGTTGCCCGTGCTGCGGGCCCTTGAGCGGGAAGGCCTGCTCATCGAGGACGGCCACGGCTTCATGCAGGACATCCGCGCCATCAAGACCGCGGACGAGGTGGCGCTGCTCGACCACGCTGCCGCCCTGGTCGACGGGGCCTACGACGAGCTCTACCGCTATTTGCGGGCGGGCATCCGGGAGAACAGCTGCGTCGCCCTGGTCAGCCGCTATCTCTACGAGAACGGGTCGGAGGAGGTGGAGGCCATCAACTCGATCTCCGGCGAACGGTGCAGCCCGCATCCGCACGTGTTCTCCGACCGCCTGATCCGGCCCGGGGACACCGCGTACTTCGACATCATCCATTCTTTCAACGGCTACCGGACCTGTTACTACCGGACGCTGAACGTGGGCAGCGCGAACTCCCGGCAGCGCGAGGCGTACCGCCGGGCGCGGGAATTCATGGACAACGCGATCGCGGAGATCCGCCCGGGAGCGACCTCGGCGGACGTGGTCCGGCACTTCCCGGCCGCTCAGGAATTCGGCTTCGCGGACGAGGAGGAGGCCTTCGGCCTCCAGTACTGTCATGGCCTGGGCCTGTCCAACTGGGAACGGCCGCTGATGAGCCGGTACCACTCCTTCGAGCATCCGGTGGAACTCAAGGAGGGCATGGTGTTCGCGATCGAGACCTACTGGCCGACCGCGGACAGTTCGGCGGCGGCCCGGATCGAAGAGGAGGTGGTGGTCACTCCCGGCGGATGTGAGCTGCTGACCCGCTTCCCCGCCGACCAGTTGTATGTGGCCGGCACCCGGCTGTTCACCGGCGTGGAGCTGCCCTCAGCCAGTGGGGAGAGCGCATGACACCGCAGTTTCCCGCGAGCATCGGCTGGCTGGGAACCGGCCGGATGGGCGCTGCTATGGCGGGGCGGCTCATCGACGCCGGGCGGCCGGTCACGGTCTGGAACCGGACAGCGGCCAAGACACAGCCCCTGGCCGAGCGGGGCGCCACCGTCGCGGACAGCATCGGCGGGCTGGCCAGTTGCGACCTGGTGTTCGTCATGGTGTCCAGCTCCGCCGACCTGGAGCAGGTCACCCTGGGCGCGGGGGGGCTACTGACCGGCGAGCGGCGGCCAGGCATCCTGGTGGACTGCTCCACGGTGTCCGAGGAGGTGTCATCCAGGATCCGGGCGGCCGCCGCGGCCGCCGGAACCGGCTTCCTCGCGGCCCCCGTCTCCGGCAATCCGGAGGTATTTGCCGCGGGACAGGGGACGTTCATCGTCTCCGGCCCGGTCGACACCTTCCACGCGGTCCGCTCCGACCTGGAGCGGATCGCGAAGACCGCGGTGCACGTCGGCACGGAAGAACAGAGCAGGCTGGTCAAACTGTGCCACAACCTCTACCTCGGCATGATGGTGGAGGCGCTGGTCGAGGTGGTCACCCTGGCCGAGAAGGGCGGCGCCAGCCGCGCGGCTTTCCTGGAGTTCTTCAACTCCTCCGGGCTCACTTCGGCCTGGATCCGCAGGCGCAGCCCGGAACTGGTGCGCGGGGACTGGACCCTGACGTTCACCAACGAGTTGCTGCGCAAGGACTTCGACCTCGGCCTGGGCGCGGCCCGGCAACTGGAAGTCCCGATGCCGGCCGGCTCCGCCGTCTACCAGATCATCCAGGCTGCCATCGGGCATGGCCTGCGCGACGAGGACTTCCTGTCCCTGTACGAGATGCGGGCCCGGGAGGCCGGCCTGCCGGGCGGACCACAGAGCTAACTGGCCCGGCGCCGCGGCGGCCGGGGTGCCGGGCGGACGCGGCGTTCAGGCGGATCCGGGCGGGATGTAGTCGGCGTTGCGATCCACCGTCATATACACGTCCATGCCGATGGGCCGGCGCTGCTCCTCGGCCAGGTGGCCGAGGAGGCCGGCCGCCCGCGCGAGTAGCGCGAAGCCGCGCAGCAGGTCCACCGGGAGCCCGAGGTCGGCGAGGGCAGCGCCGCAGGTGCCCGCGCCGTTGAGCGGCAGGGTGCGCTGCAGCACCTGGGGGTGCACCCGGCCGATCGCCTCGAACAGCCGCAGGTGCGGGCCGCGCAGCCCCTCTTCCTCGGCGATCCTGATCAGCGCCGGGGTCCGCGGGTCGGTGACCTTGTGCACCGGGTGGCCGAGGCCAGGGATGAGCCGGCCATCGGCACGGGCCTGCTGCACGGCCGCCAGCGCCAGTGCGTCCCAGCCCGCGTCGTCGTCCGGCTGGGGCTCACCGGCCGCCGAGGCCAGCGCGACGGCCAGGAACCGGCCGCAGTCCTCGGTGACGCCGAGGAACCGGGAACCGCCGCCGAGCAGGCCCGCCGCAAGCGCCCCCTGCACCGATTCTGGGGCGCTCAGGTAGGTCAGCCGGGCCGCGATCGCGGTGGGGGTGAAGCCGTGGTCGGCCAGCGCCACCAGTACCGCCTCGAAGACCCTGACCTGCGACGTGGTGGGCCGCTGCTGGGTGACCAGCCAGAGCGCCAGTTCACCGAACGAGACCTTGCCCATCAGGTCGGCCGCGAGGTCCTGGCCGAGCAGGGTGATCGTCTCCAGGTCGGACGCACCTATGGAGGTCGGGAATCGCGGGGGGGCGTTACGTTCCGTCATGTGTGGTTTTTCCTGTCGGGCGGCGGCGCAGCGAGCCAGGCGCGGATCTGATCGCCGTGCTCATCGAGCGCGGGCGGGGGCAGCCGGTAGCTCGGCGGGGTCGAGGAGAACGTGATCGGATTGCGGATCGAGGGCAAGCCGGCGTCGCCCTCCCCCGCGATGACCACCGGGTCCAGGCCGAGTTCAGTGGCCAGGGCGATGCCGCGGTCCACCGTGTTGATGGGGCCGCACGGCACGCCAACGGCGTTCAGCGCATCGAACCACTCCCCTGCCGGGCGCCGGGTGAACTGCTCGGCGAGCAGCGGGCGCAACTGCTCGCGGTTGGCCGTCCGCCCCTTGTTCGTAGCAAAACGAGGATCATCAGCCAGTCCCGGCACCCCGATCACCTCACACAGCCTGCGGAACTGGGCGTCGTTGCCCGCGGCCACGACGAGGTCGCCGTCGGCGGTGGGCAGCGGCTCGTAGGGAAAGAGGCTGGGATGCGAGTTGCCCATCCGGAACGGGACCACGCCACCGGCCGCATAGGCGCTCGTCTGGTTGACCATGCCGGACATGGCCGAGGACAGCAGGCTGATCTCGATGTGCTGGCCCTCGCCGGTGGCGGCGCGGTGATTCAGCGCGGCCAGGATGCCCAGGGCCGTGTGCAGGCCGGCGATGACGTCGAACACCGCGATGCCCGCCCGCTGCGGCGGCCCGTCCGCCTCACCGGTGAGGCTCATCAGGCCTGACACAGCCTGCACGATCATGTCGTACCCAGGCAGGGCCGCGCCGGCGCCGCTGCCGAAACCGCTGATGGAGGCGTAGATGACAGCCGGGTTGCCCGCGCTGACCGTCTCGTAGTCCAGGCCGAACCGGCGCAGGCCGCCGGGCTTGAAATTCTCCACGACGATATCGGCGCGGCGGGCCAGTTCGCGTCCTGCGGCGTTGTCGGCCTGATCATTAAAATCCAATGCCACCGAACGCTTGTTCCGGTTGATGGCCAGGTAATACGTGGACACGCCCGCGCGGGCCGGCGGCACCCAGGTGCGGGTGTCGTCGCCCGTGGGGCTCTCCACCTTGATCACGTCGGCGCCGAGGTCGGCCAGCAGCATCGTGCAGTAGGGACCCGCGAGGACCCGCGAGAAGTCCGCCACCACGAGCCCGGCCAGCGGCCCGGGCGCGGCTGCCGGGGTGTTTTCCATGATCACGGCATCGTCTCAGTCACCACGCCTGAGAAACTACCGTGATCATGGATGTGGCCGACGGCCGGGGAGCCTGATGCTGGTGCCGGGTCCCCGCGGCGGCGCGTACTACCGCTGGTACCCGCCGTCGTGTTGCCACTGCTGCGAACCGCCATCCGACCCACCGCGGTCGGGCGGAACACCCCAGCGAGCCCCTGGCCACTCGGCACGGCCTGGCCAGCGGTCCCCAGACTGCTGAGGCTGCCGACTGCCTAGCGGATCGTGTTCTGCGGCCGGAAGACCCTGGTACTGGTCGCGTCGGCCGCTCCAGCCCGCCCACTGCTCGATGGGCGCGGGAGCGGTCCACCGTGGGGGCACAACGGTGAGGGTCGGCATCGGTGATGACGCGGGAAGCGCGGAGGCCGGCGCGGTCGGAGCAATAGGAGCCGGCGCGGTCGGCGGCACGGTGGGGGTTCGGCCGAGCGACGGACCCGCCTGCGCTTGCTGTCCTGTGCGCTGGTGCAGCGTCAGCCCGCCAGCGACCCCGGCGGCGGTGAGGACGGCCACTCCGAGCGCGGCTGTCAGCGTCCGGGACCGCGGTCTTCCATTGGCCGCAGAGGCAGGAGCGGCGGCGGACCCAGGAGGCGCGGCGGCGGCAGACTCCGAGGCAGGAGCGGCGGCGGACCCAGAAGATGTGGCGGCCGCGGCGTCAGGCCGGGGCGGCGCGCCATCGTCGCCAGTGTGCCCGGCGTCCTCCACGAGGAATTCGTTGAACGGCCTGCTGGTGTACTCCGTGACCAGGTCGGCGGCGGGCAGGTCAGCGGCCGCGGCCGCAGGCTCCACCGCCAGCATCGCACCGCACGTCTCGCAGAAACGCGAGCCAGCGGCGCTGTGATGTCCCTGGTAGCAACGGGGCCGGACGTCGTCACCACAGACCGCGCATGACTCCGCTCCCGGAGAAATGGGATGACCATTGGCACAACTCGACACCGTTCCCCGCTCCTCCATTGGTCCGCTGTCGGCGTGCCGATGTTAAGCCACATCAGCCCCATTGGTGGCTTTCTTGGCCGAAGAGGGCCATTCCATGATCACGGAACATTCGCGCCATGCGTCCGCGCAGCGAGCCTGGGCGGGCTCGTGACGGTCAAGTGACGCGGTCCGGCCAGCCAACAGGGTGAGCAGACCGTCCCTATCGGGTCGGTGAATGCCTGCCGCCCGCCGCTCAACTGCGCAGTTCCACGTTGAGCCGTGCGGCCTGTCGCGTGAGGTGGTCGCGTTCGGGGAGGTTGGGCGCTGATCGGGCGGCTTCGGCGTAGAGCCGTGCTGCGGTCACTGGGTCACCGTCACGCTCGTGTAGGTACGCAGCGACGGCGGCGTGGCGGGGCAGGGCGGGGTCGAGCCCCGCCAGGGCGGCCAGGCCGGCCCGCGGGCCGTCGGCCTCGCCGACCGCGACGGCCCGGTTGAGGCGGGCCACCGGGCTGTCGGTGAGGCGCACCAGTTCGTCGTACCATTCGACGATCTGCACCCAGTCGGTCTCCTCGGCCGTCCGGGCGTCGGCGTGGAGCGCGGCGATGGCGGCCTGGGCCTGGAACTCGCCCAGGCGGTCGCGGGTGAGGGCTGTCTGGAGCACGTCGACGCCCTCGGCGATCAGGCGGGTGTTCCACAGGCTGCGGTCCTGC
>DASWFT010000460.1:0-11112 GCA_036394075.1 Streptosporangiaceae bacterium
AAGACGAACCGCAGGCACATGACCGGTGATCATCACGGTCAGGCGGCTGGGATGGCAACTCTGCTGGTCAGAGCCCTGGACGGGATTCTCGGCACGCACAGGTCCCTGACTGGCCGCTTGGTGAGCTGCGGTCTCGGTGCTCGGGTGCGGCCCGGCCAGCCTCGGCTTGCCGCTGATCGCCATCCCCGGCGGCAAGCGCCCCGGCAGGACCCGCATCTGGGCCACCGCCGGCTCGCTCGGCGGCCCGTCGGCCTACCAGTCGGCGGGCTAGTGCTGGAAATGTCCTTGGCGGTGGAGCTTCCTGATCAACATGCCGGTCGGTATCGCCGCGCTCACCACGGCCTGGATCCGGGTCCCGCACACCCGCAGCCATGCGGAGACCCGGCTGCCCGGCCTGGCCGGAGTAGCCGTGCTCATCCTCACGATCGCGGCCCTCGCGCTTGGCCTCATCCAAGGCCCGAACAGGAATGGGCATCACAAGGCGTCCTTCCTGGCTTCGCGGTGTTCGTCACTGGCCTGCCGGCGTTCCTGTTCGGCCTAGCGCGTCACCCGGCCACTTTGTGCTGCGCCTTGAGCTCGTACGCAAACCGGCCGCCGCCTTGATGGAAAGGTCCGGGGCTGGCAGGTGATGATCCGACGAGACCGCCCCGGGAGTCTCTGGCACCGGGTCGCCAGAACATCCCAATCTGCGCGGCGACAGCCATCAGTCGATCGCCGCCTCTGGGGGTACAGATCGGCGGCTACGGATCGCAAGTCGGCCGAGCGGTTGATCACGGTCCGTGACGTGCTGCCATAATGGTGCCGAAAGACGACCGCTGGATCGCCGACTGCGGACGGCTGGCCGCCGGTTCGGCTCAGCTCAATCATTCACCGGGTCGGGATGATCAGCGGCTGGTGCAGATTGCCGTGTTCGGCATCCGCTTCAGCAGTCTTGCAGATAACCCGCTCGGCGCTCCTAACGGCGGCTCCGGCACGTTGATTTAGGCCAGCGGCATTGGCCAGCGCCACTCGGGGGCTGCTGGCTGCGGGCGTGCCTGCCGCGGCCGCAGCCAGCGAGCCCGGCAACTGCGGCGGCAGGCCGCACGCTGGTTCGGCGTCGGACGCGGTTGTTGCGGGCGGGTTGCTCAGCTGCCGGCGATCGGGCGGCCGACAACCAGGGCCTGGCGAAGGCCGGGCTCTAGCTCGCGATAGCTGGGGTCGGCCCGGACACCGAGCGCGTCGAGGGTCTTGGAGAAAAAGCACCGGGCCGCCGCGGCAAGGATCACATCCATGACCTCCTGCTGTGCCAGGCCCAGATCACGAAGCCGCTGCAGGTCTGCCTCTCCGATCGAGGTGGCATCATCGACGACCTGCTCAGCCAGATCCATCACCGCGACATCGATCTCGTCCAGGCCCGCGGCCCGGTGGTCGCTGGCAATCTGGGCTACCGGTTCACCGAATCGTTCCGCCAGCACTGTCCCGTGCGCCAGGCAGCAGTAGCTCGACCGCAGCCGCCTGGCGGCGGCCAGGGTGGCCAGCTCGTAGCGGCGCAGATCCATGCCCGCCTTGATCGCGCCGTTCAGCTGTCCCCACGCCGCGTATACCGCCGGGCGCTGCTCAAATGCCCGCTCGTAGTTCGTCGCCATGGCAGCAATTCTGGACCCGGAACGGATTCCTCACCAGGCCGGGAGGCCGCTGCTCACGGTCATCTCGAGTACCGGCCCGACCCAGACGATGTCGCCATCAAGCACAGACTCAATCGTCCGGCGGCGCGCAGAACAACCGCTCGCGTGCGCTCGCAGGGCCGCGCCCACCCGAGCGGACTAGCACCCCCATAGCGGCGGTGATGCCGCTCGTCATAAATGTCGAGCCAGGATCACTGACCGTGACCGCCTCGCGGGGGGGCGCAGCGCCGGATCGCCGATTCGGCGCGGGTCTTGGTTCTGTCTCTATTGGGACAAGCCGGCTGCAGAACCCCCAGAGTGGGACGGCCCCGTCTTGATCGGCATCGAGTCGGCATCGACGCCGACCGTTCGTGATCCCTGCTGTAGGGACACGGTGGGTTACGGCGTCCGGGATGTGTGCGACTTGAGCCGAAGTCGCGTTTGCCGTACCTGGCAGCGACGGTGCGGTGCTGGCGGTGGGCGACAGAAGCGCACGATGGTGTTGCGCTGCTTGCTGGCGGTGGCCCGAAAGGCGGGTGAGTGTGGTCGGCCGGCAGTCTCCGGCAGCGACGCTCACGGCGGTGCCGAGGTCACCGACATCGCGAACATAGCCGCGATCGCCGTCATCGATGCCCGGGACGCCACGTGCCCAGCGGGTGGGTCATGTGCTCTGGCATGGATAATCCGGCGACGGAACCCAGCATGACGGCGTCCCAGCGGGGCAGGACCCGCTCATGCGGTATGTGGAGTTGCGCCGGCACACCGACAGCGAGGGTGATCGCCTGACACCACGGGGTGTGGCAGAGGCCGAGATGATTGGCCGGGACTTGCTGCACCCGCCCTACGCCGCGTTCGTGTCCACTGGCGCGGCACGCGCCACCCAGATGCTGGAAATCTTGCGGCACGCGGCCGGCCAGGACCACACCCCGATCACCGCGGCGCCGGGGCTGCGCTCATCGGTGGAGGACCGCTGGCGCGGCGCGGCCGAGGCGGCGGGCAAGGGCGCGGACCTGGATGCCATCCGGGCAATTGATCCGAACCTGGTCGAGAAGGAGTCTTTGCTGCTCGCCTCGGCGCTGCGGCAGGTGACGGAGGGGCTGCCCGAGGGCGGCCGGGCGCTGATAGTGGGCCACAGCCCCACCAATGAGGCCGCCGTTCTCGGGCTCGCCGCCCAGATCGTCCCGCCGCTGGGCAAAGGCAAGGGGATCCTGCTGATGGAGGATGGCGGGGACTACCGGGTGGAGCCGCTGGACTGACTGGCGCCTCACGGGAGACGCCCAACGGCCAGCAACCGCCAGAGCGCCAATGCATGGGTGACAGACATCTGACGCTTGGTGGTGAGCTGGCTGCAGGCAGTCGGCGGATGGCTGTGAATGAGCGCGCGCCAAGTGGCCGTTCCGTGGCGCACGGCAAGGGCCCAGGGCGGTGAACCGTGAGCCCCTTTTGCCGTAGTCAGAAGCTGCGCGAGAAGACGTCCGCCTGGTTTTCGGTGACTCCGGTGGTGGTGGTGACCACGTTTCGGTTGTCGCCCCAGGTGGCGAAGCGGCGCGTGCCGTTGGAGGCGACCTGGTTGTAGTCCCCCATGTAGCAGGCCGCGATGATGGGGTCCTGGTTCGGATTGGTCTGGTAGATCGGGAACGGCACGGTGCTCAGCGACGCCTCGCCGGAACTCACCGGTGCAGCGGTCGGCGTGGCCAGTGTCAGGTTCTCTTTGTCCTCGCGCAGCAGGTCGGGCCCGCCGCTGGGGTTTTGGACCCGTTCGTACCAGGTGGCGTGCAGCCCGCTGGTGTCGGTGACGATAGCGGGCTGGTACCGGTCGTTCATGAACGTAGTGTTGACCGGGCCGCTGATGACCTGCGGCGTGCTGAAGGTCCTGGCGCCGTCAGTGGAGTAGCTCAGATAGATGCGGGTGGCGTTGCCGAAACCACCGCCCGGGCCGTTGGGACGGTCGTTCCAGGCGAGGTACAGGGTGCCGTGGGAGTCGATGGTGCTGGCCGGTGCCTCGAATTCGCGGGAGTCGTGGCCCGGCGCGGTTTCGATCACCCCCAGGTCGGCGAACCCGCAGAACCGCAGCACGTCCCCGGCACCGTGCACCCGCGCCACCGCGGTGACACGCTGCACCGTGGCGCTGGCCACGTTGACCGTGGCCACGAACTGCGTTCCCGATGTCACGTCCGGGTTGGTGGTGCAGGCGGCGGGGTCAAACTGCTCCCACGTCACATACAAGGTTCCCCCGGCCGGGACCGGGTGCGACCCCGGTGTGGTCGGGGCGCAGGTGTCGGGGGAGGAGATCTGCGTGGTCCGCCAGTGCACCCCGTCGGTGGAGTCCGACAGCATCACCGGCCCCTGGACCGACGAGTGCGCATAGAACGTCCAGGTCAGGTAGAAGTGCAGCTTGCCCTGCGCGTCCCGGCCAATGGACAGCAGTTCCTTGTCGGCGAAGAAGGACTTGGCGCTGCCCACGTTCACCGGAACCGACAGCAGGCGGAAGGTATCGGTGCCAGCCGGCATCTCGTAAAGCGCTATCAGGGATTGCGCGGACCGTCCCTGGAAGGCCAGGGTCGCGTAATATATATTGCCCTGGCCGTCGGTGGCCAGCGAGGGGTCACCGAGGGGCTGGACGTCGCCGCTCCACGGCAGGTCACCCTTGTCGGTGAAGCTCTTTCCGCCATTGGTGGACACCGAGTACCCGCTGAGGTTGATCGCCGGTCTGCAGCACACCAGGGAGTCATTGAAGCCGGCGACGACCTTGCTGCCGACCGCCACCACAGACGTCTCGCTCTGGGTGTTCTGCGGTGAGCCATTGTCCTCGGCGCGGCAGTTCACCTGAACATCGCTAGTCGAGCTGGCCTCAGCTGGGCACGGCGTCCCCGCATTCACCGGCGACGGCTGCCGCAGCCGCCCGCTCAACACCCCGGCGAGCACGTCGCCGACCGCAGAGACGTGATTTTGCGGCAGATACCACTCAGGATTCCCGCTGCCGCCAGCCGCAGAAGCCACGCTTCCCGACAACATTCCTACCGCCAGCGCCGAAGTGGCCAGCACGCTTAGCCATGCGTAGGGCTTCATCGCCCACCCCTCTCGGCAGCAACCTCACCAGATGAAACACGGCCAAGACGGGGACGAGCTAACCGACAGCAGGTCCGACAGGCCGGACGCAGGAGGCTGCGCGTACGGATTCGACCTTCCTCCCGGCCAACCACGCTGTCAACCCCACCGGCCGGACAACCGCCAACCCCGACCCGCCCGCGCCGACCCGCACTGGCGCACGCTGACACGGTCTCATAGGACAAAGCAACGAAAGAAACGCTGACCCATTGGCTAGACCAGAGACGGCGAGCAGAACGACCTGTTATGCGCCGCAATGACCTAACAGGCAGAACGTCCGAGAGCCGCCCAGATCGGCGGTTATCTGAAGCCGTCCCTGTCTACGCCGGTCCTGACCAGGACGTCTGCGGCGTTGACATGTAGCTAAACAGCGTTCACGCGATAGCTGTTTAGTTCTAAAAACGGCAACGACAAGGGGGTTGGCACCGGGCCTGCGGCGGAGACACTGTTCAGGTAATGCGTCCACCGCGCGGGAAAAGCACACAAAACACCCGCGGCGGCTACAGCGAAGACACCCAAGTGCGGGCTTGAGATAACGGCGGATCTGCGAGCGTTGCCTCGCCGAGGATCCGTTACGTTCGGTGACCTGTCCGCAAGCGAACCCGACGGCAGCGAATGGATGCCATCCTGCCTGGTGGCAGCCCGGCGGCGACGGCAAGGCAGGAGCCCAGCCAGCCCGCAGGCCCGTGCCACCAGCGGCGGGATCGTGCGGTGAATCGCCCCGGCGAGTCCGGAGACCCATCCCGCCGAAGCGGCGCCGAAGTGTGCCCATTGCCAACGAGGTCGTCTTGTCGTACCTGACGCATTAGGCACACCTCTAGATCACAACGATGCCTGGGGCACGTTCGCTCGCATGACGTCTCCGGGGCCGCTGGAGCGCTGGCCACAGCCGGCGCCGGGTGAGAAGATGCGGCCATGGCCGGTGACGGAGACGACCCGGTACGGCAGTTCGCCGCTGCCCGGGAGGCTGCCGCAGCCGCGCTGGGCGAGTGGGCCCAGCGGGTGACGGCCGCCACCGCTGAGGCGCTGGGCAAACTCGATCCGGCTGTCCGCGCGGCGATTGGCGCCGGGCGCTCTGCGCTTGCCGGGGACTGGCGCCGCTGCCACTGCCCGTGCGGCGAGGCACACCCAGATGACATGGGCGTGTGTGACGGCAGAGCTGTCATGACCCGGCAGCTAGGCGACGTGGACGTGCGGCTGTGCACCGTGTGCGGTGGCGCAGGGTGTCGCGGAAATGGCCCGTTAAGCCCCAGGCTGCCTCGCAACTACTCCCTTGAGGGCCCGGATGTGCAGGAAGAGGGGAACCCGCATCCAGCGCGCTGGGCAGGGCCGCGGCGACCAGCTTGCTGCTAGACCTCACCTTTCGAGCGGCCTTGATCAGCATGCCCGAGGCCTACGCCAGCGGGGTAGGCGCCTGCTACGCAATGTGAATGCGGCAGCGGTCCCTGAACGCTCGCAGGCACGTATAACGATGCTCCTATGCTTGTCAAGGGCTTCGCGTGACATTGTCCCAGTTCGGCGTAGGTTCCGTCGGCCGGGTTAGGGGTGGGCTGGTTGGCCCATGCCGTTCCGTTCCACCGCTCAGCCAGGGTGAAGCGGCCGGAACGCCGCTGCCGGGCCCAGCCCGGTGCGGGACGCCGTTATCACCCCGCCTTGCATCGCCATATAACGACGATATCGCCCGACCTGCCTGGCTCACTGGCGCAGGGCAGCCCGGGCCCGGGGGCTGGCGGGCTGGCCCGAACGTCCCGTCGGCTGGGATCTTCGGCCTGCCGCCGGCGAGACTGCGCCGGGAGGACGCTGGCCAAGGGCAGGGTGTTTGCTAAAGGCGCGAGGGACGGTCATGCGGACAGCGACCGTGCTGGTGGCCGATGACGAGCGCAAGATCCGTGACACGGTGCGGCTGTTTTGGAGCGGGGCCTCTGTCCGCTCGTCCGCCGGCGATCGTACGGTAGGTGTGAGGTGCTCGCGGCGAAGGAGAGGCGCGATGACACGCACACCCGAGGAAGTCTTCCAGCACCACGCCCAGGCGCTGGGCGCAGGCGACCTGGATGAGATCGTCGCCGACTATGCCGACGATGCCGTCTTCATCACGCCCGCCGGCGTCAGGGGCGGCATCCGGGCGGCGTTCACACAGCTGCTCGCCGATGTGCCGAACGCGTCCTGGGATCTGAAGACCCAGATCTACGAGGACGACGTGCTGTTCCTGGAGTGGGCCGCTGACGCCGCCATGACCCGGGTCGAGGACGGTATCGACACCTTCGTGTTCCGCGATGGCCTGATCCGGGTGCAGACGGTCCGCTACACGCTGCAGCGCAAGGGCTGAAGGGCAAATCCGGGCGTCAGGGCGTCAGGTGGCGGGTGAACCAGTCACGCGCCTGGCTGCTGGAGGCTTCGAAGCCTTTGGTGTAGGCATCGAAATGACCGCCGGGCAGGATTATCAGTTCCTTGGGCTGGTGTGCCTTGTCGAAGGCAGCGATGGCGAGTTCGGATGGCACCAGATGGTCGCCTGCGGCCACCAGCAGCAGGAGGGGCGTGGAGCTGATGTAAGGCAGGTAGGTGCCCGGCTCGTACTCGGTGAACATCTCCACACTCCGCAGCGTCACCTCGTTGCGCCAGGCGGGCGCGCGGGTGCTGCCGGTGTCGGTGAACCACTCCCACGAATCCGGCGTCGGCAGCGCCGATGGTGCCAGCGGATCCTTATCCACCACGGGGACCATGGCCGGCCGCCCGCCGCGGAAGCGGGCGAGGCGGTCGGCGTCGAACTGTTCACGGAACCCGGCGATGAAATCGGCCCGGACCAGCGCGCGCAGGTTGTCGTGGCCACTGACCAGCGGCACCTGGCTGACCACCGCCTTGACCCGCCGGTCGATCGCCGCGACCACCAGCACATGACCACCGGAGTAGCTGCTGCCCCAGATCCCGATCCGCTGCCGGTCCACCCCCGGCACGGTGCTGGCATAGGTAATGGCGTGCCGGTAGTCCCGGATCTGAGCCCAGGGATCGATCTCCTGCCGGGGCTCACCGTCACTGGCGCCGAAGCCGCGATTGTCGAACACCAGCACATGCAGCCCCGCCGCGGCAAACACCTCGGCGAAGCTGTCGAGGTACATCTCCTTGACCGCGGAAAAACCGTGCGCCATGACAACCGCCGCTCCAGGCGCTCCGCTCCCCTCAGCCTCATAGAACCAGCCACGCAGGGTGACGCCCTCCGCGTCAAACTCAACATCTCGCCGTGTCATCCCAGTCTCCTCTCCGCCCAGGTTTCCCTTCAATAGTGCGGTCCGGGTCACTCCACCCGGGCGATCACTGTGCCTTGCCGGGCAGTCTGGTCTTCGGCGACCAGCAGGCGTACTCGCCCGGCCGCCGGGGCCAGCACCTCACCTGAGACCTTCTCGACCATTACTTCGCCGAGGAGCTGCCCGCTCGCCACCTGGTCGCCGTCGCCGACGAACCAGGTGGCGAGCACGCCCTCGGCGTCGGGCTGCTCCTGCGAGAGCTGCGGGAACCTGACGTCGGTCACGGTCAGGCCCCCACCAGCTCCCGTGCGGCCGCCTTGATCCGCTCGCGCGTGGGCAGGACTGCGCTTTCCAGCGAGCGGGCGTACGGGATCGGGACGTCGGGCACGGCGACCCGGCGCACCGGGGCTCGCAGCATGCCGGGGTCGGTTTCGGCCACGGTGGCAGCGATCTCGCCGGACAGGCCGAACGACTGGTAGTCCTCATCGACGACTAGCAGGCGGCCGGTCTTGGCGACCGATGTGAGGACCGCCGCCCGGTCCAGCGGCACCAGGCTGCGCAGGTCGATCACCTCGAGCTCGACGCCGTGCTCGGCGGACATCTGGTCGGCGACGTCCAGGGCGTGGTGCACCGACAGGGACACGGTGACCACGGTCGCGTCCCCGCCCTCGCGGGCGATGGACGCCTTCCCGATCGGCGTCTCATACGGCTCCTCCGGCACCGGTGCGATCGACCGGGCGTTCTTCGCCATCCACGGCAGGCCCATGATGCCCTTGTGGAACATGTACACGACCGGGTTGTCGTCGCGGATGGCCGAGATCATCAGCCCTTTGGCGTCGGCCGGGTTGCTCGGCACGACGACCTTCATGCCTGGCAGGTGCGCGAACGTGCCCCACAGGCACTGCGAGTGCTGCTCGGCGTCGGAGTAGCCGGCGCCGGTCGCGGTCATCAAGACCATGGGCACCCGGACGTTCCCGCCGGACTCGAAATGGATCTTCGCCATGTGGTTGTAGATCTGGTCCATGGCCACGCCGAAGAAGTCCGCGAACATTAGCTCGACGATGGGCCGCATGCCCTCGATCGCGGCGCCGATGCCAAGGCCGATGAACGCGGTCTCCGAGATCGGCGTGTCGATCACCCGCTGGGGGCCGAACTTGTCGAGCAGGCCCGTGGTGGAACTGAAGATGCCGCCGTATTTGGCCACGTCCTCGCCGAGCACGACGACGCCCGCATCGCGTTCCATCTCCTGGGAAATGCCCTCGACCATGGCCCGCGCCGTGGTCAGCCGGCGAACTGTGGCCCCGGTCGGCGCTGTGGCGGATTCGGTAACGCTCATCTGTGTGCTCCCTTCACGCGAACACGTACTCGAGCGCCGTCTGCGGCGCTGGCACCGGGCTGGACTTGGCGAATTCGATGACCTTCTCCACCCGGGCCACCGCCTCTTCCTTGATGCTGCGGACCAGGCCCGCGTTGAGGATCCCGGCGTCGGTCAGCCGTGCCTCGTACGCCGGGATGGGATCGCAGCCCGGCACATCGGCCAGGTCGGGGCGGTATCCCTGGGCGTCGCCCTCGAAGTGGCCCCACAGCCGCACGGTGTGCACCTCGATCAGGGTCGGCCCCTCACCGGCCCTGGCCCGCGCCACTGCGTCACCGGCCGCCGTATACACCGCCTCGACGTCGTTATCCTCGATCCGCTGGCCGGGGATCCCGTAGGCGGCGGCCCGGTCCGCGTTCGAGCTGATAGCCGTGGACACCTCCCGGGACACCGAGATGGCCCACTCGTTGTCCTCGATCACGAAGACCACGGGCAGCTTCCAGAGCGCGGCCAGGTTCAGTGACTCATGGAATGCGCCCTGGTTGGCGGCCCCCTCGCCGGTGAACGCGACCGCCACCCGGCCGCTCCCCTGCCGCTGGAACGCGAACGCCTGCCCGGTCGCGGGCGGCAGCCCTTCGGCGACAATGCCCGAGCAGGAGAAATGGGTCTGCGGATCGAACAGGTGCATGTGCCCGCCCCGGCCCCGGCCCAGCCCGGTCTCGCGACCGAAGATCTCGGCCGTCATCCGGTCCAGGTCAACGCCGTGCGCGATCGCGATGTGGTGGGGGCGGTGGGTCGCGGTGACCGCGTCGTCGCGCCGCAGGTGCGCGCACACGCCCGCGGCGGCCGGCTCCTGCCCGGCGGACAGGTGCATCTCCCCGGGGACCAGCCCTGCCCCGATGTCGAACGCTGGCTTCTTGTCCGCGTGGTACTCGCGGAGAATGGCTTCCTCGTAGGTGCGGCTGAGCACCATCACCTGGTAGAGCTCAAGACGGGTCTTGTCGTCCACGATGCCTCCTTTGGCCGGCCGGTTCGATGCCATGAGTCATGTCGGTAGCGCTCGGCGAGGAGCCGCGCCTGCCAGCGGCGCTCAGCCAGCCGCGGGGCCCGCGGTGACAGCCGCCCGTACCGCGATGCCGCCTCGGCCAGCACCGCCCGCCGGCACGCCGTGATGTCCAGCGCCGGGTCGTGAGCGCACAACGGGAGTGCCGGGGACCTGTGCGAGTCCAGGGGGTGCCGGTCCGGGGGGGCCGGGGCCAGGTACGCCTGGACCCGGCCGGCCGGCGTGGTCACCAGCAGCGTGGCGTGGGCCAGCGTGCCGTCCCGGGTCACCTGGCTGGCCAGGCCGGACACCTTGGCGGGGCCGATGAACACACCGCGGCCGCCGATCGACGCCCGCAGCCCCAGCCGCCCGATGACACCGGCCACCAGCGCCGCCAGCTCACCGGCCAGGCCAGGCTCCCACCCGGGCACGACCACGCTGATGTTGAGGTTGCCCGGGTCGTGGTAGACGGTGCCGCCGCCGCTCGCCCGGCGCAGCACCGGCACGCCGCTGGCGGCGCAGGCCGCCGCGTTCACCTCGCGCGACACCCGCTGTCCGCGGCCGATGACCACGCAGGCCCCGTTCTGCCATATCCGCAGCAGCGGACGGCGCGGCACGGCCCTGACCAGGGCCTCCTCCAGCGCCAGGTTGGCGGCCTCGTCGCCCAGCCCGGCGTCGTCCTGGACGAGCACATCCATCCCGCCCAGGAGCTGCGCAGACACCGGTCGCCCAGGCATAACACCCCCTGCTCTCCCTTCCCGTTCT
>DASWFT010000461.1:0-1567 GCA_036394075.1 Streptosporangiaceae bacterium
GGTGCTATCCGGCGGCATCCTGGCGGCATCCACCCTGGCCGGGCGGCTCACGTCGCACGTGCCGGCCCGGCTGCTCATCGGGCCCGGCCTGATCATCATCGGTGTCGGGCTGCTCCTCATGCGCGGCCTCGACGCGGCCTCCGCCTGGACTCACCTGATCCCGGGAATGATCGTGGCCGGCGCGGGCGCCGGGATGGTGAATCCGCCGCTGGCCTCCACCGCCGTCGGCGTGGTGCCACCGCAGCGAGCTGGTATGGCCTCGGGCATCAGCTCCACCTTCCGCCAGGTCGGGATCGCCACCGGCATCGCGCTGCTGGGGACGCTGTTTTCCAGCAAGGTGCACGATGAGGTACTGGCCCGGGTGGCCGCGGTGCCCGGACTGTCCCGCCAGGGCCCGCAGATCGCCACGGCCGTGCAGTCGGGGGAGATCGGGCACGTGATCGGCCAGCTGCCCGCGCACGCCCGGCAGGCCGTTGGCGTGATCACCCGTACAGCCTTCACGACCGGCCTGGACCGCATCCTGCTGGTCGCGGCGATCATCGCGTTCGTGGCAGGCGTCGTATCGCTGGCCGCTATCCGCAGCAAGGACTTCGCGCGCGCCGCGCCCGGCGGTCAGGAAGGTCCCCGGAAATGAGGCGACCCGGACGGGCAGGCACGCAGGCCGAATCCGGCCGAGTCGCCGCAACCACCACGGTGGCTGCCGCCAGGGCCGCCGACAGGCCTGGCCTTTCGGATGACGTGTGAGCCGCGGTGAGCTGATGCCAATCCGACAGCCCCAGCGGCCGCGACCCATGAGGAGGTCAGCCCGATGACAGCGCTAGACATCAGCCAGTTCGAGCTGGTCGATCCGGCTCCAGCGGGCCAGCTGATCCTTGCGCCTGCTGCCGCACGGACGGCCGCCGGGCAGTCGATGTCCGGCCTTTCCGCCGGCCGGCGGCCGGAGTTCGACGTGATGCGCGGGTTCGTGGTGGCCGGGCTAGTGGTCTTCCACTCCGCCAGGGCGGCTCGTACGGTCACAGCGGAGGGTCAGCCGGCCTGCCCGTTCTGCGATCCGCTCGGCGGCCGGTTCTCCGGTCCGCTGTGCCGTCTGCCGGCCTGGGCCGGGTGGCCGATGAAGTCGAGCAGTGCCTGGTTGACC
This sequence comes from Streptosporangiaceae bacterium, assembly GCA_036394075.1. GTDB lineage: Bacteria > Actinomycetota > Actinomycetes > Streptosporangiales > Streptosporangiaceae > JAWWPY01. The sequence goes on from DASWFT010000461.1 coordinate 1,139, forward strand.
TCGTCGGCGTGGGTCCAGATGATCGCGTGCGGCCCGCCCGCGATGACGATGGAGCGGGCGTTGTTCAGCAACGCGGGAAGCCTGCTGCCGGTGGCCTCGTAGGGCAGGACGCGATCCTGGTCGCCGTGGATGATCAGGACGGGGATGCTGATCGTGGCGAGGTCGCCCCGGAAGTCTTCCTGGCAGGCGGTGATGCAGCGCAGGGCGGCGTGGGCGGATGTGGAGTTGGCGGCGTAGAAGCTGTTCTGCCATGCCTGGTCGCTGACCCGGGTGCCGCCGAGGAGATCGATGTTGTAGGAGCGGTCCATGAAGTCTTTCATCGCGGCCGGCCGGTCGGCGGCGATTCGTGCGGTGAGGCGGTCGAAGACGCTGCGGTCAATGCCGCCGGGGTTGTCGCCGGTCTTGAGCAGGAAGGGCAGCAGCGGCGCG
>DASWFT010000462.1:0-7326 GCA_036394075.1 Streptosporangiaceae bacterium
CGGCCATGATCCCGCTGGCGGCGTTTGAGGAGATCATCGACCGGGCCGGCGTCGCGCCGCGGATCGAGGCCATGCTGCCCATCGGCGTGCGCCCGCGGCAGTTGAAGGTCCGCACCCTGCTGGCCGGCATGTGCCTGACCCAGGCCGACGGCAGGCCAGCCCACCTGACACGCGTGCACCAGGCGCTGACCGCGCTCAGCGAGGACGACCAGCGGCGGCTCGGCGTGATCGCGGACTGGCGTCCCCGTCCGCGGGCGCTACCTGGAGATCGACCCGCCGCACCGGGTCGTGGTCAGCTGGGGCGTGGCCGGCAGCGCCGACATGCCACCGGGCGCCACCCGGGTCGAGTTCACCCTCACACCCACCAGCAGCGGCACCCACCTCCACCTCGTCCACCGCAACCTCCCCGGCAGCCAGGCTCCCCTCCATGCCACCGGCTGGAAGCACTTCCTGGACCGGCTCGCCGTCGCCGCGGCCGGCGCCGACCCTGGCCCCGACCCATGGAACTCAGCCCCCGGCCCTTGACCCGCACCCCCACCAGGTCAAACTCCAGATACCGTTTACGCCGCGCCAGGTCCGCCATGGTGCCGTCCCGGCCGTAAAGCTGGCAGGATCGGGAGCGGCCCGGTGCCCGGGCCGCCCGCCAAGGAGCCCACGCGGGTGAGCGTTTCGCCAGCATCGTGGAAGTGCATCTCGTCCTCGTCCGCGATGACCGCGTGCAGGTCCCGCCGCGCGAATACGGGCTACGCCGATGGCCTGCTCAAATGCACCACCGCAACCCCGAAGGCCAGGCCCGGGCCGGGTGCTTTCTTCCGCGCCACCCGGTGCCGCGGCGAGCCGGTCTGCCGCGCAAGGGCTCTGAACTGGTGCAGGCGTGCCGCGTTCACTTGCCGCCGGGGCCGTTGCGGAGCCCGTATGCGTCGCGGTACCCGCGGGGCGGCAAGCCGGTGGCCTGCTTGAAGACGCGGCGGAACGCGGCTGGGTCGTTGTAGCCGGCGCGGCGGCGGACCTGGTCGATCGGATCGCTGCCGGTTTCGAGCAGGCGCAGGGCGTGCTGGATGCGGGCGTGCTGGAGGTAGGCCCGGGGCCCGCGTCCGGTGGCGGCCGTGAACCGGCGAGACAGGGACCGCTCGCTGAGGCCGAACCGGGATGCGAGCTCCGTGATCTGCAGCGGCTCGCCCAGGTGCAGGTCGATGTGCTGCTGGACCTGGTGCACGATCAGGTCGTGGTGAGTGCGTTCCCGGCCGAACGCGATGTAGGGGAGCTGGCTGGGGCGGTGGCCATCGACGAGGAGAACCTTGGCGGCGAGGTTGGCGCGGTCGTGACCGGCGAAACGCTCGACGAGGTACAGGACCAGGTTCAAGAACGCGGTCGCCCCGCCCGATGTGATGACGTCGCCGTTATCGACGATCATCCGGTCGGCCGTCACGTCTACCGACGGGTAGCGGCGGCGCAGCTCGCCGGCGAACATCCAGTGGGTAGTCGCCGGCCTGCCGTTGAGCAAGCCGGCGTCGGCGACCAGGAATGCGCCGGTGCAGGAGCCGGCGATCTTGGCCCCGCCTTCATGCCACTTGGTGAGCCACGGCACCCAGCCGCGGTTCTCGGCGAAGGACGTCGCCAGGTCGTCGTCCAGGCCGGGCACCACGACAAGATCGGGCGCGGAGATGTCGGCTGCAACGGCGGACGGCTGAAGGCTAACGCCGTCGCGGCAGCTGACGGTGCCGCTGTCGAGTCCGGCCAGCCGCACGTCGAACACGCGGGTGGCGGGCTGGCCGGTACTCAGCGCTTGCGAGAGGTCGGCCTTGTTGAGCGCGTCCATCAACCCGGCGGTGCCGATCGACGCCGTGCCGGACAGCGCGGCTATCACTACCGAGACCATGACCGGATTGTAGGAGAGCGCGCGCTCTCCTCGGCTCCGGTGGCCGGTCTGGCACGGAAGTTGTCTGATCGGACTCTCACGGTCTGGCTGATCCGCGTCGTAAGTTGCCGGTGGTCCCGCACGCATGCGCCTGCCCGGTCAGAGGGCCGGCTGGCAGGCGCCGCGGGCAGTCCTGCCTCATCAGCAACGGGGCAGCACCCCTATGCCGGGAGAAGGGCGAACAGCGATGTCGCAAGAGCCGGAAGAACTCGCTGCCAACGAGTGGGGCACGATCATCTACCACCCGCAGTGGAACACGCTCGAGCTGAAGTGGGGCCAGAAGACCCGGTCCATGACAGACGACGGGTTCAAGCAGACGCTGCAGCTCATGGCCGACCACGGCCTCCAGGTCCGGCCCAAGTACATGATCATCGACGCCACGGAGTTCTTCCATGAGCTCGGCGAGGGCACCCTGGCCTGGCGGGACGAGCACATCGTGCCGCGCTACAACGACGCGGGAGTCGAGAAATTCGCGTTTCTCGCCACCGACCGCCCGCCCGGGACGGTCGAGAAGGGCGCGGAACCCGTGCCCGATGGTCCCGCGAGGTTCCCGACCGGCTGGTTCGAGACCAGGGAGCGGATGTACGCGTGGCTGACCAGCTGAGAGCGGTCCTGGCTGGCAGATATACCTCTTGACCGGCAACTGGCCCCTGTCACTTCAGGCGCAGGGCGTCATGGGGACAGGACCTTGAACGCGCCGTCCGACTTCGCACTAGCGGAGGTGTCACATGAATCCAGACGACTTTCCCGCACCGAAGGAAGGCTTCGTCATCACCCATGTCCTGGTTGTTGCCGATCAGGACCGTTCCCGGGAGTTCTACCGGTCGCTGCTGGGCGGGCAGGTGCTGCTGGAGCGCGACCCGGTCATCATGAAGGTCGGCAACACCTGGCTGACTCTCAACACCGGCGGGGGTCCCACGAACGACAAGCCGGGCGTCAGCCTCAGCACGCCGGCCGACCCCGGGCGTACCAGCGGGTTCCTCAATGTACGCGTGGCCGACATCCCAATGGTCTACCAGGAGTGGTCGGCCAAAGGCGCCGAGTTCCTGACCGAGCCCAAGGATCACGGGCGCGAGATCCGCGCCTACGTCCGCGACCCGGACGGCCACCTGATAGAGGTTGGCCAGGTGACCGGGCTTCTGGACTGATCAGTCAAAGGATTCTGAACGGCTAGCGCGGGCTCATCGATGGCACAAAGCGAGACATGCCGCTGGATAGGAGCGTCACGTTGTCAGGCAACGAACAGAAGCCGGTCCTGGTGACCGGCGCAACCGGCCGCCAGGGCGGCGCGGTGCTGCGGCATCTGCGAGAGCGGGGCTGGCCGGTGCGCGCGCTGACCCGCCGCCCGGACAGCCCGGCGGCGCGGGCCCTGGCCGCCGCCGGCATCGAGATCGCGGCCGGTAACATGGAGGACCGGGCGAGCCTGGAGCAGGCGATGCGCGGCGCCGGTGGGGTGTACAGCGTGCAGGACTTCTGGTCGGCCGGCGCGCAGAGGGAGGTCCGGCAGGGCATCAACGTGGCCGACGCGGCCGCCACGGCCGGCGTGGCGCATCTGGTCTTCTCCTCGGTCGGCGGGGCCGAGCGGGACTCGGGGATCGCCCACTGGCAGACCAAGTGGCAGATCGAGCAGCGCATCCGCGCTCTCGGCCTGCCCGCGACGATGCTGCGTCCGGCCGCGTTCATGGAGAACTATTACATTCCGTCAGTGGAGAAGGCGCTGCTGAAGGGCAGGCTGGTTGACCCGATCCGGGCCGGCGTGCCGTATCAGACCATCGCGACCGATGACATCGGCAAATTCGCGGCCCTGGCCTTCGACCAGCCAGGCCGCTTCATCGGGGCCGCGGTGGAAATCGCCGGCAGCGAGCTGACGAACCAGGCGGCGGCCGAGGTGTTCTCCCAGGTGCTCGACCGCCCGGTCAGGTTCCGGCGGCTGCCCATGCCGGTGGTGCGGGTCGTGCTCGGACGCGAGTTCTACCAGATGTTCCGCTGGTTCAACCAGGGCGGCTTCCAGGCTGACGTCGCCGGCCTGCGGCGCGACTACCCGCAGCTGCGGCTGCGGACGCTGGAGGACTGGCTGCGCGAGGAAGGCTGGGCGGGCAGGCGCGCCGTCACCGTCAGGCGCGACAAGATCGGCCGGCCGCTGCCCGGAGCCACCCCGCCTGCCCCGCGTGCGGCGAGATAGGCATGTCCGGCCGGGCCGAGCTGGACTGGACGTTCGGCGGCGCGTGGCCGTTCCGGCCGCGCTGGTTCGAGTCGCCTGACGGGCGGTTGCACTACATCGACGAGGGACCGCGCGACGGGCGCCCGGTCGTGCTCGTGCACGGCAACCCCACCTGGGGATTCGTCTACCGGAACTTCGTCGGTCCGCTGGCCGCGGCTGGGCACCGGGTCATCGTGCCGGATCACCTCGGTTTCGGCCGGTCGGACAAGCCGCACGAGACCGGCCGCTACGAGCTCCCGCGGCACATCGAGCGATTCGACGCGCTGCTTGAGTCCCTCGACCTGCGCGGCGCCACCGTCGTGCCGCAGGACTGGGGCGGCCCGATCGGGCTGTCCTGGGCGGTGGCCCACCCCGAGCGCGTCGAGCGGCTGTTCATCCTCAACACCTTCGCTCACCGCCCCCCGTGGCCGGTACCGATCCCGCTGCCGCTGCGGCTATTCCGGGCCCCGGGAACCGGGGACCTGCTGGTGAAGGGGCTCAACATGTTCGTGCGCGGCTTCCTGTTCCGGGCCGGCGTCACCCACCCCGAGCGGCTCACCCGCCAGGTACGCAGCGCGTACCTGGCGCCGCACCCCGACTGGGGAAGCCGCACCGCGATGCTGGCCTTCCCGCGGGCAATCCCGACCGGTCCTGACGGCCCGGTATCCGAGCTCGCCGGCAAGCTCGAGGCCGGCCTGCAGCGCTGCTTCCAGGACCGGCCAGTCGCGGTCGCGTGGGCCATGAAAGACCCGGCGTTCACCCCACGGTGGCTCGACCTGTGGCTCAAGACATTCCCGCACGCCGACGTCCTGCGCCTGCCGGACGCGGGCCATTACCTTCAGGAGGACGCCCACGAACGCATCATCCCCGCGCTGCTACATTTCCTTGGCCCAGGAAGCACACCAGCACAAGCACCCTGACTGTGGAGCCAATCGTCTCAGCCCGTCATGGCAGAGCGGTCATCGCTTCTCAAGGTGGATCTGGAGCGCGTTCGCCGTGTCGCGGAGGTTTTTGCGGCCGATCATTCCCATTATTGGCGCGAACAGTCTGAACGGGCCCTTCGGGGTCATTTCTAGTTCGTGATCGATGCGTGTTGCGTCGCCTTGCGGGGTGAAGCGGAAACGGTGCCCTCCGGAGAGCATCTTGATGTGCGGCACGATCCGCACCTGCTTGTTCCTGTCAAACTCGCGGAGTTCCTGCACGACCTTGCCAAAGCCCCTCAGATCCCATTCGAATCTCGTGCCCTCGCCGATCTCCCCCTCGTTGAGCCGGCGCGATGACCGGATGGTCGGGTTCCATCCGGCGAAGTTGCCGCCGTCGACGACGGTGCCGAAGACCTCGCCGACGGGCGCCTTGATGATCTGGGTTCGTGTCAGGATCGCCATCGTCGTCCCTTCGTCACGCCGATGCGCAGGAGCGAACGGCGATCACGCCGCGCTGCCGGAGGGGCGCACGCGGGCCGCTGTGTCCGTGCGCTGGCGTCGGGCGCGCGACCCGCGTGCGGCGGACCACTGCTCATAGGGCGGCACCGGCTGGCCGATGACATACAGGAAGTGATAGGCGCCGCTGTCGCCGATGAACCGGAACTGCCGCTTGAGGTCAGCCACAGTCTCCGCAAAGCCGCCATGCGAGCCCAGGTACCGGCCGAAGCCGCCATATTCGGCGTCGAGCTCAAGCAGCGCCTGGGCGTTGTCTATCGTCGCCTCGATCTTGGCGCGGCTGCGCACGATCCCGGGATCGGCGAGCAGCCGCTCGATGTCGGCAGGCCCGAAGTCGGCGACCGCTGGCGGATCGAAGCGGGCAAAGGCGTCACGGATGCCCTCCCACTTGGCGTCTATCACCCGCCAGCTCATCCCGGCCTGAAAAACGGGCCGGCTCAGCGCCTCCAGGTAGCCGGCGAGATCCCTGGGCCGATGCCGCGGCGGGGGGTTGACGTCCATCACGGTCCTCCGTGGCTCAGTCGGCCTGCCGTGCCTCGAACAGCGGCGCGAACGGTCGGGCGTCGAAGACGACCGACACCGAGGCCACCTTCCCGTCGCGGACCCGGTACCACTCGCAGGTGCGCGAGCTGGGGACGGGCGCGGTCTTGAGGTCATAGATGACGCACACATCGTCGCCGTCCACGAACACCTTCTGCTTGTCCGCGCCGGTCACGATATGGGCGAGTTGCCGCAGCGACGCGAGGTAGGAATCCGCGTCGCTAAAGCGGTCGATCGGGCCCTCGAACAAGACGTCGTCGTGCACGAGCTCGCGTGCCCGCTCAAAGTCCTTGCTCGTCCACGCGTCGAAGAAGTCCTCTGCCACCTGCGCCGCGCCTGGCATGCTGCCTCCTGCTTGTTGCCTGCCGTATCGCGATGACGCTACGGCCGCGGGCCGGTGACCGGAATGGCCGGGCGTCCACGATCTTTATCTCGACCGCCGGGGCCGCCGCTGGGCGGCCGGCTCCTGGCCAGGCAGCGGTATCGTCGCATCTGTGCACCCCGGCGGCGCGGAGGCGGAGTTGAGCGATGGAGCTGCTGAACGACTTCGACCCGGCTGATCCCATCAGCCAGGTCCTGCGAGTCGTCAGGATCCGCAGCGCCGTCTGGTGCCGCTCGCTGCTGGGTGCGCCGTGGGGCTTCGGTGTCCGGGCGCACGGCAATCCGGCCTTCCACGTCGTCACCTCCGGCCGCTGCTGGCTTGAGGTCGACGGGGAACCCGGCCAGCGCGCGCTTGGGGCCGGGGATCTGGTCGTCTTGCCGACGGGGCGCAGGCACTGGGTGCGCGACGACCCGGGCAGCCCTGCCACCGACCTGGAGGAGATCCTGGCCAGCACGCCGCTCGACGAGCACCACCGCATGCGGCACGGCGGGCGGGGCGCCCGCACCGGGCTGCTATGCGGCGGATTCGCGCTCGAGGGCGGCAGCGCGCCCCCGATCCTAAGAGCGCTCCCGGCCGCGGTGCACATCCGCGGTGCCGCCGGGCGGCCGGTTCCGTGGCTTGCCGCGACCCTTGCGCTGATCACCGCGGAGACCGCCTCGGACGCGCCCGGAGCCGAGGAGGTCGTGGGCCGGCTCGCCGACGCGCTGCTCACCCAGGCGCTGCGCGTCGCGCTCACCGAACTCGAGTCCGCCGGCGGAGCCGGTGTCCTCGCGCTGCGCGACCCGCAGATCGCCGCCGCGATCGAGCTGATCCACCACCAGCCCGAGCGCGCCTGGACGGTCGGCGA
>DASWFT010000463.1:0-5190 GCA_036394075.1 Streptosporangiaceae bacterium
GGTCCTGGCCGATTCCAGCCGCCGGCTCGCCCACGCGGCGTACCCTGACCTGTGAGAAGCGGCAGACCGTGTTGCGCGGCGGGCCCGGCTGCACTGGAGTCGGCCCGCCCGGGGGAGGAACCAGGCCCTGACTGTTCACCATCATCGTGGGCCAGGTGGGCCCACTGGTCCGGGCTGGGTGCTCGTGGCGCTGGCCACGGCCGCCACGGGCTTGCTGGCGTGCGCGTGCGGCGCGGGTGCCGAGCCGGCCCCGGCTCAGCAGACGCCGGCTGCCGCGGCGGCGTCGCCGTCCACCGCGCGCCCCACAGCGACTCACGCCGATCCGGCGGCGACTCACGCCGATCCGCCCGCGAGTTCTGCCCGCCCGGCGCCGAGCGCCGCCGCACTGCCGCTCGCCGGAAAGATCGTCGGAATCGACCCTGGTCACAACGGTGGCAACTTCAGCGATCCGTCTTATCTCGCTCAGCAGATCTGGAACGGCCGGGCGTCGGAGAACTGTGACACGACCGGCACGGAGACCGACGCCGGGTATACCGAGGCGCTGTTCAATTTCAGGGTCGCGAGTTTCCTGCGCGCCGATCTTGTTCATGATGGCGCGCGTGTCGTGCTGACGCGAACCAGCAACGGCGGCGTCGGGCCGTGCGTGAACACCCGCTCCACGATCATCAACGGTGGGCACGCGAACGTCGCGGTCGACATTCACGCGGACGGCGGGCCGGCGGGAGGGCGCGGGTTCGCGATCCTGGAACCAATCGCCGACGGCCCCAACAACGCGGTGATCACCTCCTCGGCGCAGCTCGGCAGCGATATCCGGCAGGCGTTTCTCAACGGCACCTCGATGCCGGTGAGCACCTACGACGGGGTGAACGGCGTCACCCAGCGCGACGACCTGGCCGGGCTGAACCTCACCACGGTCCCGAAGGTGCTCATCGAATGCGGCAACATGCGCAACGCCACGGATGCCGCCCTGCTGACGTCGACCGTCTTCCAGGAGCAGATAGCGCGGGCGCTTGAGGCGGCGATCATCCGCTTCCTGTCCTGAGCGTGACCGAGGGAGTTGCCATGTCTGACTACTTCGACCTCGGAAGCTTCACCCGCGAGGTGACGACCTCATCGCAGGAGGCGCAGGTCTGGTTCACCCGCGGGCTGGTGTGGACCTACTCGTTCAACCATGAAGAGGCCGCGGCGTGCTTCGAGCGCGCGATCGCCAGCGACCCCGGCTGCGCGCTCGCGTACTGGGGGCTGGCCTACGCGCTGGGCCCGAACTACAACAAGCCGTGGGAGTCCTTCGACCCCGCGGATCTCTCATCGTCGCTCTCCCGGGCGTATGCCGCCACGGCCGAGGCGGTCAGCCGCGCGCCGGGCGCATCTGACGTCGAGCGCGCCCTCGTTGACGCTCTGGTCTCGCGGTATCCGTCCGCCGCGCCAACGGGGGACTGGTCCGCCTGGAACGCCGCGTATGCGGCGGCCATGCGTCACGTGTACCGCGCGTATCCGGATGATCTGGACGTGGCCGCGCTGTTCGCCGAGGCGCTGATGAACCTCACGCCGTGGGCGCTGTGGGACCTGGCCACGGGAGCCCCGGCCGCCGGGTCCGAAGCGATCGAGATAAAGGAGGTCCTGGAGCGGGCCCTGACCACTGACGATGGCCGAACGCACCCGGGCGTGCTGCACATGTACATCCACCTGATGGAGATGTCCGCCCATCCCGAGGACGCGTTGCAGGTGGGGGACTGGCTACGCGACCTGGTCCCGGACGCGGGCCACCTCCGGCATATGCCGACGCACATCGATGTGCTGTGCGGGGACTACCCGCGGGTCGTGTCCGCCAACACCGCCGCGATCGCCGTAGACGAGAAGTTCCGCGCGCGGGAGGGCGCGATGAACTTCTACACGCTGTACCGGGTGCACAACTACCACTTCAAGATCTACGGCGCGATGTTCCTGGGCCAGGCGCAGACCGCGCTGGAGACCGCGGACCGGCTCGCGGCGGCGATCCCCGAGGACCTGCTGCGGGTGGAGGTCCCGCCGATGGCGGACTGGCTCGAGGGATTCACGGCGATGAAGGTGCACGCGGCGATCCGCTTCGGCCGCTGGCCGGACATTATCGACGCGCCGCTGCCCGCCGACCCGGGGCTGTACTGCGTGAGCACGGCCATGATGCGTTATGCCAAAGGTGTTGCCTGTGCGGCCAGCGGCCGCATCGGGGAAGCTGAGGAACATCGCGGCCAGTTCGCGGCGGCGGTCGAGCGGGTGCCTGAGTCGCGCACCATCTTCAACAACACCTGCCAGGACATCCTCGCGGTGGCCGGGGCCATGCTGGATGGCGAACTGGAGTACCGCCAGGGACACCACGAGACGGCGTTCGCCGGCCTGCGCCGGGCGGTCGAACTCGACGACGGGCTGCCCTACGACGAGCCGTGGGCCTGGATGCAGCCGGCCCGGCATGCCTACGGCGCGCTGCTCCTTGAGCAGGACCGGGTGGCCGAGGCCGAGGCGGTCTACCGGGCCGATCTTGGCCTCGATGGCACGCTGGCCCGGGCCTGCCAGCATCCCGGCAACGTCTGGAGCCTGCACGGCTATCACGAATGCCTGCGGCGGCTGGGCAAGGACGAGCAGGCCGGCATCATCGGGCAGCAACTCACGATCGCGCGCGCGTACGCGGACGTGCCGATCAGGTCGTCCTGCTATTGCCGGCTGGCACCCGCGCCCGGCCCTGATGGCCCCGGCCGGGTGGGCGGGGCCGTTCAGGCCTGCTGACCTGCTCCCAGGGTCAGGCGGGCAGGGTCCACTTCTGGTTGGCGCCACCGCTGCAGTCCCAGATCTGCAGCCGGGTTCCGTTGGCCGAGCTGACCCCGGTGGCGTCGAGACAGCGACCCGACTGGGGATTCACCAACGCGCCGTCGGCTTGTGGTTGCCACTGCTGGGCGCCGGTGCCGTTGCAGTCGTACAGCTGCGCCTGCGTGCCGTTCGCCGTGCCGCCACCGGCCAGGTCCATGCACTTACCCAGCGCCCGAAGCGTGCCGTCCGCAGCGACGGTCCAGCTCTGCGCGGCCGTGCCGTTGCAGTCATAGAGCTGCACCGCGGTGCCGTTGGCCGAGTTCGCGCCGGCCACGTCGACGCACTTGCCGCCGAACCCGGTGATCGCACCGGTGCCACCGCCGCCCGAGCCGGCGACGCCGCTCCAGGTGAAGGTGGCCGAGGTCGCCGCCGGGAGGTTGTAGGTGAACCTCTCGTTGCCCCAGTTCACCGTCATCGGCTGGGTGCTTCCGGTGCCGTTGTAGGCGATCAGCGCCTTCGACCCGTCAGGGTTCTGCCACGCCACGTTGGGGATGGTGCTGTTGGCGGTGGAGTCGATCCGGTACGCGCCGGGCTTGACGAACTTGGTCAGCTGGCCCATGTCGTAGTACTCGATGGTGTAGTCGACCTGTCCGCTGCGGCTGTCACCGTTATGGACGGTGATCAGACCGGTGCAGGTGGAACAGCCGCCGTTGTGCGGACCCATGTTCTGGTCCACCGCCAGGCTCCACTTGGTGACCGTCTTACCCCAGTTGCGGGTGTAGTTGATGATGTTGTTCATGTCCTCGTTCTGCTGATTGGCGATCCAGGTTCCTCCGGAGTGCTCGGTGTCGTAGGCGTCGATATTCGGGTACTGGTTGTGGACGGTGGTTTGCTCGCTTACGGCACCGCCGTAGCCGTGCCAGGCGATGCCGCCGAACAGCGGGTCGTTGCGGACGGTGGAGTCGTCGACGGTCGGAGCGCCGTAGCTGGCGTAGGTGTCCCAGTTCCAGTCCAGGGCCAGCACCTTGGTGGACAGCCCCGCGGCGTGGAAGGCCGGCAGCAGATCGTTCTTAATGAAGAAGTCCAGGCCGGAGCCGTTCCAGCTCATCGACGGATAGCCGCCACAGCAGGTGGGCTCGTTCTGGGCCGAGACGAAGTCGATGTGCACACCCTGGGCCTGGTAGGCCTGGATGTACTTGGCGAAGTACTGCGCGTAGGCCGCGTAGTACTGGGACTGCAGCCATCCCGGGTTGTTGAAGTCGCCGTTGTCCTTCATCCAGGCCGGCGCGCTCCAGGGCGTGCCCATCACCTTCAGGTTCGGGTTGATCTGCTCGGCCTGCTTGGTCAGCGGCAGGATGTCGGCGAGGTCGTGGGAGATCGAGAAGTGGCTCAGGTTCGGATCGGTCTGGCCGGCGGGCATGTCGTCGAAGGAGTAACTGTAACGGGCCAGATCGGAAGCGCCCATCGGGTTGCGGAGAAAGTCCAGGCCGATGCCGTTGTTTGGATCGAACAGCTTGGTCATCACTGAGCTTCGGGTACTGGCCGACAGGGCGCCGCTGGAGTTCATGAGCCAGGCGGCGGTGTCGGTGAACGACGCGCCGGCCCCCACGAACTGCTGGTATCTGGTGTTCTCGTTGACGGTGATGTTCTGGCCGCTGCCGCCGGTGCCGGAGCTGAACGAGATCGGCGTCTGCTGTTGCAGGCCACGGGTGACGTTGCGGCCGCCGGAGTCGTTGGTGCTGGTCAACCAGATATTGACGCTCTCCGAGGCCGCGGCTGCGGGAGGCAGTGGCAGCGCTATCAGCGTCGCCGGGAGGGCGAGTAACGCTACGACAGCCAGCCTGCGTGCTCTGCCTCGGCGGAGCGGACCCGGGCGGGACATGGTGAAATACGACATGTCGAGTCCTTCCATATGCGGGGCGACGGGCCCGCGCCGGCGCATGACGAAGCGCGGGCGCACCCGTATCCGAGGGGACCTGATCCGTGCCAACTGCGCACGAACCAGTGAGCGACGCCCCTCCACGAACCGTCCGCCGTGGACGCTCCGTCAGCCCACAGCCGCGCCAGCACCCGATCTACCGGTACGGCAGGTAACTCGGAGGAAACACCCGCACTCCGCGCCCGTCAATACCAACCAGCCCCCGCGGCGCCGCCGATCCTCGCAGAACGCGCTGGTCAGAGGTTTATTCATGTCTTTATTGACTCCATAAATAATGTGGGCCCGGCCTGCGGTCAAGCTTCGGCGCGCAGCAGCGACCAGCGAGAAGATCCGAACGGCCGTGTCACTCCCAGCGGCGCGTGCCGGCCTCGATCACGGCCTGCCGAGCCGCCCTTGCTCCTGGGCCCGCCGAGCCGACCTTGCTCCTGGGCCCCCGTCGAGCTGGCCTTGCTCCTGGGCCTCGCCGAGAC
>DASWFT010000464.1:0-2941 GCA_036394075.1 Streptosporangiaceae bacterium
TGAACGGCGTGCCGGAGCAGTCGGCAATGCTGGTGTGCATGAAGCCGTTGCTGGCGCTGGCTACCATAAACCCGGTCTGATTCGTATTAAGGTCGGTGACGGCCGCGAGCAGTCCCTGACTAGTGTCCCTGATGGTCGTGACCACTGCGTCGCCCGGGTTCATCAGGAGGGTCTGATCGTTGGGCGTGAAGCTGCTGACAGTGGCGAGCTGGGGGCTCGGCGGTCCAGCAGGAACGCCGTTGAGCTGCAAATAGGCGAAGTTTATCGGCTCGATGCAGTGGCTGTTGCACGTGCCGAAGAAGAAACTGCATTCAAGGCTGTCGATCGTCAGTGCCGCGCACCAGTGCGTGGCAGTGCAGCTTGGCCCGTCAATGAATGGCGCGTAACCCGGTGGGTAGAACTGGACCTCAAGGGCGGCCGAGCCGGCAGCGGCGGGGTCGAACGACGAACCTGAGTTCGTGTCGCTGTCTGGCGTGCATGGGTTCAGCGGGTACGAGTTCGGGTCGCATATCGGCAGCCCGAACCACGGAGACCGACTCAGTTCGGCATAGTCGCTGCGGGTCGGCCCGGTGGGGGTGACCGTTGGCGTCCCTGTCGGGTCAGTCGAAAGCCGCATGACGTACGTCATGTTGTTCGCGCTGCCCGGGGCGCTTGACAGGAACCTCGTTGTCGGCTCGTCGTGGCCGATATAAGCCCCGTTGTCACGGAACGCCGAGACGCTGCCGTCGTAGATAGAGAACGGGTCCGCGCACAGCCCGGCCATTTCCGGGTCCACGGACTTGTACCTCGGGCTGTGCCCGTTGCAATCCATCATGCTGATGTGGTGAGGGCGAATACCGTGGACGGAGGCCACCGTTCCCAGCGCCCTTGTGGCCGGCACGGCTAAGGCTAAACCAGCCGTCACGACGATGGCCGTCATCGATACCCAGCGTCTGCTCATTTCTGTCCTTCCCTGGGACTCTCGGGACATTGGCCCCATAGCCGACATATCGTGGCCTCAGAAAGCAGCCAGGGGGCTGATGTATGCCGCAGGGCTGCACAAACCGGCCACGATCTCTGTCATAGACTTGACCAGAATCGTTGTCAACAGCATGCGAGTATTACAGTTGCTGTTTCACGTTGAGTGCTCGCGTGCTGCTTGTTCCGTGACTGCCTGGTATGCGGCTGATGTAACGATGCGTAACGGGAGCGGGCGGCTGTTGCGGGCGGGACGGGCGTGCAACGCTGGGCGGCCGTGGCTCGTTCCTGGATTTTGTGAAAAAACAAGACAACGATGACCGCAGTGGCCAGCATAGAAGATGCCGCCGAGTGCGGCGAGAGAGCAGACGCGCTGGTCATGGGGCTGCTGGGCCGGATAATGCGGCAGCGGCGCACCGTCGCGACGGCGCTGGATTACATCCGGGCGCTGTCACGGGAGACGCGAGCGAACTGCTGGGAGCTGGCCCTGAGGGCCGGGCATGAGGGGCCGGACCGGCTGCAGGCCCTGCTCAGCCGCTATAAGTGGGCATGGGAGCAGCTCCGGGATCTGCTGCCGGGCCTGGCGCAGGACGTCCTGCCTGATGACCCGGATGACCTGATCGGGCCGGGGCTGGCGTTCGACGAGACCGCTGACCTGCGGAAAGGGAAATTCACGGCGTGCGTCTCCCCGCAGCACGCCGGGGTCACCGGGAAGGTGGAGAACTGCGTGACCCCTGTACCGATCCAAATCCCGCGACGGAGTCGTGACCTGCATATTTGCGTGATCGTCTAGGCCGCTCGGGTGTACTCGTTGATGACGCCTCCGAGGACCTTGCGGCGGCGGATCTCGGTGCCTGGCGGGACGCCGACTGGCTCGTCAAGGCCCGGGGGAAGCTGGTTCCGGGACTGGTGCGGCCGGTGATCGTTATAGTGCGTCGCGTACTCGGACAGCACGGTGCCCGCGTGCCGCTGGTCGTAGATCAGCAGCCGGTCGGTGCACTCTGTCCTGATAGTTCGCACGAACCTTTCGGCGAAACAATTCGCGCGGGGTGTCTGCGGCGGGGCCTTGACGATCTTGATCCGCGCGGCGGCGAACACGGCGTCGAACGCGTCTGTGAATTTCTCGTCCCGGTCCCGGATCAGGAACCGGAACGAGACAGCCCGCTCCTCCAGGTCCATCGTCAGGTTCCTCGCCTGCTGGGCAACCCACCCGGCGGCCGGGTGCGCGCTGACGCCCAGGATGTGCACCCGGCGGCTGCGGACCTCCAGCATGAAGAAGACGTACAGGCGCTGGAGACTGATCGTGTCAATGTGGAAAAAGTCGCAGGCCAGCAGCCCGGAGGCCTGGGCGCGCAGGAACACCCGCCACGAGGTGTCCACGGCACGCGGCGCGGGCCCGGTCCGTCCCCTGCGCAGGATCCGCTGCACCGTCGAGGCCCCGATCCGGTACCCCAGCCGCGCCAGCTCGCCTTGTACCCGCCGGTATCCCCATCGCGGATTCTCCCTGGCAAGCCGTTCGATCAGCGCCACCATCGCCTGATCTACAGGTGGCCGGCCCGTCTGTCCCGGATAGGTCCACTTCCTCCTGACCAGCCGACGGTGCCAGCCCAGCAAGGTGCCCGGTGTCACGAGGCGGTGCGCGCGCAACGCCGCCGGCAGCACCCGCGCCAGCGCCGACAGCACCGCCCGGTCCGGCCACGACATCCGTGGACGGCCGGCCTGGCGGCGCAATACCGCGTTCTCATGACGCAGCACCAGGATCTCTGCGTCCTTGGCCGCATCGCTACGAGCCAGCAGAGACAGCCAGCTGGCGACCTTGCAGAAGACGAGATAAAGCAATCGGAAGAACACGAACGGCTAGCCTGCCGCACCCGCGGCACCATCTCCCCCACTGTCGCCCCGCCGGAGGGCCAGCCAGCCTTCCGCAAAATGGCGGCGGCGGTCTCGGCGCACCGGCAGAATCCCCAGCTCACCGCACTGCGAC
>DASWFT010000465.1:0-2080 GCA_036394075.1 Streptosporangiaceae bacterium
TTGGCCCTGGGATGTCGTGCATGAGCTTCTTCAGGTAGTCGATGAAGAGCCCGCTGTTAAGATTCCCGGAAAGGAAGGAAAAGTGGATCTCCCCGCGCGGCGATACCGCCGAGATCATGTTAACAGATTTCCTGTCGCCAGGGGTGCGTCTTTGTGGCGGTCGGCGATTTGCGCCGATACCAGGATGAACCAGTTTTTATTTGGAGTGCCTGAACATTTCTGGATCTTACGGGCATCACTACTGGTGATATGCGCTGCTCAGCGGTGGCAGTGGAGGGCTGCGGGGGCTGTTCCCGGGCGGGTGGCCGGCTGCCGGGTCCACCGGTTCCGTGGCCGGTTCCGGGATCGTGGAGGGAAAACGACCCTCGGCAGGCAACGGAGGCCCGGCGATGACGGTGACGGTTTCGGTGACGGTGACGCAGGTCCGCGAGGACGGGACCGCGGGCCCGCTGGAGGAGGAGCTGGCGGCGGCGCTGGCCGGCCCGGTGGAGCAGTTTTCCTCGATGCTGACCTGGACAGCGCAGCAGGCGGCGCCTCTGGATCACGGGGACCGGGAGAGGGTGATCGCGGAGTCGGGCCGGGAGCTGCAGCGGCAGCTGCTGGAATCGACCTTCACCATCGACTGCGCACGGGAGGAGCGGGCCGCGCCGCTCATCAGCGCCGCGGGGATCCGGCACGGCACCGTGGAGAAGGGCCGTGAACGGGGCGTGGTGAGCATCTTCGGGCCGGTCCGCGCCGGGCGGATGGCCTACCGCAACACCAGGGAGGCGAACCTGTACCCGGCCGATGCGCGGTGGATCCTGCCCGAGGACCCTTACTCGATGGGCATGCGGGCCCTGGCGGCGTGCCACCTGGCCGAAGGCGGGTACGGGCAGGCCCAGGACGTGATCGCGGCGCGGACCG
Organism: Streptosporangiaceae bacterium; assembly: GCA_036394075.1. Classification (GTDB taxonomy): domain Bacteria; phylum Actinomycetota; class Actinomycetes; order Streptosporangiales; family Streptosporangiaceae; genus JAWWPY01. The sequence continues at coordinate 904 of DASWFT010000465.1, forward strand.
GTGTCACGGTGGGGCGGGCGCAGCTGGCCCAGCTGGCCGGGGACCTGGCCGGATGGGTGGATGAGTTCTACGACCAGCGGGCTTTCGCCGCGGACACGGACCTGCCGGACAGCGACGTGATCATGATGCAAGCCGACGGCAAGGGCATCGCGATGCGCCCCGAGCACCGCAAAGGCGCCGGCGGACAGTCCGATAGCGCGCACCCGGGGATCAAGAAGATGGCCGAGATCGTCGCGGTCGCCGACTTCACCCCCGCCGTCCGCGACCCCGAGGACATCGCCGCCCCGCCGGCCCGCCGCAAGGAACGCCCCGGCCCGCAAGCCCGCGATAAATGGGTGGCGGCCTCGATCACCGAGACCATCGAGGACATGATCGGGGTCGCGTTCAATGAAGCTGACCGCCGTGACCCGTACGGCATCCGCCAGCGGGTGTTCCTCGTCGACGGGAACAAGCAGCAGCTCACCGCCATCGCCGCCCACGCGCAGGAACGCGGCCTGAAAGTGCCGGTCTTCATCGATTTCATCCACGTCAGCGGCTACCTGGGCAAGGCCGCCGCCGCGCTGCACCCCGGCGACCCGCAAGCCGCCCGCGAATGGGCCGACGGGCAGAAGCTGCGCGTCCTGCACGGCCGCGCCAAGGCCGTCGCCGCCACCCTGGCATCGGTCGCCGCCAGGACTCGCGCCAGGAACAGCCACCTCGACCTGGCCGACGTGGACAAGGCAGTCACCTACCTCACGAACAACTACCAGCACATGCACTACGCCAAGGCGCTCGCCGCCGGCTGGCCGATCGCCACCGGGGTAATCGAGGGCGCCTGCCGCTTCGTCATCGAAGACAGATTCGGAATAACCGGAGCGAGATGGTCCCCCGACGGAGCCGACGTCATCCTCAAACTCCGCGCCGTCGTCGTCAACGGCGACCTCGACGACTACATGACCTACTACAAGCAGCGCTACCGCGAGGACATCCACCTCACCCGCTACGACCCCGCCAGCATCCCCAGCCTCGGACTCACCGCATGACCGAAACACCCGTAAATCTCACACCTCACAGAAAGACGCACCCCCCACAGGTGCACCATGGCACCGTGGCCGACCAGGTGCCGGGCGACCCCGCGGCCGAGGCCGGAGCCGCCGCCGGTGATCAAGATGCGCTTGCCGTCGAGCAGCCCGCTGGA
>DASWFT010000466.1:0-2140 GCA_036394075.1 Streptosporangiaceae bacterium
GCGGCCGAACGTGAACGGCTCACCCGGGCGGACGCGCCAGGTCTGGGACTCATACATCACGATCAGCAGCACCGGCCCGGCCCGTCTTCCTGAGGCCACGGTAGGTTCACCGCAACGGCCCGTCAACGGGCCCGCCAGGGGGATCAGCAGCGACGTATTCGCCGGCCACCAGTCTGGCCGGTGATCCGCCACGGCGACCTGGGCGGCGTCCATGCCGGTCGCCTCGCGCCAGTCGTCCTCGGCGGCGCCGTCCAGCAGCCGCCCTAGGAGCCTGCTGAAAAGCCAGGCCGCGCGCGGGCGTGTCTGGCCGGGCTGGCGGGTATCTAGAATATTTGGTCATGCAGGGCTTTGAGGGGATGGACGGGCAGCTACTGGACACCGCAGTGGGGCAGCTGGTGCCGGCGGGGAGCATGTTCGCGTTCCTGGCCGCGCACCGGGCTGAGGTGTTCCCCGATGCTGATTACGCGGACTTGTTCGCCCCGCCGGGGGTGGGCCGGCCGTCGCTGCCGGCGACCCGGATGGCCGCGGTGCTGGTCTTGCAGGTGCTGCATGATTATTCGGACCGGGAGGCGGCTGAGGCGGCCCGGTTCGATGTGCGGTGGAAGATGGCGATCGGCGTGCCGCTGGATGATCCGGGGTTTGATCCCTCCTCGCTGGTGTACTGGCGGAACCGGATCGCGAGGTCGGCGCGGCCGGACCGGATCAATGACGCGGTGCGCACGATCGTGGAGCAGACCGGGGTGCTGAAGGGGCGGCGGCGCCGGGCGGTGGACTCCACGATCTTGGCGGATGCGGTCGCGACCCAGGACACGGTGACTCAGCTGGTCTCGGCGATCCGCAAGGTGGCCCGGGAGGTGCCGGGAGCGGCGGAGCAGATCGCGCGGGTGTGCACCGGCCATGATTACAGCAAGCCGGGCAAGCCGGCGATTGACTGGGATGATCCGGCCGCGAAGGACGCGCTGGTGTCCGCGCTGGTGAACGACGCGACCGCGGTGGTGGCGGCGTCGCAGGACCGTGACCTGGAGGAGCGGGCCGTGTCGGCGCTGGGCCTGCTGGCCCTGGTCGCCGGGCAGGACGTGGAGCCCGCTGAGGGCTCCGACGGCAGGGACGGGCGGTGGCGGATCGCCCGCAAGGTGGCTGAGGACAGGGTGATCTCAACTGCCGGCCCTGATGCCCGGCACACCCGCAAGTCGCCTGAGGCCCGCCGCGACGGGTACCGGGCGCACGTGGCGGCCGACCCGGAGACCGGGATCATCACCGGTGAGAAGCTGACCCGGGCCGCCGGGACCGAGAACTCCGACCCGGCGGTGGCGGAGGAGTTCCTGGCCGCTGAGGCGGGCAGTCCTGGTTCCCCTGCCGCGGGCGGGCCAGGGGACGGTGCCGCCGCGGGCCCGGATCTGAGCTGGTACGGCGATTCGGCCTACGGGACCGGTGACCTGCGCGGCGCGATCTGCGACGCCGGCCACCGGGCGGTGATCAAGCCCAAGCCGCTGCAGCCCCCGGTCAAAGGCGGGTTCACCGTCGATGACTTCACCGCGGACGAGCAGCAGGGCACGGTCACCTGCCCGGCCGGGCACGCCGTGGCGCTCAGCCGGACCCGGATCGCCACCTTCGGCGTCTTGTGCCGCGACTGCCCGCTGCGAGCGCGGTGCACCACCTGCAAGACCGGCCGCAAGCTCGTCCTGCACCCCCGCGATGACCTGCTGCGCGCCGCCCGCGCGGCCTGGGCGGCCGGCCGCGGGCTGCGCGAGGACTACAGGACACACCGGCCGAACGTGGAACGGGCCATCGCCCAGGTGGCCACCTGGCGGGGACGGCGGCTCAAGCTGCGCTACCGCGGGACGGCCAAGAACAACGCCTGGCTCAAACGCCGCACCGCCGCGCTGAACCTGCGCAACCTGCTCGGCAAGGGCCTGACCCGCCGCGGCGGCGCCTGGGCGCTGGCCACCTGACCAGGCGGCCAGGCCCGCCGGCATGCCCGCACAGCCATTCCGGCCTGCCAGCTGGCTGCGGCCCGGGCACCCGGAGGTTATGCGGGGGCCGGACCTCAGCGCGAACCGGGCTGACCACAGGCGCTGCCCAGGAGCGGGACCCGGCGCGCAGAGTCCCAAGAACTGGCTTTTTCAGCACGTTCCTAGCG
>DASWFT010000467.1:0-4810 GCA_036394075.1 Streptosporangiaceae bacterium
GAGTCCTTGCACCGGCCCCGCTTCTTAAACCCCGGGAACCCCAGCCGCCTGCCCTTCCGCTGTCCTGTCCTGGACGCGGCGAAGCCCCGCAGCGCCCGGTCCAGGTCCCGGAACGCCTCCTGATAGGCGCACTTGGAGTTCTCAGCCCACCACGCCAGCGCCGGGTCAGCCTTCTTCTGCGCATTCCACAACCGGTGCAAGTCCACCGCCGAGTACCACTTCCGCTCGGCCGCATACCGCTCCCGGCACTTCGCCAGGCCCCAGTTCCACGCGAACCGCGCCGCCCCCGCATGCGACCGCAGCGCACGCTCCTGCGCCGCCGACGGGTCCAGGGCGAACCGGTACGCCTGGATGACCCTCACCCGCCGCCACCCGACCCCAGCCCGCCACCTAACCAGCTCACGCACCCACCATCGCAGGAACATCTGACATTCCCCGCTCCCCGCACACGACCTACAGCCATCGCCACCAGCCCGCCGCACACTGCACACCCAAACCAGCCACAGCGCACTGCCGCATACCGAGCAGCCAACAGTTGACAACCCCGGCTGTGGTCGGTGAGACATCCCAGGACCTGGCTCCCGGGTCTCGCGGCTCACCCCAAGGACGTCACGGCTCGGGTCAGGTTCCGGCCGGCTGGTCCTCGGAAGCCTCGGCCAGCCGGGCGTGCAGCCGGTCCCGGATCTCCCCGGGAGTGTAGGCGCGGCGTTGCCGCTCCGCCCGGGCGATCACCACTCCCGTGGCGGCGACACCAACGAAGCCTGCCAGTCCCAGTACTTTCCACCACCGCATATGCCTAGGCTACGACCGTGGCCGCCATGAGCATCACCCTTGACGAGGCCCTTGACCTCACGCGCACCGGCGACGTGTGGCTGTTCCGGGGACGTAAGGTGGCCGATCGGGCCATCCAGGTGGCGACCAACAGCCCGGTCAACCACGTCGGCATGTCGGTTGTCATCGACGACCTGCCGCCACTGATGTGGCACGCCGAGCTCGGCCGGTCCCTGCCCGACCTGTGGTCGGGCACCCGCCACCGCGGAGTGCAGCTGCATGACCTGCGCGAGGCTGTGCTCGTCTGGGCCACCAGGTACGGGCAGCGGGCGTGGCTGCGCCAGCTGGATCGCCCGGTCACCCGCGAGATGGAGGACGCCGTCCTGCGCACCATCGCGCGGATGGACGGCACGCCGTTCCCGACCACGGCCCGGCTCGCGTCGCGGTGGCTGGGCGGTCGCGTGCCATTCGTCAAGCACCCGGGGAGCGCCGATCTGGAGACCGCCTACTGCGCGGAAGTCCTCGCCGTCACCTATCAGGCCATGGGCCTACTCCCCGGCAAGCACCGCCCGAACTGGTATGACGCCGGCCGTTTCTGGAGCGGTGACGACCTCAGCCTGACCGCCGGCTACCGGCTCGGCGGCGAGATCGCCGTGCCGATCCCGCCCGCAGAGACTGGGACCGCAGGCACTGACGACCGCAGGCACTGACGACCGCGGGCACTGACGACCGGCGCGCTGGATCCAGCAAGATTGGCTCGCTTTGGTCATCAGAAGATCATCAGTGTGGCCTGGATTCTGCAATCGTTTTCTTTCCGGTGTGGTAACTAAACCATCTGGGAGAAGACGCCCGCCCTCGAAACAATCCCGCTCATGAAGGTTTCCTAGCGATTTGCCGGCGCTTGGCGGGCACATGGCGGTTCTCTTTCTGATCCTGTGGACAGGACACGGTATACATCAGCGCGGTATACATCGGCGGGAGCATGAGATTCTCACCTGTGCCAGGCCGCCCCAGGTCTTACGCCATCCCGATCGGGCATCCATTTCCGGCTTGCCGTCATAGTGTGTGCTATGCCACTAAAGCGTGGATTGTCAGGAGGATCCGGATACGTAGCGGGAGCACATTGGTGACCATAGAAGCAGGGGCTCGGACCGCGCCGTCCGACCGCGAGCACACACCGTGAGCTGGCCGGTCCGGTCGGGAGCGGTACCGTCGCTGGCCGACAGCCACACGCCCCGGCCCGAGAGCGGGGTCGGCATGGTCGGCAACGTGGTTCGCGGCGAGACGGTGGTGCTGACCCCCGTCGGCGAGCCCGGAGACTCCCAGCCCGGACGCCCCCAAACCGGAGGCCCCCAAACCGGAGACTCCCAAACCGGAGACTCCCAGCCCGGAGACTCCAGGCCCGGAGACTCCAGGCCCGGAGACCACAGGCCCGGGGACTACCGGCTGGGCGGCACCGGCAAGACACAACTCGCCGCCACGCTGGCGCACGCCCTCTGGGACAACCGCGCGGTAGACCTGCTGGTCTGGGTGACCGCGTTCAGCCGGGACGCCATCGTGACGGCCTACGCGCAGGCACTCGCGGACATCGGGATCGCGGACGCCGATCAGGATCTCGAGGCCGGCGCGGCACGGTTCCTGGCCTGGCTGGCGGAGACCGGCCGGCCGTGGCTGGTGGTCTTCGATGATCTCGCTGACCCGGCCGACCTGGCGGGGCTGTGGCCACTGGGCCCGGCGGGCGGGGTCGTGGTCACCACCCGGCGCCCGGGTGACGCGCTGCGCGGGCCCGGCCGGCGGATCGTCCCGGTCGGCCCGTTCACCCTCCGTGAGGCGCTGGCCTACCTGACCGCCCGGATGCACGACGATCCCGGCCAGCGGACCGAGGCGCTCGACCTCGCCACCGACCTCGGCTGCCATCCGCTCGCCCTGGCGCAGGCCACCGCCTTGATGACCGACACGGGCCTGAGATGCCACGAGTACCGGCTCTGGTTCGCCGACCGCCGGGTGCGTCTCACCGGTGCCGCGCCCGGCCACCCTCCCCCGGCCACGGACGTGACCTGGTCGCTGTCGATCGAGCGCGCCAGCGAGCTTCTCCCGGCGGGCCTGGCCACGCCCGCCCTGGTGCTGGCCGCGATGATGGACCCGAGCGGAATCCCGGGCACGGTGATCGTCAGCGCCGCCGCGTGCAGTTACATCACCGGCCGCCACGCCACGCCCGTCGAACAGACCCAGGTCCGGGATTCCATGAACAACCTGCACCGGCTGGGCCTGCTGACGATCAACCCGGCCAGCGCGGCGCGTACCGTGCTGGTGCACGCGATTGTCCGGGGCCTGGTCTTGCGGAACATCCCGCCCGCCGAGCTTGACCGCGCCGCCCGCGCCGCCGCCGACGCGCTGCTCGAAGCGTGGCCGGAGCGCGACGCCGAGCAGCCCCTGATGTCCCAGGCGCTGCGCGACAACACCGCGATACTGAACGAAACCGCAGCCGAACTGCTCTGGAGACCGCAGGGCCACGAGGTGCTGATCAGGGCCGGGCAGAGCCTGGACGCCGCCCGGCTCCGCGGGGCGGCCATCGGCTACTGGCAGGACATGGTCGTGGCCAGCACCAGGGTGCTCGGTCCCGCGCACGCCCAGACGCTACTCGTCCGTGATCACCTCGCCGCGGCGCAGGAGACGGCCGGGCGGCTGGACGAAGCGGTCGGGATCTACGAGCGCACCCTGGCCGACCGGGAACGGGTCCTGGGTCCGAGTCACCCCGAGACCCTGACCTCCTACGGCAACCTCGCCCACGCCTACCTGGATGCGGGACGCGTGGATGCCGGCATCGGCCTGTTCGAGCGGACCCTGACCGACCGGGAGTGGGTGCTGGGTCCCGACCACCCGGACACGCTTACGATTCGCGGCCACCTCGCCCGCGCCCATCAGGCGGCGGGACGCCTGAAGGAGGCGATCGCCGGGCACGAGCGGACCCTCGCCGGCCGAGGGCGCACCCAGGGACCCGACCACCCGGACACGCTGGCCGCATACGACAACCTCGCCCACGCCTACCTGCAGGCGGGACGCTTCAAGGAGGCGACTGCGCTCTTCGAGCGGACCCTCGCCGGCCGGGCCCGGGCGCAGGGACCCGACCACCCGGACACACTGACCACTCGTGGCAACCTCGCCTACGCCTACCGCACGGCAGGACGGCTGAAGAACGCCATCCCGCAGTACGAGCAGACCCTCGCCGACCGGGAACGCATCCTGGGACCCCACCACCCGGACACGCTGACCGCGCGCGGCAACCTCGCCAATGCCTACCAGACGGCGCGGCGGGTCAAGGATGCGCTGCCTCAGTTCGAGCGGACCCTGGCCGGCCGGGAACGGGCGCAAGGACCCGACCATCCGGACACACTGACCGCGCGCGGCAACCTCGCCTCTGCCTACCACTCGGCGGGCCGCCTCAAGGATGCGCTGCCGCTCTACGAGCAGGCCCTCGCCGGCTGCGAACGGGTCCTGGGCCCCGACCACCCCAGCACCCTGACGTCACGCGGCAACCTGGCGCACGCCTATCACACGGCCCTGCGGCTGGCCGACGCGATCGCCGTGCTCGAGCGCACCGTGGCCGACTGCGAACGCGTGCTGGGTCCCGACCACCCCATGACCCAGACGATGCGGGAGAGCCTGGCCGCCCTGAATCAGGGCTAGGGCGTGTCCGGCGGACGATCCTTACGACCGGTCCCTACGGCTGATTGTGACGCTTCTTGATCTCCGCGACCAGCGCCGGGATCACCTCGTTCAGGTCGCCGATGACCGCGTACTCGGCGCGGGAGATGATCGGCGCGCCGGGGTCGGTGTTGATGGCGACGATGTGCTTGGCGCCCATGCAGCCGGCCATGTGCTGGATCGCTCCGCTGATCCCGCAGGCCAGGTAGAGCTCGGGGGTGATGCGGGTACCGGTCTGGCCGACCTGCTGGGTGTGCGGCCGCCAGCCCTGGCTGGTCACCACCCGCGACACCCCGACCGCCGCGCCGAGCAGGCCGGCCAGTTCCTCCAGCGG
>DASWFT010000468.1:0-6051 GCA_036394075.1 Streptosporangiaceae bacterium
CCGGCTTCGTCCGGGTTGCCCGCGATCCGGTAGGTCACCTGTGTGGCAGCGGCCCCCACGGCGTCGAGGGCCTCCCGCATGCGGGTGTCGGCCGGCTGCCAATCCGGGCCGCCCTCGAAGTACAGCAGCTCGATCTCCATAACCCCATCCTCCCTGTTGCTGCCCGCTGTCGGAGCTGAAACGGCGGACACCTTTTCGTTGGGCCCGCCGTTTCAGCCGAAGACTGTGGTTAGCGTGGGGGGAATTGGGAGTTCGGGACGGGGGCTGGCGAGGTTGGCAGTGGGGGCCTTGTCGGTGAAGCCGATCACCGCGCAGTTGATGTCGACCCCCGACCGAGCCGTGGGGGCAGGGACTCGTCAAAGTCAGCGTGACTGTGAGTGATCGAAATGGCCGGTGGTTCGCGGCGTTAGGCGGTTTTGGGGGCGGAGCCCCCCAGCGGCTGATCCGGTTACAGTGCGTGAGCGCTGGAGTGCCGCGCGGGCCGGATCGCCCGCGACACGCGGCCTGGCGGGGGCGGATGTGCTTGATGTGGGGGCACGGCCCCTGCTGATCATTTGGGTGTCGAAGTCCGAATGATCATCAGAAGGACCGTGCCCGTGTATGCATCATCCTTGATCGAGGTCGTCCGGTGCCATCTGGTGGGGGCGGCGGGCGGGACGGCGCCGGCCGTGCCGTCGCCGCTACGGCAGGCGCTGGAGGAGCGGCTGGCCGACCCGCGCAAGCCGCGGGGGATCCGGCATTCGCTGGGCTCGCTGGTGCCGGTGCTGGTCGCGGGGGTGGCGTGCGGGTATTCCAGCCCGCTGGCGATCGCCGGGGCTGCGGCGGGCTGGGATCAGGAGGTGCTGGCCGGGCACGGGTGCCGCCAGAACCCGGTAACCGGGCTGCATGAGCCGCCATCGGCATCGACGCTGGGCCGGCTGCCGGCCCTGCTGGACGCTGATCAGCTGGAGGCCGGGCTGTCGGCGCAGGCGGCGCCGGCGGCGCTGGACCCGCAGCTGGCGGAGCGGATCGCCGCCCGCGCCGCAGCGGGCACGAAGGCCGGCGGCGGGAACAAGAAGCGGCGGCGCAAGCCGCCGGCCGGCGAGTCGCTGCGCGAGACCAGGGCTGATGGCCTGGTCCGGGCCGCTCCCGGCCATCCGTGGCTGGACCCGGCGGTCACCGGCGGCCCGCAGCACCGCCCGGCCCTGCCCGCGGTCGCGGTGGACGGCAAGGAACGCAAGCTCGCCAAGGCCGGCGGGAAGAAGAAGGTGCACCTGCTGGCGGCGGTCACCCATGTGACCGGGCTGGTGATCGGCCAGGACAAGGTCGCCAAGGCCGGGAAGGCGAATGAGATCACGCACTTCAGGCCGCTACTGGAGCCGCTGCCCCTGGACGGCGTGGTCATTACCGCCGATGCGATGCAGACCCAGCGCGAGCATGCCCGCTGGCTGAGCGAAGACAAGGACGCGTTCTACCTGCTGCCGGTGCTGGGCAACCAGCCGGGGACGTATGCCGCGCTCGATGCCCTGGACTGGGAGGACACCCCGGTCGCGGCCGCTACCAGCGAGATCAGCCGCGGCCGGGTCGAGACCCGGACCATCCGCGTCCTGCCCGCCCCCGAAGACCTGGGCTTCCCGTACGCCAGCCAGGCCGTCCTGCTGGAGCGCTACGTCACGATCAAGAAGAACAGCCGCTGGATCATGCGTAACTGCGAGGCCGTGCTGCACGTGACCAGCCTCGATGCCGCCCAGGCCAGCCCCGCCGACCTGCTCGCCTACGCCCGCGGCCACTGGACGGTGGAGCACCTGCACTGGCTGCGCGACGTGGTCTGGCGCGAGGACAAATCCACCCTGCGCACCGGCAACGCGCCCCAGGTGATGTCCGCGCTCACCAACCTCGTCATCACCCTGTTCCGGCTACAAGGAGTAACCAAGATCACGGCCGAGACGCGCCGCAACGCCCAGAACCCCCGCCGCCCGCTCCAGCTATTCGCCCTCCGGCCAGGCTAAACACGCCCTACGACTTTGACGAATCCCTGGCCGTGGGGGCAGGGTTGCCTGTGGCGGGGTCGACACCGGTGAGCAGGTCGGGCCGGGTGGCGGCCAGGTTGAAGACAACGTTCTCGTCGATCTGGCGGGTGTTCAGTCCCCGCTGCAGCCGTCAGGTCGGCATAGATGTGCAGCATCTCCATTGCCTGGGCGCATCCCACGTCGCGCGGATCAGTCCGCAGGAAGCGGAATGCACCTGGGCACCGGTGCTTCGCTGCCATTGCTGAGTGGTGGCGCGTGTGGTTCCCTAGGTACAGGACCCGTTGGTTTTGGCGACGACTGCCTGCAAAGTCCGAGCGGGCCAGGGGGACTGGCGGCACGATGAACGCGCAACCGCCGGCGGCCGTGGAAGCGTCGGTACTCGCCGCACTGGACAGCCAGGACGCCGCCGCGAATACCTATGTCAATACGTTCCCGGTGGGCACTGCCTCGTCGGCCATGGCCAACTGGATCGGCGGCCTCAGCCAGGTGGAATGGGGCTATCAGCAGTGCCAGCCGGTCTGCGGATGGCTGGAACAGCAGGGGTTGCCCCGGGCACGGCAGCGACTCGACGCCACGCTCAGCAATCTGGCCCAGGCCCGCAACCTCTACATCGGGATGTACAACGACAAGATTCGGATGGAGAACACACAGGCCGGGATATTGCAGGATGCGGTCCGGTTCGGCACGAGTCAGGTGATGGCCGCCGACGCTTACCAGAATGTTGTTGCTCAGAACTGGGTTCAAGGCATGTTCGATGTCAACGAGAACCGCTGTTACGATTGTCATCGGATAATTGGGCTGCCTGGCGGCGGCTATTGTTACGATTGCGCCCGGCGCCGCGGCTGGATCTACTGAATGCGGAGCACTGCCAGAGATCGCCGTCGCACCAGGCGCAGGTCAGCTCACCAGCCAGATCCCAGAAGGTCCTTCGCCGCCAGGCCAAAGCCATCAGCACAATAGTCCTTGTGATGGGCGAGCTGACCGCCTGCAGCCCAGCTAAATCCTAGATACATCCCACCAAGGGCGATCTTCATTGGCAAACCACTCGCGGATTAGCCGTCAGAGAAGAGAATCAGGCGCAATCGATCTGCACCACGTTCGGAGGGGAGGGCTGCCGACGCCTCCCGGAGGCGGCCGCCAGTCGGCGTAGCTAGAGGGGTGGGCGGGCCGTGCGTTCCTCGTATGTGCTGTCGGCGTCTGCCCCGGCAAGGGTGACGAGATGATCGAGCCTCTCGGCCACGTCGGACAGGAGCGTGGCTGTCACAACGGGCGTAAGCTTCGCCATCAAGTCGAGGAAGCTGGGCAGGTTCGGCACGTAGATGCTGTAGACGTTGCTGTGGTTGAAGCAGCAGGACAGGAACCACTTCCCGCCGTCCTCGTGCTCGTAGATCTGGACAATCGGGAGCCGGGGTCGGCCAAGTTGTTCTGCGTGGTTGAAGCCCGCTCGTTCGAGTGCCGCCTCCACGTCACGGCCGTCGGTGGCTTCCCAGACGTACGGGCCAGGGGTGCGGCTCCATTCGCCGTCCTCGTACTGCCAGACCATGTCCTCGTCGCCGACGGCCGGGCCTTCGCTTGTTATCACCGAGTTCCCCTTCCCTGGCGGCTGGCGGGGGAGGAGCTGCGTAATTCTGTTATGACCGGCTCAGTCTATAGATTCAGGCGGCCTTGCGGTCCGGGCCAGTGCCTGGTTCCCGGGAGCCGGCGGTCCAGAGTTCCGCTAAGAAGACGCGCACCACCTGCCGGGGGCCAGATCAAACCGTCACAACACCTCGGATCCGCCAGCAGGTGGGGCCAGTGTCCCGTCTCCGGTAAGTCGGCCCTGTCTCACTGATTCCGGCCCATTAGCAGCCGGGTCTCACTATTGTTGGCCCGGGATCTTGATCCAGGATGGTGGGCGGGCTGGTGGATGTCGCTGCGCTGGACCTTGGATTTAGCGCTGACCTGCGGTTTTCGTTTGGAGTATGTGCGGGAGGACGGGATCCGGCGCCGGGAGCCGCTGGCGATGTGCGCTGCCGAGCGGTTCGAGGCGGCGGCACCCGTGCGGTCGTTTCACTGGGCGAAGGGGGCCGCGCATTTCCCGGGGCTGTGGTGGTCATCGACCACATCGGCGCATGTGGGTTTCGAGTCCTGGCTGGAACGCGTCATGTCATGCTGATGGACTTCGATCCCGGCATTGCGGGCATCGCTTCCCAGCCGTTCTGGCTGCACTGGCAGGACGAGGACGGCCGGTCCCGGCGGCACGCACCGGATTTCTTTGCGCGCCGGGCCGACGGCGGCGGGCTGGTCGTCGACGTGCGCCCGGATGAGCGGATTCCGCCGGAGGACGCCGAAGTGTTCCGCATGACGGCCATGGCCTGCGGGCAGGCGGGCTGGGAGTTCCGGCGAGCGGGCACGATCGATCCGGTGGTGAGGGCGAACGTGCGGTGGCTGTCGCGGTACCGGCATCCGCGGTGCCGCCGGGAGCCGACGGCGACGGAGCTGCTGGAGGCGTTCACGGCGGGCCGGCCGCTGCTGGCCGGAGCGGCGCAGGTCGGGGACCCGGTCGCGGTCCTGCCGGTGGCCTATCACCTGCTGTGGCTGCGTGAGCTCAGCTGTGACCTGTCGGTTCTGCTGGACGGGACCTCGATGACGTGGCGGGCTGCGATGGGGAGCATCTGATGAGCGGGCCGGCCCGGGCGGACGGGATCAGGGCCGGGGACCGGGTCATCGTCGATGACCGGCCGCGGGTGGTCCTGGGCGCGTCGGGAACGCTGATCCGGTTCGCTGACGATGACGGCACGGTCGAGGAGGCACCGGTCGCGGAGCTGGCAGGCAGCGGCCGACTCCGGCTGCAGCCGCGGGGGACGGGCGGTCACCGGGACGCGCGGGTCGGACTGGCCGGCCTGCCGCCGGAGGCGGTCGAGCGGGCTCGGTGGTGGGAGGCCCACATCATCGAGGTCGTGGACGGGACCCGCCCGGACGCGCCTGCCGGGACGCCGCCTCGTCCGGCCTATGACGTGGAGCGCACCAGCCTGCGCGAGCGGGAGCAGGCCAAGGCGGCCGAACTGTCCACGCCGGACCGGCCGGTCGCGGCCTCCACCGTCAAGCACCGGCGGCAGCGGTGGCAGGCCGAGGGCCTGCCCGGGCTGGTGGACAGGCGGGTGACGCGGCGGCGCAGCCCGGCCGGGCGGGCCGATCCCGTGGTGGCCGAGGCGATGGAGCAGGCGATCGCCGAGGCGACCGACGAGTCGTCGCGGACGGCGACGTTCATCGTGTGGCGCACCCGGCAACTGCTCGCCGAGCGCGGGCAGGCGGACAAGGAGCCATCGCGGGCCACGATGTTCCGGCTGTTCTCCCGGCTATCGGCGGGCAGGCACACGACCGGGTCCGCGGTCACCCGCCGGGGCCTGGCGGGACGGCCGCAGCGGATGTTCTCCCAGGCCTGCCCGGCCGCGCCGGGCGAGCTGATGGAGATCGACTCCACGCCGCTGGACGTGCTGGACGTGCTGGTCATGCTGGACGACGGGGTGCCCGGCCGGGTGGAGCTGACCGGGATGATCGACGTGGCCACCCGGACGGTGCCTGCGGCGGTGCTGCGTCCTTCGGCCAGGTCGGTGGACGCCAGCGTGCTGCTGGCCCGCGCGCTCACGCCCGAGCCGATGCGCCCTGGGTGGCCGGCGAGCCTGGCGATGGCGCACTCGGCCCTGCCCTATGACCGGCTGCTGGGCATCGACGAGCGGCTGCGGCACGCCGCGGCACGGCCGGTGATCGTGCCGGACACGATCGTCAGCGATTATGCCGATCCGCCGGTTATGCCGACAGGTAGTGCAACGACCCTGGTCGCGGACGTTCCAGGGCCGTTGCTGACGGCATAACCGGGGTCCTGGCTCAGAGGTTCTCGAGGAATTCCAGGAGCGGATCGGGGGGCTGGTAGCGTTTCTGCCTGCTGCCGGGCGGGGCGGTCTTCTCGATGGCTTCCTGCTTTTGCTGCATGTTGGCGTGCAGGTACTCCTGGGTGCTGGTGAGGGACTCATGCCCCAGCCAAAGAGCGATCACGGTGATG
>DASWFT010000469.1:0-26195 GCA_036394075.1 Streptosporangiaceae bacterium
TGCCGTTCGGCGGCCAGCGCGGAGCCGAGCTGGCGGGTCATGGCGGTGAAGTTCGCCTCCAGCCGGCCGACCTCGTCCCGGCCGGAGACGGGCAGGGTGACGGTGTAGTCGCCGTCGGCGACCGCGAGGGTGGCTCGTTCCAGGCGGCGTACCCGGCGGACGAGGCGGCGTGAGGCCAGCAGCCCGAACAGCACGCCGACCGGCACGATGGCGATGAGCAGCGCGTAGGGGGCCGCCAGCAGCTGGTCGGTCTGGCCGAGCTGGCCCAGCTCGCTCCAGGCACGGATGGGGCTGATGAACCCCGGCGACCATGGCGCCTGGACATAGAAGTAGGCGACCTGTCCCGGCGCGCTGGCCGGCGGCTTGCTGATGCCGGCCCGGCCTGTCGGCTCCACCGTCCAGAGCACGCCGCCGTACGTGGTGGTCACGTCGCCGCCTTTGGTCATGTAGCCGGCTGCGATGGCCGAGATCGCCTGGGCGGGGAGTTCGCTGGCCGCAGCTCGCCCGGGCGGATACAGCGATGGCGCGGATGACGCGACGACCGTGCCGTCAGCGGCGATCGCCACGACCGCGGTGACCGGCTGACCGCTGGGGACCGGGCCGGTGATCGCAGGAACGATCAGCGTGCCGTCAGGGGCCGTCTGGGCCAGGCCCGGGCGCGCCGGCTGGCCGGGGTCACCGAGCACGGTCCCGGCCGCCATGCCGCCGGAATAGCTCTGGGCGTAGCTCTTCGCCGCGGCGTCCACCTGGGCGTGCAGCTGAGCGCCGTTCACCAGCGAGGGTACCTGGAAGCCGAGCACGACCGCCTCCACCAGCACCACCACGGCAAGCGTGACGAGAATATAGGAGGCGATCAGCCGGCCCGATAGCCCCCACGCCCTGCGTCGCATGCGGTCCAGCACACCTGCACGCTACCTCCGCGCAACCCTCCGGCGTATCCCTCCAGGGATGGACCCGCGCTACCTCCGGCGCGTGATGCGCCCGCCGCGACAGGCCGGGATGCTGGCTGCCATGAACCTACAGTCACCCTGTTCAGCTGCGAGGAGCGCGAGATGAACAACTGCCCCGTCCGCGTACCCGGCCCGCGACTCCCCTGGCCCCGGCGGGCGCGAGTCGCAGCCGTCATCACCGTCACGGCCGCCGCCCTGCTGACGGCGGCATGCAGCAGCAGCCCGTCATCCACCGGCGGCTCACCGAACGCGGGCTCACCGAACGCGGGAGGGTCAGCGAGCTCCCAGTCGCTGCTCGCCTACTCGGGCTGCGTCCGCTCCCACGGGGTGCCGAACTACCCCGACCCCGGGAGCAACGGACAGTTCGATAAGCGGAAGTTGCATCTCGGAGTCAGCGATTCCCAGCTCCGGGCGGCGCAGGATGCCTGCCAAAGCCTGCTTCCCGCC
This sequence comes from Streptosporangiaceae bacterium, assembly GCA_036394075.1. GTDB lineage: Bacteria > Actinomycetota > Actinomycetes > Streptosporangiales > Streptosporangiaceae > JAWWPY01. The sequence goes on from DASWFT010000469.1 coordinate 1,398, forward strand.
GGGACGGGTTCTCTCACGGCCCAAGACCAGCAGGACTACCTGAGGGCTGCCGCCTGCATGCGCTCACACGGCATCTCCAACTTCCCCGACCCGACCTTCTCCGGCGGAAACGTCAACTTGACCCTCCCCTCGAGCATCGCTACCAGCTCACCGCAGTTCAGCCAGGCCAGGCAGATCTGCGAAAGACTCATCCCCGCAGGACTCCCCTTCAGTGGGTCAGGTGGCGGGTCGTGAGCGGGAGGGTTTCCTCGTGGCGGGGAAGCGGGGCAGCAGGAGGTGGTCCGGGTCGCCGCGCAGCATACGGGGCCGCGCCAGCCGCGTCGGCGGGCTGCTGCACCTAGCCCATCTCCCGCATCTTTGCGGGTTAGGCGGCGGTAACGTCCTGCATCTCCAGGATCCCCGGACTCCTGGCGGGTCAGGGACAGCGGGCTGGAGCTGCGGCTGGCGCGGGGCCGGACACGATCCGCGGGCAGGTCCTCGCGGTGCAGCACCGGCAGCACGGATGGCGCCGCGCGGCTCATAGCGGAAGCGGAATTCGAGGAAACGGAAACGACGGAGGTGGATCGTGAGTGAGACGGCTTCCCGGGACCAGCACGTTCCCGGTGGCCAGCAGGTTCCCGGTGGCCAGCAGGTTCCCGGTGGTCGGCAGGGTTTCCCGGCTCAGGGGGGCGTGCCGCCGGGGCCGCGGGGCGAGCGGCGGCGTCGCCGGGGCGGCTGGGTGGCCTTGGGCATCGTGGTGGTGATGGCGGCCGGCGCGGTGTCGGCGTGGCGGGCCGGGGTGTTTTCCCCGGCCGCCTCGTCCGGGACCGGGCAGGGGGCGCCGCCGCCGGCGACGGCGGCGGTGACGGCGGCGGTGACCCGGCAGGACCTGTCGCAGACGACGCCGGTGACCGCGACGCTGGGGTATGCCGGGTCCTACACGGTGACCGGGCAGGGCCCCGGGACGCTGACCTGGCTGCCGTCGCCGGGGAAGGTGATCCGGCAGGGGCAGGTGCTGTACAAGACCGATAACGGCTCCCCGGTGGTGCTGCTGTACGGCAGTGTCCCGGACTGGCGGGCCATGGATGAGGGGATCACCGGAGCGGACGTGTCCCAGCTCAACCACGACCTGGTGGACCTCGGCTACGCCGACCGCGCGGATATGGTCTCGCTGGGCTGGGATTACTACTCCTGGGAGACGGCGTACGGCGTGCAGCAGCTTGAAGAGCACGTGGGGGTGTCCTACCCGCCGGGGAGCCTGTCGTTGGGCCAAGTGGTGTTCGAGCCGGAGGCGCTGCGGGTCAGCCAGGTGCCCGGGAGCCTGGGCGGCCCGGCCTCGGGGCCGGTGCTGACGGCGACCTCGGACCGGCACGTGGTAACGGTCCCGCTGGATGCCTCCATGCAGACGGAGGTCAAGGCGGGTGACACGGTGAGTATCACGCTGCCGCACGGGGCGGCCACGCCGGGCGTGGTGTCCTCGGTCGGCACTGTGGCGACCACCACGTCCGGGCAGGGGCAGGGGCAGGGCCCGAGCACGACGATCCCGGTGTACGTGGAGTTGACCGATCCGGGGGCGGCGGGAACCCTGGACCAGGCGCCGGTGACGGTGAACATCACCACCGGCAGCAGCCCCGGCCCGGTGCTCGCGGTGCCGGTGACGGCACTGGTGGCCCAGTCGTCGGGCGAGTACGTCGTGGAGGTGGTCGGTCCGGGGAACACGCGGCGCTGGGTGCCGGTGACGCCGGGGATCTTCGACGACAACTCCGGGCTGGTGCAGGTGACCGGGAACCTGACGCCCGGGGAGCATGTCGTGGTGTCGGCGTCGTGACCGCGGCGCAGACGACCGGGGACCTCGTCGGCCGGTCGGCGGGGGGCGTGCCGGTGCTGGAGCTGGAGCGGGTGTCGAAGGTGTATCCCGGGTCGCCGCCGGTGCGGGCGCTGGACCACGTGAGCCTGGCGGTGGCGGCCGGGGAGCTGGCGGCGGTGGCCGGCCCATCGGGGTCGGGCAAGTCCACGCTGCTGCACCTGATGGGCACCCTGGACAAACCGGCCAGCGGGACGGTGCGGATCACCGGCCTGGACGTGGCCCGGATGAAGGACAGCGAACTGGCCGGGCTCCGGGCCTCCCGGATCGGGTTCGTGTTCCAGCAGTTCTTCCTCGCCGAGCACCAGACCGTGCTGGGCAACGTGGCCGACGGGCTGCTGTACGCCGGCATCCGGCGCGGCGAGCGGCGGCGGCTGGCGGCCGACGCGCTGGGCCGGGTCGGGCTCGGGCACCGGACCGCCGCCCGGCCGACCCAGCTGTCGGGGGGCGAGCGCCAGCGGGTCGCGATCGCCAGGGCGATCGTCGGCCGTCCGCCGGTGGTGCTGGCCGACGAGCCGACCGGAAACCTCGACTCCGCGACGGGCGCCGCGATCCTGGCCCTGCTGGAAGAACTCAACCAGCAGGGCACCACGGTCATCATCATCACCCATGACCACGCGGTCGCCGCCCGGACGCGGCGCCGCATCGAGATGCTTGACGGGCACATCATCACCGATACCGGAGCGGACACCGGGACCGCCGCCGGCGGCGGGTTCCGGCACGTTCAGGAGGAAACCTCATGACCATGACTTCCGGGCACCCCGCCGGGACGGCCGTCTGGGCGGCCCCGTTCCCGGCCCGGCTGAGGCTCGGTGACCTGGCCGGGCTGGCCGCGGTCGGGTTGTTGACCCGCAAGCTGCGCGCCGGGCTGTCGGCGCTGGGCATCGCGATCGGGGTCGCGGCAATCGTCGCGGTGCTGGGCCTGGCCGCCTCCTCCAAAGCCGCGCTGCTGAACGAGATCAGCCAGCTCGGGACCAACCTGCTGACCGTCACCAACGGCCAGACCTTCACCGGCCAGCCCGCCGAGCTGCCGACTAAGGCGCCCGGCATGATCGCCCAGCTGCCCGACGTCACCAACGTGCAGGACACAGGCACGGTCGGCGGCCTTGATGTCTACAAGTCCCCGTACATCCCCTCGGGTCAAACCAACGCCCTGAGCGTGGATGCCGCCACCCTGGGCCTGCCCGCCGCGGTCGGCACCTCGCTGGCGCAGGGCCGCTACCTGAACGCCGCCACCGCCCGCGAGCCGGTCGCTGTGCTCGGCGCCACCGCCGCCCAAAGGCTGGGCATCGACCGGATCCGGCCCGGGATGCGGATCTGGGTCGGCGGCCAGTGGTTCTACGTCACCGGCATCCTGAGCCACGCCGTCCTAGCGCCGGAGATCGACTCCACGGTTCTGATCGGGTTCCCCGCCGCCGAGCAGTACCTGCAATTCGACGGGCACCCGTCGCAGATCTACGTCCGCACCGTCGACACCCAGGCCGCCACCACACGCGTGGACAGCCTGCTCGGCGACCAGGCCAACCCGGAAAACCCGAACCAGGTCGACGTCTCCCGGCCCTCGGACGTGCTCACCGCCCGGGCCGAGACCGAGGGCGCGCTCGACACCCTGTTCCTCGGACTGGGCGCGGTCGCGCTGCTGGTCGGCGCGATCGGGGTCGCCAACATCATGGTCATCTCCGTCCTGGAACGCCGCTCCGAGATCGGGCTGCGCCGGGCGCTGGGCGCCACCCGCGGCCAGATCCGCATCCAGTTCCTGTCCGAGGCGATCCTGCTGTCCCTGGCCGGCGGCGCCGCGGGAGTCGCCATCGGCGCCGCCGCCACCGCCATCTACGCCCACGGCCACCGCGAGCTCATCTATATCCCGGCCGAAGCCTGGGCCGGTGGGCTGGCCGCCGCCGTCGTCATCGGCGCCCTGGCCGGGCTGCTGCCCGCCATCCGCGCCGCCCGCTTGTCCCCCACTCAGGCGCTCTGGAGCATCTGACAGCACGGGCACCACGAACAGAGTCATTCGCCGGTTGCCGCTGCGAGCAGCGACTGCTCGTTTCATCGCGATCATCGCAGCACAGATCTTGTGGCCCTTGATTGCCTTGCCGCGCGAGCGAAGCTAACATCTAGTAAAATCGAGGCCGCTATATCGAGCGGATTCTTGCACCGCCTGCTTGACTGCGGCACATCTTCGGTTGAACGCTCGATCGGCATGAATGCGTGGCGACGATATTGAATACAATACCCGGCGCCGCTCGAACCGCACCTGTCGCGACATGACCGTTACAAGCCTTGACGGGCACCCAGGCGAACAGGAATGCTAAGATCCGCCAGCCAGATAGCTGCGACGATCAGGAGATCGGGTCGTTCATCATGGATGTTACAACGATCCGACATCGGATCTCGCTGCCCATAGGGAGCACTCCAATCGTCCAACTTCATCTCAAAGTCAACGGTGTTAAGCGCCTGCTTGGGCTCAAGCTCGAGGGGTATAACCCCTGCGGTTCTCTTAAAGATCGGATAGCCGCCGCTCTCATCGACAATGTAATGAACAGGGTGGATCAGGAAGCTGGCATCATTGAAGGGTGCGGCTCTTCTGAGGTGATGTGGCGTGAAGCGTTTTACTGCACCCGGTGGTGATGTGTCCGGTTTGGCGGTGTCGGTGCGTGCGTAAAGGGCTCCTTCCCGTTACGGTCCCGGTTGTCTGACGACCGGATCGCAAAAGAAGGAGCCCGATGCAAGGGTACGTGGCTGTCCAGGACAGGGCGTTCGCGGAGTCCAGGAAGTGCTTCCGTGAGCTTGAGGACTGGATGGCGTCGGAAGAGGCGGCGGGGCTGCAGCACGCTGAGCTGGAGGATCAGCTGGACGTGCGGGGCCGGGAGCTGCTGCGGCGGTTGTTCCAGGACCGGCTGGACCTGACGGCCGCGCGGGAAGAACGGCGGCATGACGTGAGGGGGGAGGACGGCGTCGTCCGCACGCGCGCGGAGAAGGGCCGGGCCCGGCCGCTGGTGACGAGGTTCGGGCAGGTCAGCGTGTCGCGGATCGCCTACCGGTCGCCGGGCAGGAGCAATGTGCACCCGCTGGACGCGGCGCTGAACCTGCCCGGGGAGAAGCACTCCCACGGGCTGCGGAAGCTCACCGCGATCGAGGCCGCCCGCGGCTCGGTCGACGCGGCGGGTGCCGCGATCACCCGCGCGACCGGCGTGCGGATAGGGAAACGGCAGCTGGAGGAGATGGTCCGCCGCGCTGCCGCGCACGTGGAGGCGTTTTACCTGTCCCGCGTGATCAAGCCGGCCCCGGACGGGCACCCGCTGGTACTGACCTTCGACGGCAAGGGCATCGTGATGCGGCCGGAGGCGCTGCGGCCCGCCACGGCGAAAGCCGCCGCCGCGGCGGAAGGCAAGCTCGCCACCCGCCTGTCACCAGGGGAAAAACACGGCCGCAAGCGGATGGCCGAGCTGGCCTGCGTCTACGACGCCGTCCCGGTCCCGCGCGCGCCGGAGGACATCATCAGCACCCCGGCGCAGAAGCGGAGAAAGAAGAAGAAAGCGCAGGCCGGGACGGCGGAAGGCAAGGGAAAACCGCGGGAGCCGCAGGCCAGGGGCAAGTGGCTGACCGCCTCGGTCACCGACGACATCCCGGCCGTCATCGCGGCCGCCTTCGGCGAGGCAGAACGCCGCGACCCCGGTCACCAGCGCGAATGGGTCATCCTGATCGACGGTAACAACACGCAGATCGAGGCCGTCACCGCGGAGGCCGCGAGCCGGGGCATCACCGTCACGATCGTCATCGACTTCATCCACGTGCTCGAATACCTGTGGAACGCCGCCTGGTCCTTCTACGACAAGGGCGAGCCGGCAGCCGAGGAATGGGTCGCTGACCAGGCCCGCACGATCCTGGCCGGCACCGCCCGCCAGGTCGCGGCCGGGATCCGCCGCCGCGCCACCACCTACGGCTACTCACCCGCCGAGCGCGCCGGTGCCGACGAATGCGCCCGCTACCTGGACAACAAGAAGGACCACCTGGATTACGCCACGGCGCTGAAGAACGGCTGGCCCATCGCCACCGGGATCATCGAAGGCGCGTGCAGGCACATCGTCAAGGACAGAATGGACATAACGGGCGCACGATGGGGGCTGGAAGGCGCCGAGGCCGTTCTCAGGCTCCGCGCCCTCATCGCCAGCGGCGACTTCGCCGCCTACTGGCGCTACCACCTCCGCCGCGAACACCAGCGTATCCACCACGCCAAATACCGCGAAACCTACATTCTCGCAGCGTAACCAGCTCACCTCAAAAGAGCCGCACCCATCATTGAATCCACATCTGGCAATCTTGGTGTGGCGATGGCGGCCATATGTAATCAACGCGGAATTAATTTCAATGCTGTCGTTGACCCGCATGCCAGCCCCCTGCTTATCGAACGGATGCGTCGGCTTGGTGCCGCGGTTACGGTCATAGATGAGCCGGATTCAAGTGGCGGCTATCTGATGAATCGTATACGGTATGTACGACATCAGCTTGTTATTCGCCCAGGCCTGGTCTGGACCAATCAGTATGAGAATAACGAAAACCCAAGGGCGCATTCTTTGAGTACAGCGCCAGAACTTTTGCGGCAGGTTTCCGGTTTCGCCACCATCTTTGTTCCTGTCTCTACCGGCGGCACGCTGGCTGGTTTTATCCGGTTTGCCGAAGCGGAGAATCTGGCATGGAGACTTATCGGTGTTGATGTAGCTGGTTCCGCCGCGCTCGGCCAAACCGCTGGGCCGCGGATTCTATCAGGAATAGGCAGCAGCCGAAATTCCTACTTCCTGAACCTGGATAAGGTGGAGTCCGTATATGTCCACGCTGCCGAAGCCATCTCGGCCTGCATGTGGCTCGCCGACTGCGCGGGCGTCGATATTGGCGGGAGTTCCGGCGCCACGGTCGCCGCCGCCCTGCGCATGCTCAGGATCGATCCTGGGCTGCACGACCTGGTCTGCATCTGCCCGGACGGCGCGGACCGTTACCTGACCACTATTTATCAGTCGAATTGGCGAGACGCCCACGGCGTGACCGACGTGCAGATCGGGGAGGGTGTCGAACTGCTGAACGTCCAGTACATCGCCTGACATTGAAGGAGGGTCCATGGCCGAGCCTGAATTGCGCGTTCTTGACCGCGGTGTTGTCGAGCGGTGCGTAGCGGCGTTCGACCCGCTGGACGTCGTAGAGTCCGCGCTGCGAAGCCATGCGACGGGAAGCGCGGTGCTCCCGGCTGAGGCGTACATGGAGTGGCGCAACCAGGCCGGAGCGCATTGCCGGTCTATCGCCATGCCCGGCGGTGTGCCGGGACGAGACGGGCCCGTCTATGGCGTGAAGATCATCAACGCGGCGGTCAGCAATCCCAGCGCGGGGATGGATCGCGCCGGTGGTGTCACCATGCTCTTCGATCCTGGCACGGCACGCCCGTACCTCATGGCCGATGCCGGTTACCTGAGTGCGCTGAGGACTGCCGCGTACACGTTGCTGAGTCTGCGGCACCTAGGTCCGCGAGCATGCGAATCCATATCGCTTATAGGCTGCGGCGCGCTCGCCAGGGAGCACCTTCGCCTCTTTGCGCGTTATTACCCCTCAATAACCGTTGCCTACGTCTATGACCTCGATCCCGGCCGTATCCGGGCACTGGCCGACTGGGCCGCGCTGAGCATCCCAGGAATTACCGTCGTCTCGTGCCATTCCGCACCTGAGGCAGTAGCCGCGAGTACCGTCGTAATCACGGTGACCACCTCCCGGAAGCCATACATCGAACGCGGCTGGTTTCGGCCAGCGTGCTTCGTGGCGCACGTATCTCTCGACGACCTCACAGAAAATGTATTCTTGGAAGCTGAGGCGGTTTTCGTGGATGACGCTGCCCTGGTCAGGGACAATCCTCGGCGCATTCTCGGCAGGCTGATGGCCGAAGGTAAGATACATGAAACCGTCGGCACCCTTGGTGAGGTTCTCGTGGGCACCCGGCAGGCCGTCCGTCCGCAGGACGGAGTGGTGGTCAGCAACCCGTTCGGCATGTCGATCCTCGACATTGCCCTGTTGGCACGAGTGGCGCGGACCGCGGAAGAAGCGGAACTTGGGAGCCTTCTGCGCGTCTTTGGGTTAGGAGTGGATCGAAGGCAACCGGGGAACGCGGGCTTTTCACACTGTCCGAATTGAAGACGACGGAGCTGGAATCCCTCGTGGCGAGATCGTGCGAGTTCAGGCGGCAGGGCCCGCCGGGGTACAGCGGCCCGGAGGATTACCGTGCGCGCAGGAGCCAGTCCCGGGCCGCTAGTCATCTCGGTGCGAATCTGGGTCTACGAGCGGCGCGGCACCAGCTTCACTGGCAGGTGTTCCAGACCGTTCACCACAATGGAGCCGAGCCGCCGCGGTTCGCCATCTAGCTCGATCCCGAGGGATCTATCGATGAGCTCCTGGTACAGGAGCCGGATCTCGACGCGGGCAAGCTTATTTCCCACGCAGAAGTGCTCGCCGAAGCCCAGGGCCAAGTGCCGGTTGGGCTGTCGGCTCACGTCGAATTGGTCGGGATTCGTGAACACTTCGTCATCGCGGTTCGCTGAGGGTATCCACAGCGTGACCAGATCGCCGGCATCAATGCGTCGGCCGCGGATCTCGAGAGGCCGCAACGCGGTACGCAGGATGTGCGTCGGAGTGGACGTCCAACGCAGGACCTCTTCGACCGAGGTCGGCAGGAGAGTGGGGTCCTCGACGAGCCGCCGCCACTGTTCCGGATGCTCAAGGAACGCGAGCATGCCCCCGGCCGCCGCGATCCGGGTGTTCTCAGCCCCGCCCACGAACAAGTTGTCGCAGTTGAGGATGATCTCCTCCTTGCTGATCCGCGCGCCCTCGATCTCGCCGGTCACCAGCACGCTTACCAAATCGTCGGCCGGGTACGCCGCTTTGGCCATAGCGAGGTTCGCGAAATACCCCATGATCTCCAAATGCGCGAACCGCCTGGTCATCGCGTCGTCGGCCCCGAAAGCCTGGCGGCTCAGCGTGAACAGCCTCTCCCAGTCCGATTCCGGGACCCCCATCATGCTGCAGATCATGTAGAGCGGTATCCGCGCGGCGATGTCTCCCACGAAGTCGCAACGCTCCCGTTCCACGGCCAGGTCAATCACGCTCCCCGCGACTTCCCGCATCTTCGCCTCGATAGCCCGCACCGAACGGACCGTGAACCACTCCTCGACCAGCCCTCTCAGCTGGCGGTGCCGAGGCGGGTCGGTGAGCGCCAACGTGCGGCCACCTCCGGGGTCGGCTCCATGCCCTGAAGGCCGCAGCAGGATCCCCTGAGCCGAGCTGAACGTCTCCGCGTCGCGGAAGACAGCCTTGACATCCTCATATCTTGTCAAAGCCCAGAAACTCGGGTAATCCGTAGGTCCATGGAGGTACACGGGGTCGTTCGCGCGCAGCCATCGCCACTGCGCAAACGGATCACCATCGGAGTAGAGCCCTGGATCCACCAGGTCGATGCGGGGAGGCTGATCCAAAGTGTCACTGCGCACGGGAACCCTCACACAAGTCCACCCGAAACCGAGCACGGGCACAACGCTAATATGGCGACGTAGAAGACCATGCCCAAACAATCGGGGCGACCGGTTCGCGTGTCTCCTCCCAAGGCGCACCCGAGCGCCCGCGTGGTCCCTAAGGGGACTGATACCGTTTTCCGGATCAGAGTCAGTTTCCTACCTCGGTTCCCCGCCTACAAGAGCGGCTCGCTTGTGCTTGGCGCAGAACGGACCGTTCGGCCTAATAGAAAGGAAGCAGGGAGACGGCCCGGACCCGCCGGGGGTATCCGCCGCCTTCGTTCAGCGGCGGTTCAGCGCGTGGCCGCCGACGGGTCGATGATTCGCGCCCGCCCGTCCAGTTCCAGGGCGAAGTCCTGCCACATCTTCGCGTACTGGCGGGCGAGCTGCACGACGATGCCGACGCAATGCGGGGGCACGGCCGCGGCCACGTCCGGCAACTGCTCCGCGCCGACCGCGTTGACGTGCAGCAGCCGCAGCATGCCCTTGCCGCGCTCGTTGCGCAGCGACGGGTCGCGCAGCAGCATTTCCACCGCGGCGGCCGGATCTGGCGGTGCCGCTGCCGCGAACTGAAACGGATGGCCTGGGCGGAGGCGCCATCGCTGCCCGTGTCAGCCTCCGCACCGTTACCGCTGGCACTGTTGCGGACGGCGTTCGCGGCGTGCTTGGCCGGCACGGGTGACTCGCCGCGTTCCAGGCGCTTGCGCACGTCGAGAACCGTCGCCGGGGATATGCCCGCGGCGCGTGCCACGTCGCGCAGCGATGCGTCCGGCTGCTGCGCCAGGAGTTCCGCGGCCCGCCGTCGGCCTGCACCGCTGTCCAGCGGGCGGATTCTGCCGTCCCTGCCGACCCGGGCGTTTGACTGCGGTATTTCTTCGCTTGAACTTTTCCTGATCGCCGCCACGGTCTTCGCCGCCAGGCCGACCGAATGGCCGATCGCCCGGTCAGACATGTGCGGATGCGACGCGATGATCCGCTCTGCCGCGGCGGTGTAATGTGAGGTTCCTGTTGTCACGATGGAAGGCTGGGGCGCCATATTCCGACTGATCTCGTAATGATAAGTAGGCCAGGCAGAGCACCGGTGTGACGGTGCTTGTGCCCTGCTGCGTGTGTGTGTTCAGTGATCGATTCGGTCAGGGGCGCCTATCGGTTGAGTCTTTCAAGCAAGACGGTCCGGGCGTTTTCGGGTTAGCTCCAGCAGGAGGCGGGCGAGGTCCTCGGGCCGGTTGCTGGGAATCATGTGACCAGTGGCGATTTCCCGGCAGCGCCAGGCTGGCGAGGCCATGGCCCGGTCGGCAGCGGCCCAGAACGGCCCGCCGGGCTCGGGCCGGGGCTCCCCGGTCGCCTTGATGTAGGTGCGCGTGAAGGGATAGTCCTCCAGCGGGCGCGCCAGCCGGACCGGCTCGGTGAAGCAGCCAGCTGGCTGCGGCGTGCGCCGCGCGCTGGCCCACGCCGCCTCAGCCGGGTCGTCGAACTCGCGAGGCAGCGGCGCCACCAGCCAGTCGCCGCCGAGTTCGATCACGCCGCGCCCCGCCCCGTCCCCGTCGGTGGTGTGGACGCTGTCGCCGTCATCGGGCACGAAGGCGTCGAGGTAGACCAGGTGCCGGATCCGGTCGCCGATGTGCTCCAGCGCCCCGGTGACCACGAACCCCCCATACGAAAAGCCGAGGAGCACGATGGCGCGAAGATCCTCATACAGGACGGTGTTGACGACATCGGTGATGTGGGTCGTCAGGCAGACTTGGGGACTGGTGAGGTGGACGCGCTCACCGATACCGGTGAGACTCGGCGTGAAAACCTCGTGGCCGGCCGCCCGAAGCGGACCGCGGACTTTGCGGAAGCCGTGTGCGCCGCTCCACGCGCCGTGAACCAGAACAAAGACCGCCATCTATTACTTCGTCCCGACGTAACGAGTGCTCACCGCGAAATCGGCGAAATAGGCGTACTCGGTCTTCGCCGGACCCCAGGACGTGTCGTGCCCGCCGAATATTACAGTCGCGGTTTCACGTTGAGTCATCGTTGATATGTGGTGAGTAGTCGGCGGTCCGGCTCCTCAGGTCACGGTGAGTGACAGGGCCCCGGGTGGCCCGCGAGACAGTGACGGTGAAGTTACCGCGCTGTGATCCGGGGCGGCCGTGCCGCGTTGCCTGGTTTGTGGAACTAAACGACGACGACACGGCCGCGGCAGCCAGCATAGGAGATGTCGCAGATTGCACGGCGAGAGCAGATGCCCAGGTCAGGAACGTCCTGCGGGGGGTGATGGCGCAGCGGCGCAGCGCGGCGGCAGCGTTCGATTACGTGGCGGCGCTGTCGCCGGAGACGAAGGCGAACTGCTGGTCGCTGGCGGAATCGGCTGGTCACGAGGGCTGGGGCCGGATGCAGGGCCTGCTCGGCTCGTACCGGTGGGACTGGACGGACCTGCGCGCGGCGCTGCCCGCGCTGGCGGTGGCGTGGATCCCGGACACTGAGCAGGATCTGATCGGCCCGGGCATCGCGATCGACGAGACCGCGCAGCTCAAGCACGGGGACGCCACCGCGTGCGTGGCCCCGCAGCACGCCGGGTGCACCGGCAAGGTGGAAAACTGCGTGACCACCGTGTTCTCCGCCTACGTCACCGCGGACGGGCAGGCCTGGGCGGACTTCGACGTGTACATGCCGGATCGGTGGGCGCGGGACTTTCCCCGCCGCCGCGCCGCCGGAGTCCCCGATGACCTGCAGTTCGCCACCAAGCCGCAGCTCGCGATGCGGCAGCTGGGCCGGCTGACCGCGGCCGGGCTGCCGGCGAAGTGGGCCGCGTTCGACGAGGTCTACGGCCGCAGCGAGGACCTGCGCAAGAAAGCCGCCCGGGCCGGGCTGGCGTATGTGGCGATCATCCCGCGCGACTACCAGGTCACCCTGCCGTCCGGCACGGCGATCCGGGCTGACCAGGCCGTCAAGGACGCGGTATTCGAGCGGCGGTCCTGCGGGAACGGGTCCAAAGGCCCCCGCTACAGCGACTGGGCGATGACCGCCACCGGCATCCCGGGACAGTATCTCCTCATCCGGCGGCTAATCTCCCGCCCGGACCAGATGACGTTCTGCCTGTGCTGGGCGCCGCCGGGACGGCCCGCCACCATGACCTATTTCATCACCATCGCCGGGCGCCGCTGGCCGGTGGAAGAAACGTTCAAAACGGGCAAGGACACACTCGGCTGGGACCAGTCCCAGGCCCGCACCTGGGACGGCGCCTGCCGGCACACCGCCCTGTCCGCCCTCGCCCAGCTCCGCGCCTGCGCCATCCGCGGCGCGCTGACCGGCCGCCTCACCCTCCCCGCCGGCCACGGCGAGGACCATGCGGGCAGCGCCCCGGCTGGCGACGGCGACGTCCGCGACGCTGACCTGCAGATACCCCTCGGCGACGCGCCCGTCCCGGATCGCGGCGGGCAGCCCCGCCCGCCAGGGATCACCCCCATCAAGCTGTCGCTCGCCGAGACCGCCCGGCTCGCCAGCCTCGCCCGGCAGCACACCACCGGGCTGATCACCCGCGCCCGCCTGGCCTTCGCGCTCCGCTGGTCGCTCCGGCGGCGGCTGCACCAGGCCACCGCCCGCTGGCATCACTACAGCGCCCGGCTGCTCGCCGCCGGGACAGGGTAACCAGCCGCGGCCGAAAGGAGGTGACGGAATGTAACATCACCCGCCACCCAGGGCATCACGCTGAGCGGCAGCGCGGCCACACACCGAAAAACCGCGACTGTAGTACGAAGAACGTGGAGAAGAAGATGCCCGAGAACGGGACACCCGTCACACCACCGAGGACGCCAGCCCTGGACATCACCTGAAGCCCGTCGTACCAGACCGTGATGTTCCCGGTGGCGCGGTCCACCCGCTGCTCGACCATGTGCCAGTTGCCGTCTCCTTGCCAGTGCCAGGCGCCGCCGATGTCAAGCCCGTAACCTTGGGCGACCTGCGGGAGTACAGGTAGACCTCGGAGCACGCGACGGCCTGGGAGCACCTGTCCAGGCTGCCGGCGACGGTATGGTCGCGCCACATGTACCGGGTGCTGAAGGCCTGCCCGTGGCGGCCGCCGCTCGCCTGGCTGATCGGCCCGCCATACAGGCCGGGCAGCTTTCCGCCGCGGCCGAAATCGAAACCCGCCTGGAACTTGACGTAGTAGCGCAAGTACAATACCCGGGCGCTGGCGAAGCCAGAATGGCCCATGTTCGCGAACGAGGTATAGAACTGCCCGCCGCCCGGATGGGGACAGTTTCCGCAGGAGTTGGCGGATGAGCCCTGGCCGTAGACGACCCGCAGCGCCGGACCGCCCCCCGGCGCGGTGGGGTCACTGACCTCACTGAGCTGGCCCTGCCCGTAACTGCCCTGGTCCGCATACCCCCATGAGCTCCGCCAGGCGGAGCCGCCATAGCCAGCGAACTGCCCATGCCAGGTCACGCCGGTAGAGGCCAACGCGGGGCTGGTTGGCGCTGAAGCCGAGGCCGGCCGTGAGACAGGGTCAGCCGGTGACGGTGACCGGGACGACGCGCCTGGAGGCCCCGCGTGCGAACATGCGGCGACGAAGAGAAGGAGCCCGCCAGCAAATGCCGGCGTCACATGCTTCATTACGTTTGCTTGCCTAACGGTGAGAATCCGCGAGCAGGGGCGGGCAGGTCGCGGCCCAGCCCTCCACCGCCATTGGCCAGCGGCGGCGGATCTAGCGGGCATCACAGTAGGGCCAGTACCCGCTCGGCGTCCAGGGGTGCGAGACCTCCGGCGGACCTGTGCTGCACCTCGCGTGGGCCTGCGCGGTACGGCATGCCCGGACAGCGCCATAAAGGCCCTTCCCGGTAGTGGCTACCGGGGTTCAGCACCCCCGCTCATCCCTTGCCTACGCCTGCCTTGCCTGCGCCTATCAGTCCGCCACTGTACTGCCGGCATGCGGCCACCGCCGACTTCCGCTGCGTTTTGACGATGCTCTTGAGCGCGGCGCGGATCGCTTGAACGTCGCTGCCCGAGGCAACGCTCACGCCGTGCCCCTGAAGGCACGTGATGAACTGAGACATGTTCGGAGCGCTGCTTGCGGCTGGCGCGGCTCCGGCATTGCCGCCGCACGCCGTGAGCGTGACCAGCAGGAGTCCCGCGCCACTGACCACGGTGAGCCGTCCATGCCGCTGCCTGTTCCTGGTCAAGTTGCTTCCTCCTGTTCGCGGGGCGAAGCCGCGTTCCGCGGCCGCTTCGTCGGGTCAGTTCACCGGAGCAGCGGTAAAGGCAGCGTCAAAGCTCGCTTTTACACTGAGTTGACCGGGCGCACGCGATCGTGGTTGACGCCGGGTGACGCGCGATCCGCTGATCTATGGGCGCGCGAAACCCCTGATCGTCAGGAGGCGCAGGTGCGGGTGCTTGTGGTGGAGGATGTGCGGCCGCTCGCGCAGGCCATCGCGGAGGGCCTGCGGCGTGAGGCCATTGCCGCCGACGTGGTCTTTGACGGCGGGTCGGCGCGGGAACGCCTCGCCGTCAACGAATACGACGTGGTCATCCTGGACCGTGACCTTCCCGTTATCTATGGCGACGAGATCTGCAAGTCCCTGGTCAGCGGCGAAGCCCTCGTGCGGATCCTCATGCTCACCGCCGCCGGGGATCTGGACGACCGGGTGGAGGGACTCGGCCTCGGTGCCGATGACTACCTGGCCAAGCCCTTCGCGTTCGCCGAACTGGTCGCGCGGGTCAGGGCGCTGGGCCGGCGGGCACGCCCGCCCGACCCGCCGGTTCTCGAGCGCGCCGGCATCCGCCTCGACCCGGCCCGTCACGAGGCAACCAGGGACGGCAGGCCGCTGCCGCTGCGGCACAAGGAATTCCTGGTCCTTGAGGAACTGCTGCGCGGCGGCGGCACGGTCGTATCCGCCGAGCAACTGCTGGAAAAGGCGTGGGATGAGAACATTGACCCGTTCACGCACGTCGTCCGGGTCACGATCATGACGCTCCGCAGAAAGCTGGGCGATCCGCCGCCGATCGAGACCATCCCGGGTGCGGGATACCGCATCGCATGAACCACATCCGCGATTTCGCGCTGCGGCGGCCCGGCATCCGGGCCAGGCTCACCTTGCTCTATGGCGGGATGTTCCTGCTCGCCGGCGGTGCGCTGATCGCTATCTTCTACATCATTTTCAAGCACAATTATCCCAGCGGGAAAGCCGTCGAAAATATCCTGTCGGGTTCCGGGCACCTGCGGCCGGACCAGGTGCATGCCGTCCGCCAGGAACTGGATCTGCACCGCGGCCGGGTCGTCGAGTCCGTGGTGGGTCAGTGCCTGGTCGCCCTCGCGGTGGTGGCTGTCGCTGCGGTCGGCTTCGGATGGATCATGGCCGGGCGTGCGCTCAGCCCGGTGCGCCGCGTCACCAGCACCGCCCGCCGGGTCGCTGGCCGCAATCTGGGTGAGCGGATCGCACTGGCCGGACCCGACGACGAGCTGAAGGAACTCGCCGACACCTTCGATGCCATGCTCGAGCGCCTCGACGCGTCCTTCGACAGCCAGCGCCAGTTCGTGGCCAACGCCTCGCATGAACTCCGCACGCCGCTGGCCACCAACCGCACGCTCATCGAGGTCGCGATCGCGTCCGGCCGCGTGCCCCCCGGGCTGCGCGAGCTTGTCGACACGATTCTCGCCACCAACTCCCGCAGCGAGCTGATCATCGACGGCCTGCTCACGCTCGCCCGCAGCGACAGCGAGGCCATCAGGCGGCTGCCTGTCGACCTGTCCGATGTCGCGGCCGGCGCGGTCGAGGAGACCGCCCGCGAGGCAGCGGCCGCACGTATCTCCGTCGATGCGATGCCCTACCCCGCCATGACCGTCGGTGACCCCGTCCTCCTGGAACGGCTGGCCCTCAACCTCGTCCGCAACGGCATCAGGCACAATCACCCGGGCGGCTGGGTGAAGGTGTCTACGGCAGCGCACGGGGAGCCCGGCCGGGTCGAACTGGCGGTGACCAACAGCGGGCCGGTCGTGCCGCCGCAGCAGCTAGACGCGCTGTTCCAGCCGTTCCGGCGCCTGGAGGCCAGCCGGGTCGCCGACAGCCAGGGCGTCGGGCTTGGCCTTTCCATCGTCCGGTCGGTCGCCGGAAGCCACGGCGGAATCCTGGTTGCCACGGCCCGCGAAAGCGGCGGACTTGCCATCCGGGTCCGCCTGCCCTCCGCGCCGCAGGCCGACAGGACCCGGAGCCCGGAAATGGCCGCCAGATCCCATCCTGATACCGGGATTACCCGGAGGCCGCTGGCAGCCCCTCTGCAGGAATAGCGCGAATAATCGGTAAAGCGTATTAGCCGGCGCGGGAATCTGGACGTGCTGCCGGCGTGAATAAAGCTGCCCGTTATGAAGAAATAGGTGCCCTGAGGAGTCCGCATGTTTTTTACGTATCTCCGCCGCGAGCTGCGGCGGCGTATGCGCCAGGCGATTTTTATCTCGCTGGGCCTGGCACTGGGAATCGGCCTGGTGATCACCGTGACAGCCGCCTCAAACGGCGTGAAGAACTCGCAGGCCAATGTGCTGCACGCGCTGTACGGGGTGGGTACTGACCTCACCGTCACCCAGCCGCCGCCACAGGATTCGGGCGGGCAGAAGACCACGTTCGGGTTCCGGCAGCAGATCAAGGCGGCGAAGCAGGGCCAGATCGCGGCCGGCACGAAGATCAACATCAACGACCTGGTCAACGGCCGGTATGCGCCCCTCGCTTCCGGCGTGCTGGCCACTGTTGCCCGCCAGCACGATGTGACGTCCGCGATAGGCGGGCTCACGCTGTCGGATGTCACGGTCACCGGGACGGTCCCGGCCGTGACCACCGGCGGTGGCGGCAGCTTCAAGTCGGCATTCACTACCAACTCGTTCTCCGCCGCCGGCGTGGACACGGTCCGCACGTCACTCGGTCCGCTCAGCGCCGCCAAGCTGACCTCCGGGACCGGCCTGACGGCTGCCGACGCGAACTCCGACCACGCGGTAGTGGATTCCGGCTACGCGACGCAGAACAAGCTGAGCGCGGGCTCCACGATCGATGTGGGCGGCACGAACTTTACGATCACCGGGATCGTCAGCGCGCCGCAGGGCGGCAATCCCCCGGACGTGTACATCCCGCTGGCCAAGGCCCAGAGCCTCGGCAAGAACGGGACGAGCGGCCTGACCGGCCAGGTGAACACGATCTACGTGTCGGCCGCGAGCGCCGCCGATATTGCCGCCGTGCAGCAGGAGATCGCCGTGGCGCTGCCGTCGGCCACCGTCACCGATCAAAACGACCTGGCGAGCGAGGTGACGGGGTCGCTGTCCAGCGCGTCCAGCCTGGCCAACAACCTCGGGAAGTGGCTGGCGGTCGCGGTGCTCATCGCCGCGTTCGGCCTGGCCAGCCTGCTCACGATGGCGGCGGTAACCCGGCGGGTGCGCGAGTTCGGCACGCTGAAGGCACTGGGCTGGCGGAGCCGGCGGATCATCGGCCAGGTGATGGGCGAGTCGATCGCGATCGGCATCATCGGCGGCGCTGTGGGCGTCGGCCTCGGGTACGGCGGTGCCGCCCTGATTGACAAGCTGGCGCCGAAGCTGACCGCGACGGTCGGGTCGAGTAACGCGGCCTCGGTGGCGGGCACCGGCCAGGGCGCGGGTGGCGCCCTCCGGGCGCTGACCAATACCGCCCACACTGTTTCTGTGACGCTGACCGCGCCCGTCACGGTGACCGTGATCTTTACCGCTGTGGTGCTTGGCGTGGCCGGCGGCCTGATCGCCGGCTCGCTCGGTGGCTGGCGGGCGGCCCGGCTGCGGCCCGCGGCGGCGCTGGCCAAGGTCGAATAACGCGGCGGAATGACAGGGCAGGAATGAGAGGAAGCGATGTATAAGCTCTCCGGCGTCGTCAAGATCTACAAGAAGGACCGCGGCACGGTCACCGCGCTACGCGGCGTGGACCTGGTGATCTCCGGCGGCGAGTGGCTCGCCATCCAGGGCCCGACCGGCCACGGCAAGTCCACGCTGTTGCAGATCATCGGCGGCCTTGACCGGCCGACCTCCGGGACGGTCGAGCTTGACGGGATGAACCTGACCAGGATGCGAGAGGCCAAGGTCACCGAGGTGCGGGCCCGCTTCATCGGGTTCATCTTCCAGACCTTCAACCTGATCCCCACGCTGAACGCGGCGGAGAACGTCGAGGTGGCGCTCGTTCCGCTCGGTGTCGGCGCGGCCGAGCGGAAGGCGCGCACGGAGCAGGCGCTGGCGACCGTCGGACTCAGCGAGCGGCTGCACCACCTGCCGTCCGAACTGTCCGGCGGCCAGCAGCAGCGGGTGGCGATCGCCCGCGCGCTCGTGAAGAACCCCACAGTGCTGCTCGCCGACGAGCCGACCGGCAACCTGGACGAGGGGACAAGGGACGAGATCATCGGCCTCCTGGACAACCTCTGGCGCTCCCGCGGGCTGACGATGCTGCACGTCACCCACGACAGCACCGTGGCGGCCCGCGCGCAGCGGATCGGCCTGATGAAAGACGGCCTCCTGACCGTCACACCGGCCCCGGGCCGCACGGTCAGACAGGCGGCAAGCCACCCTCCCGCCTCGGCCTGATCACCCGAGCAAACATGGCCGCCACGATTTACGACCAGACGCCAGTTGCCGGGTCCCAGGATTGCCCCGCGGCCATGGCGCTGACATCGACATGGGCGCAAATCATATCCGCGACCGGTAGCTGTTCAGCTGGCGCTGCGGACCATGGTGCGGGCCGCTTACTCTGCTGGATGCTCAGGTAGCAGCGGGCGCATAAAACTCCGTTCGTAGCGGAGCACGCAGCCGCTCTGGTCCCTGATGCGGTCGGCTTCGATGAAGTCGGGGTCTGTGCCGAACAGGGCACGGTACTGCTCGTAGGCGGCGAGGCTGGGGAAGCTGAACAGGGCGAGGGCCTTGTCGCGCGCCCTCGGCTGGCAGGAAGTAGCCATGGTGGGTGCCGCCGTGTGAATCGACCAGGTCCATCCACCGGCGGCCGAAGCGTTCGAAGGCGTCGATCTTTGCAGGGTCGATTACATACTCGACGACGCAGGTGATCACACCTTCAGGCTAGTCCGAGTAGCGTCATCGTTCGCGTGCCGGGGAAGCCACGTACTGTGGTGTGCTGGAGGCTGTGGCCGGGCTGTGCGCCTAGGATTGCGCCACAGGCGCTGGCCGTCGCGCGCTGACCCGGCGCGTGGATATCCCGGAGCCACGGCGGCGGCGCGATCGCTGGGCTTCCCGCCGTCCGGGACAGGGTGGCTCAAGGTGCAGCTAAGAGGATCAGCGGTGTGCCCGGACGGCGAACCGCATGTACGAATCGAGAGGGGGATGGGGAACGGGCCGCCGCGGCTCCGCGCCCCTGACCACGAATGGCTAAGGCGCTGCTGACCCCGCGAGCAGTGGACTTCCCGCGCTGGTACCAGGACGTGATCGCCAAGGCGGAACTGGCCGAGAACGGGCCGGCTCGGGGTTCGATGGTGATCAGGCCTACCGGGTACGCGTTGTGGGAACGAATGCAGCGCGAGCTCGATGATCGGATCAAGGCGGCTGGCGCGGCCAATGCTTATTTCCCTCTGCTGATCCCGGAGTCCTACCTGCGGCGTGAAGCCGAGCATGTTGAGGGGTTCAGTCCCGAGCTGGCGGTCGTCACCATCGCCGGCGGCAAGCAGCTGGAGGAGCCGCTGGTCATCCGGCCGACCAGCGAGACGGTCATCGGTGAGTCGATGGCCAGATGGATTGAGAGCTATCGTGACCTGCCGCTGCTGATCAATCAGTGGGCCAACGTGGTGCGCTGGGAGCTACGCCCCCGCTTGTTCCTGCGGACCACCGAGTTCCTCTGGCAGGAGGGTCATACGGCGCACGCCAGCGAGGCGGAGGCCCGCGGCTACGCCCGCCGCATCCTGCACGACGTCTACGAGGACGTCCTGGTCAACGTATTGGGCCTGCCGGTTGTCGTGGGCCGCAAGACTGTGCGTGAGCGCTTCGCCGGCGCCACGTCGACGTACACGCTAGAGGCGATGATGGGCGACGGTAAGGCCCTCCAGATGGGCACCAGCCATGAGCTGGGCCAGAACTTCGCGCGTGCCTTCGGGATCGGCTACCTCGGCGCCTCCGGTAGGCGTGAACTGGCCTGGACCACCTCATGGGGCATCACGACCCGCCTCATCGGTGGTGTCATCATGGCCCACGGCGACGATCTCGGGCTTCGCATGCCGCCCCGCGTGGCTCCGGTACAGGCCCACGTCCTCGTGGTGAAGGAAGGCGATGGTGTCGTCGAGACGGCCCGTAAGCTGACCGACGGACTGCGTGACGCAGGCGTCCGGGCCACTCTCGATGAACGGGTCGACGTGCCGTTCGGTCGGCGGGCCATAGATGCCGAGCTCAAGGGGTATCCCGTCCGCATCGAGGTGGGGCCGCGCGACATCGTCGAGGGTCGGGTCGTGGTGGTACGCCGGGTGACCGGGGAGAGAGGTCCCGTGCCGGTGGATTCCGTGGTTAGCCTGGTGACGGCGGCTCTGACTGCCGACCAGCAGACGCTGTACGACGGCGCGCTGGCCGAACAGAAGCGGCGCACCACCGAGGTAACGTCGGTGGCCGAGGCCATCGAAGCGGTCGGCACCGGCTGGGCCAGGCTGCCGTGGTCCGCGGTCGGCGCCGAAGGCGAAGCGGAGTTGAACGTTCACGGTGTCACCGTGCGCTGCCTGCTCCACGCGGACGGCAGTGTGCCCGACTCGGAAGACGCCCCCGACCTCGTCGCGGTAGTCGGGCGCGCCTACTGATCCGTCAGACCCGGCGCCACGAGAACGCCAGCAGGCAGGCGGTCGTGCTCGCTGAGCATTCCTCACCATCGGCCGGCGGCACCGGCATGCGCAACAGATTTCGCTCGCGACCGCGCGCCCGGCCCGCCCAATGAGGGATGCGCCTGCTGCGGCCAGCGTCTGAAGATGACATGGTGGCCATCTTCCGTGCCGCTGAGGTCACCTCCGATCGCTACGGCCCGCAGATCAGGGGGATCCTCACCAGGCTGGGGCAGCCCCGCGGCATCGTCGAACAGCCCGATACCCGCGAGACCTTCCGTCATATCCGGTATGACGTACGCATCGGTGAACGGCCTGCAGCTGTACTACGAGACGCGCGGATCCGGTCGGCCTCTCGTGCTCCTCCACGGTGGCCTGATGACCATCGACCTCAATTTCGGGCCGTTGCTCGAACCCCTTGCGGCGAGCAGGCAGGTGATCGCGGCGGAACTCCAGGGCCACGGGCACACCGCCGACACCGACCGCCCGATGACGATCGAGGCGCTGGCCGGTGACGTTGTCGCGCTGCTCGACCATCTGGGGATCACCGAGGCCGACCTGTTCGGTTTCAGCCTCGGCGGTCTGGTCGCGTACGCGGTCGCGCTCGGCGCACCCACCAGAGTTGGCAAGCTGATTGTCGCCTCGGCGGACGCCCACCGCCCGCCGGGCCGGAAGAGCGCGCCACTCGACGACGACCGCATGCCGACGCCGGCCGACTTCCAGGCGATGCGAGACGCCTACGACGCGGTCGCTCCCGACCCCGCGCACTTCGACGAGTTCGCGGCCAAAAACTCGATGTTGGTGCACGAGTTCCCGGGGTGGACCGACGAGCTGCGATCACTGCAGGTACCAACCCTGCTGATCTTCGGCGACCGCGACTTCTCACCGTTGCCCGACGTGGTGGAGATGTTCGAACTCCTGCCGAACGCGCAACTCGCAGTGCTCCCGGGGACCACACACGTCGGCGTGACACGACGGCCCGGCGAAGTGCTCGCGTTGATCACGCCGTTCCTCGACGCGTGCTGAGCGGCGGTCATACCGATCCCGGCCGTCATCCCCTTCGGATAGCCGCCGTTGCGGCTGCTGCCCGGGCCGCGCCCAGGCAGGATCGCAGGGCCCCGTGACCGAGATGCTCACTCATCCCTGCGTCAAGGCCGATCTCGAGCACCCTGGCAGACCGGCACCGCCAGCAAGCCGTCCTCGCCGAGCTGCAACGGCTGCTCGACCTGCCGAGCCCGGTGCCCACCGTGGACGGTGGGCACCGGGAGTGATCGATCAAGGCCGCTGGGGGGCGTGCTCGATTCAGCGCCATGTTCTTAGGGCCGATGTGCACTAGCTTCAGTTGCCGCCGCCGGCGCCTCACGGTGCTGGTGCCCAGGGCGTGGCCACCAGCCAGCTCGTGTCGACCGGCCAGCCGGTAGCGGTGTCCCAGGGGTTGGAGCCGCCGTTGGCGGCGAGGTAGACGACGTTGTTGAAGTTGCGGATGTACCTGCCCGGGAAGTTCACCGACTGGAACGACGTGCCCTGACCGCTGTTGCCGGTCGCCGGGCAGATGGTCGCGTCCGTGGAGAACAGCGAACTGCCGTCGCTGGGCTGCAGGTGGTACTGGAAATTCTGGTGCCGCAGGTAGCTGCCGGGCTTGTTGATCGACTCGAACGAGACGCAGTTTGGGTTGGCCAGGCCGGCCGCTTCCACAAACGTGGCGTCCTGCTTGTCGGTGCTCGGGCTGTCCGCCGTCACCGGCGCGACGACCACAAGATCGTCGGAGTCGTCGTGCTTGAGATAGCCCGAGCTGGCGCCATTGTTGGTGGCCTGCAGCGAGACCAGGGGACCCGGGTCCAGAGTGAAGTTCTGGTTGGCGTCACCTGGCGTGGGATGGTTGGTTATCGAGAAATCGCCGCAGTTGCTGTCGGTGTCGTTGCCGTCAGGCAGGCGGATGTCGCTCCTGTCGACGCCACTGGCCGAGACGGGCGAGGGCGCGAAGCAGCCTCCCTGGCCTGTCCCGGACGCGCCCTGGTAACCCTCGGTGGCCGGTGGGTCGACGATGCCGCCGTAGTTGAGGCTGTCAGCCACCAGGCCCCTCGCGTCGCGCAGCACCATGCTGCCGGCGCTGGTGGAGAGGGCGGGGCCGCCGAACCACTGGTCAGGTGCCGGCGGGCCCTGGTAGCCCACAGTCGTGACCGCGGCATCACGCACCGGGTCGTTGATCGCGTGGCTATGGCCGAGGGGACTGTCGAGGGTGATGCTGCTGCCCAGTGCCTGCACGGGCTCGTTACTCGAGTGCGCGAAGCGTGTCGCTGGGCTGAAGGTGACACCGGTGCCCCGGTCGCTGAAGGGAAGGTTGGACGCGTGGTCGAACTTCAGCGGGGCGGTCAGGGTGAGGCCGGTGCCGCCTGCGCCGGAGGTGCCCACCGACGCGACGGTGACGTTCTCGGTCCTCGGGCCGATGTCGAGCCGGATCGTGTCGCCGGCGGTGATGTTGCTGGTCGAGGTGACCTTGATGTTGGTCGCGCCGGCGGGCGTCGCAGCCGCGAGCCGGGCCTGCGTGCCCGGCGTGCCGACGGCGGTCACCGTGGCTGTTTCCAGCGTGTGGCCGTAGCCGATGGCCAGCTTCTGGCCGACCTTGAACCCCGATGTGCTCGTGACGGGCACGTTGGCCGAGCCGGCGGGGACTGTGATGGGTCCGTCGGGCAGCGGCTGCCACAGCGGTGTGCTGACGTTCCCGGTGCTGATGATTGTCGCGTTGCGGCCGTTGCCCGAGGAGTCCAGCGCGGTTTCACCGGAGTCCTCGTCGAACTTGTACGAGGCAACGTTGCCGGCACCGGGCTGCCCGCTGGCCAGCGCGGCGATCTCGGCGGCGGACAGGGCGTGGTCGTAGATCTGGAAGTCGTCCACGGTGGCCGCCAGGTAGGGGTCGGCGATGAACTGCGACCGGCCGATCCAGTTCTGGTTGGTGGCGCCGAGATCGGCGGGGGTGAGGGTCATGTTGGTGTTGGTCGCCACCGGCTGGCCGTTCACGTACAGCGTCCCGGTGTGGCCGGACAGCGTCACCGCCACGTGCGACCAGGTGTTCAGCGGCAGCGTGCCGGGGCCAGTGATCGAATCGCCGCCGCCGCTGGGGGTGGCGTCGGCGAAACGGAGCGGGCCGCCGCCGGCGCTGAGCGTGAGGAACATGAAGTTGCTGGTGCCGGTGCCGAAGTCGAACACCCGCGACCAGGCCGAGTTGGCAGACGGGTTGACCCACGCCGAGATGGTGAAGTCGTGCAGCCCGCTGACGATGCCGTTCGGCAGGTTCACGTACTCGCCGTTTCCCGACAGCTTGACGGCGTTGCCGATCTCGCCCGGTACGCGGGGCCCGGTGGCACCAGAGTTGGTGACGTGGGCGATCGTGCGGGTCTCCGCAGCCGAGCCGGTGCCGATCTGGACCTGCTGGCCGGGAGCGAGGCCGGTCGCCCTACTGAGGCTGACGGTGGTGTCGCCCGCGCTGGCGGGGGTTGCCAGCCCCGAGTTGGCGAGGCCGAGCAGGTAGAAGTGGTGGCCCGCGAGCGTCGTCCCGGCCGGGACGGTAACCGTCGAGAAGATGGGCTGCTGGGCCGGGTGCTCAGTCAAGGTCCAGTTCGACAGGTCGACGGTGCTGTC